>NZ_SMKI01000040.1 GCF_004348415.1 Streptomyces hainanensis
GGGCCGGCCTCCCCGCCGGCCCGGCGGCTCACCGGCCCTCGGTCAGCGGCCGCCGTGCCACGGCTCCGTGTCCTCGTCCAGCTGCTCCCCCTCGGCCGCCAGGGCCTCCCTGACCACCCGGAGGGCCGTGCCCTCCGGATACCCCTTGCGGGCCAGCATCCCCACCAGCCGCCGCATCCGCCGGTCCCGGTCGAGGCCTCGGGTGGCCCGCAGGCGCCGCTCCACCAACGCCCGCGCCGTCTCCTCCTCCCGCTCGGCGTCCAGCCCGCCGATCGCCTCGTCGATCGAGGCCGTGGCCACCCCCTTGGTGCGCAACTCCCTTGCCAGGGCGCGCCGGGCGAGGCCACGCCCGTGGTGCCGCGACTCCACCCAGGCCGCGGCGAAGGCGGCGTCGTCGATCAGCCCGACCTCCTCGAACCGGTCGAGGACCGCAGCCGACACCTCCTCGGGGATCTCCCGCTCGCGGAGCGCGTCGGCCAGCTCCCGACGCGTCCGCGGCGTCCCGGTGAGCAGCCGCAGGCAGATGGCCCGCGCCCGCTCCTCCGGGCTTCTCGGAGGGTGCGGTGGCCCTGCCCCGGCCCTCGACGCGGCAGGGCCACCGCCGTCTTCATGTCCCGCGTGCTCCGGCCACTCGCTGCGCCGGGTCACCGTCAGCTCTTGGCGGCAGCGGCGGCGGTGGCGGGCTTGGCCTTGGTGGCCTTGGCCGGCGCGGGCGGCGTGACCGAGGCCGCCGCGGCAGCGGCGGCCGGCGCCGCGGCGGCGCCCGAGGCGTCCTTGCCCGGCTCGCCGGCCGGGGCCTCGGTCTTGGGCCCGATGCCCAGCTTCTCCTTGATCTTCTTCTCGATCTCGTTGGCCAGATCGGGGTTGTCCCGCAGGAAGCTCCGCGCGTTCTCCTTGCCCTGGCCCAGCTGGTCGCCCTCGTAGGTGTACCAGGCGCCGGACTTGCGGACGAAGCCGTGCTCCACACCCATGTCGATCAGGCCGCCCTCGCGGCTGATGCCAGTGCCGTAGAGGATGTCGAACTCGGCCTGCTTGAAGGGCGGGGCGACCTTGTTCTTGACGACCTTGACCCGGGTGCGGTTGCCCACCGCGTCGGTGCCGTCCTTCATCGTCTCGATGCGGCGGATGTCGAGCCGCACCGAGGCGTAGAACTTGAGCGCCCGGCCACCCGTGGTCGTCTCCGGCGAGCCGAACATCACACCGACCTTCTCGCGGAGCTGGTTGATGAAGATGGCCGTGGTCTTCGACTGGTGGAGCGCGCCGGTGATCTTCCGCAGGGCCTGGCTCATCAGCCGGGCCTGGAGGCCGACGTGCGAGTCGCCCATCTCGCCCTCGATCTCGGCGCGCGGCACCAGGGCCGCGACCGAGTCGATGACAATCAGGTCGAGGGCGCCCGAGCGGATCAGCATGTCGACGATCTCGAGCGCCTGTTCGCCGTTGTCCGGCTGGGAGAGGATCAGCTGGTCCACGTCCACCCCGAGCCTCTTGGCGTACTCGGGGTCGAGCGCGTGCTCGGCGTCCACGAAGGCGACCGTGCCGCCGGCGCGTTGGGCGTTCGCCACCGCGTGCAGCGTCAGGGTCGTCTTGCCTGAGGACTCGGGGCCGAACACCTCGACCACCCGGCCGCGCGGCAGCCCGCCGACGCCGAGGGCCACGTCGAGTGCCGTGGAGCCGGTGGGGATGACCTCGATCGGCTCGTTCGGCCGCTCGCCGAGACGCATCACGGCGCCTTTGCCGAACTGCCTTTCAATCTGCGCGAGTGCGGCGTCCAACGCCTTCTCGCGGTCCGTACCTGCCATGGGTGCCACCCGGTCCGTCTGATTCGATCGCTTCACATCAACGGACGCTAGCGCCCGCCACTGACAATCGAGGACCGGGGCGCCGTTCCGCACCCCCATAAGAATGGCTGTTCGATTTTCGTGTCAAGCATCTGGCCCGGCCTGTGGATAACCGAGAAAACGCCTGGTCAGGGCCATCACCGCAGGTGCGGGGGCACGTCCATGGCCTCGCAGACGGCTCGCCAGACCTCCTTGGTGCTCCAGCCGGCGGCCAGCGCCTCGTTCACCGTACGCCCGCCGAGCTCCGACATCACGTGGTCCCGGGCGAAGGAGTCCGCGTACGCCGGACCGAACTGCGCCGCCATCCGCTGCCAGAAGTCAGTCAACCGCATGCCCCCAGTATCCCGTCCCCGCCGGTTCACCCTCCGAGCGCTCTGCCCCCCGCCGTGACCGCCACCGCCACGGCCACCACCAGCAGGAACGGCGCCCGCAGCAGCAGCGCGAGGCCGGCCGCCGCGAGACCGGCCGCCCGGGCGTCCAACGTCGGCGAGCCGGACCCGTCGTCCACCGTCTGCAGGGCGGTGAGGGCGGCCAGCAGGGCCACCGGCAGCAGCGCCACCAGCCGCAGCACCAGCGGGCGTTCGAGCGCCGCGGTCGGCACCGTGAGGCCGACCAGCTTCACCAGGTAACAGCCGGCCGCCGTCACCGCGATGGCGATCCACGTCGTCACGCCGCGCCCTCCTCGCGACGGCCGGGCACCAGCAGCGCGAGCGGCGCGGCCGCCGCGGCCACCAGCACCGGAACGCCGGCCGGCAGCAGCGGCAGGGCGCCGAGCGCCAGCAGCACCGCGCCGATCGCCACCGCTCGTTCGATGGGCGAGCGCAGCATGGGCGCGAGCAGGGCGAGGAAGACCGCCGGGCCGGCGGCGTCGAGCCCCCAGGTGGCGGGGTCGCCCAACGCCTCGGCGCCCAGCGCGCCGAGCAGCGTGGTCAGGTTCCAGCAGAGATAGAGCGAGGCCCCGGTGACCGCGAAGCCGATCCGGGCCAGTCGCCGGTCCGGCTGGGCGAGGGCCACGGCCGAGGTCTCGTCGATGACCCACTGGGCGGCGAGCGGGCGCAGCCACCGCGGCGGCCCGAGCAGGGTGGAGAGCCGCAGCCCGTAGAGGGCGTTGCGCAGGCCGAGGAAGAGCGCGCCGGCCGCCGCCGGCACCGGGCCGCCGCCCCCGGCCAGTGCGCTGACCAGCGCGAACTGGGAGGCGCCGGTGAAGACGAGGAGGCTGAGCACGCAGGCCTGCGGCACGCTCAGACCGTTGGACGCGGCGGTCACGCCGAAGGCGAATCCGGACAGGCCGACGGCGCAGCCCACGCCCAGCGCGTCGCGCACCGTGGCCCGCGTCGCGTTCGGTTCCGGGCGCGCGGTGGCGCCCGTCATGGTGTTTTCGATCACCTGGGCACGGTAAGTGACAGCTTTCCACGCGGTCTTGTACGTTCTTGCACCGCTGGCCGGCCGTCGGCTCAGGCCCCGGGCAGCCGTTCCCGCCGGTAGGCGCCGGGTGACACCCCGACGGTCCTGGTGAAGTGCCGGTGCAGGTGGGACTGGTCCGTGAAGCCGACCGCCACCGCGGCGTCCGCCGGCCTGAGTCCGGCGTCCAGCAGCGCGCGGGCCCGGTGCACCCGGGCGTCGGTGAGCCAGGCGTGTGGCGGCAGGCCGTAGCGTGCCCGGAAGGCGCGCAGCAGGGCGAAGGGGCCGACATCGAGCTCGGCGGCCAGCCGCGCCAGGGTCGGCGGATCAGTCATCCGGTCCGCCAACACCTCCCTGGCGCGCTCCGCCTGCCGCGCGCCGGCATCGCGCACCTCGCGCCGCTGCCGCGCCCCACCCGCCCGGGTGAGGAGCCGCGCGACCACCAGCCGCAGCAGGCTGTCGGCGGCCAGCGCGTCGCCCTCGTCCGCCGCCCGCAGCACCCGGGAGACCAGCCGCACGGCCGCCGGATCCACCAGTACGACGTCGCGGAACCCGGCCGCGCCGCGCGACCCCGACGTCTCGGCGGCGATCCCGTCCACCAGCTCGGCCGTGGGGTAGAGCGCGCCGTAGGTCCACCCGTCCGGCACCCCCGCCTGGCCCGTGTGCGGCGTGTCCGGGTTGATCAGCGCCAGCCCGCCGGCACTCGCCCGCTCGACGGTGCCCTTGTGGTGGAACGCCTCCACACCCCGGGTGATGGCCGCGATGACGAAGGTCTCGTGGGTGTGCCGGATGAAGGTCCGGCGCACGTAGCGGGCGCGCAGCAGGTCGACCCCCGGCAGCTCCGGGTGCCGCCAGTGCCTGGCCCGCTCCGGCCGCTGTTCCTCTTCCACCCGCACCCCGCCATTCTCCGCCCGCCGCGCCAGCTCCGCCGGGGCCTGTCAGTGCCGGGTGTCACGATGAGGTGCATGAACGGACATTCGGCCCCCACCCCCGACACCGCGCTCGACGGGTTCTCGCCCGCCACCCGGGCGTGGTTCACCGGGGCCTTCCACGCGCCGACGGCCGCGCAGGTGGGGGCGTGGCAGGCGATCGCGGAGGAGTCGGACGCCCTGGTGGTCGCGCCGACGGGCTCGGGCAAGACCCTGGCCGCCTTCCTCGCCTCGCTCGACCGGTTGGCCGCCACGCCCCCGCCGGCCGAGCCGCTGAAGCGCTGCCGGGTGCTGTACGTCTCGCCGCTCAAGGCGCTCGCCGTCGACGTGGAGCGGAATCTGCGCAGCCCGCTCACCGGCATCCGGCAGGAGTCGGTCCGTCTCGGGCTCCCCGAGCCGGACATCCGCGTCGCCATCCGCACCGGTGACACCCCGGCCGCCGACCGCCGTGCCCTGGCCCGCCGGCCGCCGGACATCCTGATCACCACGCCCGAGTCGCTGTTCCTCATGCTCACCTCGGCCAGCCGCGAGGCGCTGGCAGGCGTCGAGACCGTGATCCTCGACGAGGTGCACGCCGTCGCCGGCACCAAGCGCGGCGCCCATCTGGCCCTCTCCCTGGAACGGCTCGACGTGCTGCTGCCCAGGCCGGCCAGGCGGATCGGGCTCTCGGCCACGGTCCGCCCGGTCGACGAGGTGGCCAGGTTCCTGTCCCCGCAGCGCAGGAGCCGGATCGTCCAGCCGCCGTCCGGCAAGGAGTTCCGGCTGTCCGTGGTGGTGCCCGTCGCCGACCTGGGCGAGCTCGGCGGCTCCCCCGTGCCGGACACGCCGGGCCAGGGCGGCCCCGGGCAGGGGGGCGGGCCCTCCATCTGGCCCTCGGTCGAGGAACGCATCGTCGACCTGGTGGTCGCCCACCGGTCCACCATCGTCTTCGCCAACTCCCGGCGCCTCGCCGAGCGGCTGTGCAACCGGATGAACGAGATCGCCCACGAGCGCGCCACCGGGGAGCCGCTGCCCGAGGAGCACTCCCCCGCCGCGCTGATGGGCGGCTCGGGGGCGGCCAAGGGCGCCCCCGCGATGCTGGCCAGGGCGCACCACGGCTCGGTCTCCAAGGAGCAGCGGGCCCTGATCGAGGAGGACCTGAAGGCCGGCCGGCTGCCGGCCGTGGTCGCCACCTCGAGCCTCGAGCTCGGCATCGACATGGGCTCCGTCGACCTGGTGATCCAGGTCGAGTCCCCGCCCTCGGTAGCCTCCGGGCTCCAACGCGTGGGCCGGGCCGGGCACCAGGTCGGCGCGGTATCGGCGGGCGTGGTCTTCCCCAAGTACCGGGGCGATCTGGTGCAGTCCGCGGTGGTCACCGAGCGGATGCGGGCCGGCGCCATCGAGGCGCTGCGCGTCCCCGCCAATCCGCTGGACGTGCTGGCCCAGCAGCTGGTCGCGATGACCGCGATGGACACCTGGGACGTGGACGAACTGCTGGCGCTGGTGCGGCGGGCCGCGCCGTTCTCCGCGCTGCCCGAGTCCGCGTACCACGCCGTGCTGGACATGCTGGCCGGGCGCTATCCGTCCGACGCCTTCGCCGAGTTGCGGCCCCGGCTCGTCTGGGACCGGGTGGCGCACACCGTCGTCGGCCGCCCCGGCGCGCAGCGGCTGGCCGTCACCTCGGGCGGCACCATCCCGGACCGCGGTCTGTTCGGCGTCTTCCTGGCCGGCGCCGACCCGCGCCGGGGCGGCGGTCGGGTCGGCGAGCTGGACGAGGAGATGGTGTACGAGTCCCGGGTCGGCGACGTCTTCACCCTGGGCACCACCTCGTGGCGCATCGAGGACATCACCCGCGACCGGGTGCTCGTCACGCCCGCCCCCGGTGTGCCGGGCCGGCTGCCCTTCTGGAAGGGCGACCAGCTCGGCCGCCCGCTCGAACTCGGCCGGGCGATCGGCGCGTTCCTCCGGGAGCTCGGCGGCCTGACGCCGGAGGCCGCCCAAGAGCGGCTCGCCGCCGCCGGCCTTGACCCCTGGGCCGTCGACAACCTGCTGGCCTATCTCGCCGAGCAGCGCGAGGCGTGCGGCCACGTGCCGGACGACCGCACCATCGTGGTCGAGCGCTTCAGGGACGAGCTGGGCGACTGGCGGATCGTGGTGCACTCGCCGTTCGGCGCCCAGGTGCACGCCCCCTGGGCGCTGGCACTCGGCGCCCGGTTGACGGAGCGCTTCGGCCTGGACGCCCAGGTGCTGCACGCGGACGACGGCATCGTGCTGCGGCTGCCGGACGCCGACCCGCTGACCGCGGGCGGCCTCGATCCCGAGGGGCCGGCCTCCGGCCCGCTGGACGCCGCGTTCGACGACGGCCGGGCTCCGGTCGGCGCGGGCGACGTGCTGTTCGAGGCGAACGAGGTCGACGACCTCGTCACCGAGCAGGTCGGCGGCTCGGCCCTGTTCGCCGCCAGGTTCCGCGAGTGCGCGGCCCGGGCGCTGCTGCTGCCCAGGCGGGATCCCGGCCGGCGCACCCCGCTGTGGCAGCAGCGTCAACGAGCGGCCCAACTGCTGTCCGTGGCATCCGAGTTCGGATCCTTCCCGATCGTGCTCGAAGCGGTCCGCGAGTGCCTGCAGGACGTGTTCGACGTGCCCGGGCTCGCCCAGCTGATGGGTGACGTCCAGGCCCGCCGGGTCCGGCTCGTCGAGGTCACCACCCAGGAGCCCTCGCCCTTCGCCCGTTCCCTGCTCTTCGGCTACGTCGCCCAGTACCTCTACGAGGGCGACTCACCGCTCGCCGAGCGCCGCGCCGCCGCCCTCTCCCTCGACTCGCGGCTGCTCGCCGAGCTGCTGGGCCGCGCCGAGCTGCGGGAGCTTCTCGACCCCGAGGTGCTCGCCGGCCTCGAGGCCGAGCTCGGCTGGCTGACCGAGGAACGCCGGATCACCGGTGTCGAGGGCGTCGCCGACCTGCTGCGGGTGCTCGGCCCGCTCACGGACGCCGAGCTGGCCGCCCGCGGTGCGCGCCCCGGGTGGGCGGCGGAGCTGGCGGCCGCCCGTCGGGCGCTGCGGGTGCGCGTCGCGGGCGAGGAGCACTGGGCCGCCATCGAGGACGCCGGCCGCCTGCGGGACGCGCTGGGCGCCGCGCTGCCCGTCGGGGTGCCGGAGGCCTTCACCGAGCCGGTGGCGGATCCGCTGGGCGACCTGCTGTCCCGCTACGCCCGCACCCACGGCCCGTTCACCTCGGCCGACGCCGCCGCCCGGTTCGGCCTCGGCACGGCCGTCGCGGACGGCGCGCTGCACCGGCTGGCCGCGGGCGGCCGGCTGGTGCAGGGAGAGTTCCGGCCGGGCGGAGCCGGCCAGGAGTGGTGCGAGCCCGGCGTCCTGCGGCGCCTGCGCCGCCGTTCGCTGGCCGCCCTGCGGCAGGAGGTCGAGCCGGTGCCGCCGGCCGCCCTGGCGGCCTTCCTGCCCCGCTGGCAGCACCTCGCGGGGCAGGGCGGCGCGGGCGAGCTCCGCGGCCTCGACGGTCTGGTGCGGGCCGTGGAGCAGCTGCAGGGCGCCGCCGTGCCCGCGTCGGCCCTGGAGCGGCTGGTGCTGCCCTTCCGGGTCAGGGGATACACGGCGCCACTGCTCGACGAGCTGACGGCCTCGGGCGAGGTGGTGTGGGCGGGCGCCGGAGCGTTGCCCGGCAAGGACGGCTGG
Source organism: Streptomyces hainanensis (assembly GCF_004348415.1). Classification (GTDB taxonomy): domain Bacteria; phylum Actinomycetota; class Actinomycetes; order Streptomycetales; family Streptomycetaceae; genus Streptomyces; species Streptomyces hainanensis. Next base: position 7,835 of record NZ_SMKI01000040.1, read on the forward strand.
GTCTCGCTCTACACGGCGGACGCGGCGCCGCTCCTGCTGCCGGCCCCGCTGCCGCTGGAGACGACCCCGGTGCACCGCGCCGTCCTCGACGCGCTGGCCGGCGGCTACGGCCTGTTCTTCCGGCAGATCGCCGAGCAGGTGCGGGCGGCGGGCGAGGAGGCGTCGGACGCGGCGCTCGCCGAGGCCGTCTGGGACCTGGCCTGGTCGGGTCGGCTCACCAACGACACCGTCGGCCCGCTCCGGTCGCTGCTGGGCTCGGGCCGCACCGCGGGCGCCACCGCCCACCGGGCGCGCCGGGCCACGCCCCGCGGCCGCTACGGCGCGCTGGCCGTCGGCACGGGCCAGGCCCGGCGCCCCACGGCGTCCCGCGGCGGGCCGCCCACCGTCTCCGGGCGCTGGTCGCTGCTCCCACCCCGGGAGCCGGATCCGACGCTGCGGGCCCACGCCCTGGCCCGCACCCTGCTCGACCGGCACGGGGTGGTCACGCGCGGCGCGGTCGCGGCCGAGGGGGTGGCGGGTGGCTTCGCGGCCACCTACCGGGTGCTCTCCGCCTTCGAGGAGAGCGGCCAGGCCCGGCGCGGCTACGTGGTGGAGGGTCTCGGCGCCGCCCAGTTCGCGATGGACGGCGCGGTGGACCGGCTGCGCGCCATCGGCGCGGCGGCCTCGGTGCCTGGCCCCACCACCGGAGTCCCGGCCGCCGGCGGCCCGCGGGCCCTGGTGCTGGCGGCCGCCGACCCGGCGAACGCCTACGGTGCCGCGCTCCCCTGGCCCGAGCCGCCGTCGGGCGCCGGCCACAAGCCGGGGCGCAAGGCGGGGGCGCTGGTCGTGCTGGTGGCGGGCGAACTGGTGCTCTATCTGGAGCGCGGCGGGCGGACGCTGCTCGCCTGGGCGCCCGAGGGCCCGCCCGAGGCGGTGGAGGAGTCGCTCCGGCCGGCCGCCGAGGCACTGACGGCGGCGGCCCGCGAGGGCGCCCTGGGCACGCTCACGGTGGAACGGGTCAACGGCTCCCCCGTGCTGGGAGACCAGCTGTGGGTTCGGCTCCTGGAGGCCGCGGGCTTCCACGCGACACCGCGCGGCCTGCGGCTGCGGCCCTAGCGCGGGCCTGGCCGGCGCACCGGCCCGGTGCGGCGGGCCGGAACAGGTCGGTCAGGCGGCGACGACGTCCACGGCCTCGGCCGGGGACTTGATCGTGACCCGATCGTCGGGCCGGTGCGTCACGGAGGTGACCCGCACCGGGTTGAGCATGGGACGCTCGGCCAGACTCGGGCCGGCGGGCATCCCGAGGGACTGCACCGTGTCACTCGCGGCGGACTGGGCCAGCTCGGCGAGCGCCAGCTCGTCGCTGACCTCCCGCATCAGCTCCGACATCCGCAGGTCCAGCGCGTCGCAGATGGCGGCCAGCAGCTCCGAGGAAGCTTCCTTCTGCCCGCGCTCCACCTCGGAGAGGTATCCGAGGGAGACTCGGGCGGAGGAGGACACTTCGCGCAGGGTGCGGCCCTGATGTTGGCGCTGCCGACGCAGCACGTCACCCAGCAGGCGACGGAGCAGAATCATCGGTGGCTCCCTCCTCGGACCGTTGGCCTCGCTTGCTTCATGCCCCACCGTACCGCCTCGGACTCCCACCGCGCGGGGAGCGATGTCTTGTTCACTCAGGGCTGCAAACATCCATCGTCTCCGTTCTGTTCCGTATCCTGTGCCGCCCGCGGGCCACGGTGCCCGTGATGAACCAGCTCATTCCGCAGCAGGATGAGCACCGCTCGGACGCTCTCCGCCCGGACCGCCGCCCTGTCCCCGCGCAGCATGAGCCGCTGGGCCACGACTCCCCCGGATCCGGGTGCCGAAACCGCCACGAAGACCGTGCCCACCGGGTGCCCGTCCTGCGGCTCGGGCCCGGCCACCCCCGTCGTCGCCACTCCCCAGCCCGCGCCGAGCAGCTCCCGCACCCCGGTGGCCAGCTGCCTGGCCACCTCCGCGTCGACGGCTCCCCGCTCCGCGAGCAGTTCTCCGTCGACGCCGAGCACCTCCCGCTTGACCGCCGTCGCGTAGGCCGTCACCGAACCGACGAAGGCTTTCGACGCTCCGGGCACCGTGGTCAGCGCCGCCGCCACGAGACCGCCGGTCAGCGATTCGGCGACCGCCACCGTCTCCCCCCGCCGGGTCAGCAGCCCCAGCACCTGCTCCGCGATCGCCGGCTCGGGAGCCCCGCGGTCACCGCCCACCGGCGCGCTCCCTCGCGAGCCCGGCGCGGCGCAACACGACCGCCTGCCGCACGTAGTCCAGGCCGGTGACCACGGTCAACGCCACGGCGGCCGCCATCGCCCACCACCGGAGGGTGGCCAGCGGCCCGGTCAGCGCCAGGATGTACATGCCGACCGCCACCCCCTGGGCCAGCGTCTTGAGCTTGCCGCCCCGGCTGGCCGGGATGACCCCGTGCCTGATCACCCAGAAGCGCAGGCCCGTGATCCCCAGCTCGCGCACGAGGATCACCACGGTCACCCACCAGGGCAGGTCGGACAGCAGCGAGAGGCAGATCAGCGCCGCGCCCATGATCGCCTTGTCCGCGATCGGGTCGGCGATCTTGCCGAAGTCGGTGACGAGGTTGTGCCGCCTGGCCAGCTCGCCGTCGAAGAGGTCGGTGATCATGGCCACCGTGAAGGCGGCCCAGGCCAGCGAGCGCCAGGCCGGGTCGTGCCCGCCGTCGGCCAGCATGAGCAGCACGAAGCCCGGCACGAGCAGCAGCCGCACCATGGTGAGCACGTTGGCGATGTTCCACAGGTCGGCGGACGACTCCCCCGAGGATCCGCCGGCGGCTCCTGGGCCGTGGCGGGAGTCGGCCGCGTGTCCCTCACCGGCGGCCGAGGCCGGCCCGTCCGTCATCTTCCGCCCCCCGCGGCGGTGCCGACGACCGCCGGCAGCGCCACGGCGACGAGGTCCACACCCTCCGCGGCCACGATCTCGGCGTCCACGAAGCCCCCGACCGGGGGGACGAGCGCGCCCGTGTCCGGCGCGGTGACCAGGATCTGGCCGTCGGTCTCGGGGGCCTGGTGCTCGCCGCGGCCCACGGCGACCACGTCGCCCTCGACGCCGTCCTCCGGCTCCAGCGACTCGACCAGCACCCGGGTCCGCTCGCCCACCCGTTCCTCGGCCCGCTGCCCGATCAGCTCCTCGGCCAGCTGGGTGACGCGGGCCAGCCGCTCGGCGACCACCTCGGCCGGGTTCTTGTCGGCGTAGCCGGCCGCCTCGGTGCCGTCCTCGTCGGAGTAGCCGAAGACGCCGATGGCGTCGAGTCTGGCCGCGGTGAGGAAGCGTTCCAGCTCGGCGACGTCGGCCTCGGTCTCGCCGGGGAAGCCGACGATGAAGTTGGACCTGACGCCCGCCAGCGGGGCCTTGCCGCGGATGGTGTCGAGCAGGTCGAGGAAGCGCTCGGTGTCGCCGAAGCGCCGCATGGCGCGGAGCACTTGGGGCGCCGAGTGCTGGAACGACAGGTCGAAGTAGGGCACGACCTTGTCCGTGCCCGTGAGCACGTCGATCAGTCCCGGACGCATCTCGGCCGGCTGGAGGTAGCTCACCCGGACCCGCTCGATGCCGTCCACGGCGGCCAGTTCGGGCAGCAACGTCTCCAACAGCCGGATGTCCCCGAGGTCCTTGCCGTAGGAGGTGTTGTTCTCGGAGACCAGCATGATCTCCCTGACCCCCTGCTCGCCGAGCCAGCGGACCTCCGCCAGCACGTCGGCGGGCCGCCGCGAGACGAACGAGCCGCGGAAGGACGGGATGGCGCAGAAGGTGCACCGCCGGTCGCAGCCCGAGGCGAGCTTCACGGACGCCACCGGGCCGCCGCCGAGCCGCCTCCGGAGCGGGGCCCGCGGCCCCGACGCGGGTGCGACCCCGGCCGGCAGGTCGGTGATGGCGGCCGCGCCGTGCCCGGGCAGCGCGACGTCGGCACCCTGCCGGTCGGCGGGGCTGATCGGCAGCAGCTTGCGCCGGTCGCGCGGGACGTGCGGGGCGTGCACCCCGCCGGAGAGGATGGTGCGCAGCCGCTCGGAGATGTCGGCGTAGTCGTCGAAGCCGAGGACGGCGTCGGCCTCGGGCAGGGCGTCGGCCAGCTCCTTGCCGTACCGTTCCGCCATGCAGCCGACGGCCACCACCGCGCGGGTGCCGCCGGTGCCCTCGCCGGCCGCCGACTTGAGCTCGCTCGCCTCGAGGAGGGCGTCGACGGAGTCCTTCTTGGCGGCCTCCACGAAGCCGCAGGTGTTGACGACGGCCACCTCGGCGTCCGCGGCGTCGTCCACCAGCTCCCAGCCGTCCGCGGCCAGGCGCCCGGCCAGCTCTTCCGAGTCCACCTCATTACGGGCGCAACCAAGGGTGACCAGGGCGACGGTGCGGCGTTCGGGCATGGGGTCAGCCTACTTCGTCCCGACGACGCCGCCTCTCGGGGCCGGGCGTCACGCGCCCGGGCCCGGGCCCGACGGCGGTCACCCCTCCTCGGGGTCGCCCGGGGTGTAGCTCAGGCGCTGGACCTGGCCCATCTCGAAGTCGGTGTCGATGTCCTTGCCGTTCACCCGCAGCGCGACGGCTCCGGCGTTGCCCAGCACCAGGTCGATCTGGTCGTCGTCGGTGAAGATCTGGGAGTCGCCCTCCTCGAGGACGCCCTCGAAGATCAGTTCACCGTTGCCGTTTTTGGCGGAGACCCAGCTCGAACCGTCCTCCACGGTGGCCTGGATGGTGACCTTGTCGGCCGGCACGGCGGCCACCGCGCTCTCCGAGGGATCGGGCTCGTCCTCGGGGGCCGCCTCCTCCTGCTGGCCGTCGCCGGGCCGCGGCTCGTCCTCGGGCGACGCGCCGGGCGTGGAGGCGCGCTCGGCCACCGCGCCCGGGTCCGCCTCGTCGCCCCCGCTGAAGAAGGTGAAGCCGACGAACCCGATCACGGCCACGATCGCGGCCACCATGGCGGCCGTCCAGTTGGGGCGCCGCGGCTCGGGCCGGATCCGCTCCGCCTCGAACAAAGGTCCGGACGAGAGGGTGGGTGCGGGCTGCTCGCCCTGCTGCGCGTTGTAGAGCGCCATCACCTCGGCCGGATCCAGGCCCACCGCTCGGGCAATCGTGCGAACGTGCCCGCGCGCGTAGACGTCCCCACCGCAGCGCGAGAAGTCGTCCTGCTCGATCGCCTGGACGATGGGGATACGCACACGCGTGGCGGCGCTGACCTGGTCGACGGTCAACTTCGCGTCGATGCGCGCCTGTTGGAGGGTTCGACCGACGGTAGGCCGGTCCTTGGCTGAGAGGTTGCCATGGGACACGGGGGCGCCTTTCGAGCGTGAAGCCACGTGCTGTGCATATAAGTCTAGGGGCGTGGCGAAGGGAACAGGCAACCGGGCCGACCCCATTCGTGGGCCAACAGGATGGTCCTCCTGTCGCCACCTAGCCTGGAGTCTCCCCCCGGATCAGCGCCAGCACGCCATCCAGTTCGTCGGGCTTGACGAGCACGTCCCTGGCCTTGGAACCCTCGCTCGGGCCCACCACGCCCCGGGACTCCATCAGGTCCATCAGGCGCCCCGCCTTGGCGAAGCCCACCCGCAGCTTCCGCTGGAGCATCGAGGTCGAGCCGAACTGGGTGGAGACCACCAGCTCCGCCGCCTGGCAGAGCAGGTCGAGGTCGTCGCCGATCTCCTCGTCGATCTCCCGCTTCCTGCCCGAGGCCACGGTCACGTCGTCCCGGAAGACCGGCGCCATCTGCGCCTTGCAGTGCGCGACGGTCGCCGCCACCTCCTCCTCGGTGACGAACGCGCCCTGCATCCGGACGGGCTTGTTCGCCCCCATCGGCAGGAACAGGCCGTCGCCCTTGCCGATGAGCTTCTCGGCGCCCGCCTGGTCGAGGATGACCCGGCTGTCGGCCAGCGAGGAGGTGGCGAACGCCAGCCGCGACGGCACGTTGGCCTTGATCAGGCCGGTGACCACGTCCACGCTCGGCCGCTGGGTGGCCAGCACCAGATGGATGCCGGCGGCCCGCGCGAGCTGCGTGATCCGCACGATCGCGTCCTCCACGTCGCGCGGCGCCACCATCATCAGGTCGGCCAGCTCGTCCACGATGACCAGCAGATAGGGATACGGCGCCAGCTCGCGCTCGCTGCCCGCCGGCGCCGTCACCTTGCCGGCCCGGACGGCCGCGTTGAAGTCGTCGATGTGCCGGTAGCCGAAGGCCGCCAGGTCGTCGTAGCGCAGGTCCATCTCCCGCACCACCCACTGCAGCGCCTCGGCGGCCCGCTTGGGGTTGGTGATGATCGGGGTGACCAGGTGCGGGATGCCCTCGTAGGCGGTCAACTCCACGCGCTTGGGGTCGACGAGCACCAGCCGCACGTCCTCCGGGGTCGCCCGCATCATCACCGAGGTGATCAGGCAGTTGACGCAGGACGACTTGCCCGAGCCGGTGGCGCCGGCCACCAGCAGGTGCGGCATCTTGGCCAGGTTGGCCGTCACGTAGCCGCCCTCGACGTCCTTGCCGAGGGCGACGAGCAGCGGATGGTCCTCCTCGGCCGCGGCGGCGGTGCGCAACACGTCGCCCAGGTTGACCATCTCGCGGTCGCTGTTGGGGATCTCGATGCCCACGGCCGACTTGCCGGGGATCGGGCTGATGATGCGGACGTCCGGACTGGCCACCGCGTACGCGATGTTCCTGGCCAGCGCGGTGATCTTCTCGACCTTCACCGCGGGCCCCAGCTCGACCTCGTACCGGGTGACGGTCGGGCCGCGGGTGAACCCGGTGACCCGGGCGTCCACCTTGAACTCGGTGAACACCGTGGTCAGCGCCTCCACCACGACGTCGTTGGCGGCGCTACGGCTACGGCCGGGACCGCCCCTGTGCAGGAGTTCGAGCGAGGGCAGGGAGTAGGTGATGTCCCCGGAGAGCTGGAGCTGTTCGGCACGCGGCGGCAGCGACTCGGTCGGTTCTGGCGCGCTCTTGGTCAGGTCGGGGACGGCGCCCCCGCCCGCCGGGCTCTCCCGCTCCTCGGCCCGGTCCTCGTCCTGCTCCGCACGCCCCCTGCCGGCGCCCCGCGTGCCGGCGGAGACGCGGCTGCTGAGGTCCGCCACGAGCGGCGAGGGCTGCACCCCGTGGAGCACCGCGCCGTCCAGCGAGGCGGCCGCGGCGGCCGCCACGTCGACCGGATCGGCCCCCTCGGTCGACCGGCCACCGGACCGCCGGGAGGGCCGCGAGGGCCGCGAGGGCCGCCGCCGGGATTCGAGCGCGGTGCGCTCGGCCCGCTCCTGCTCGTCCACGTCGGGCGCCACGACGCCCCGGGCGCCCGGCCGCTCGTCGTCGTCCCAGTAGCGGTCGGGGGCGAAGCCGCCGTCGGCGAGCCGCTCGTGCACCGGTTCCTCGACCGCCAGCAGCCCGAGCCGGGTGGCGCTCTCCCGCAGCCTCCTCGGGATCGCGTTCACGGGCGTCGCGGTGACCACGAGGAGCCCGAACACCGTCAGCAGCACCAGCAGCGCCACGGCCAGCGGCTCGCCCATGGCCAGGATCAGCGGCCGGGAGGCGACCAGGCCGAGCTGCCCGCCGGCGTTGCGCACGGCCAGCTCGCCCTCGCTGGCGCCCGGCGCCCCGGCGGCGATGTGCACCAGGCCGAGCACGCCGAGCAGCAGCGCGCTGAGCCCGATCACGATCCGCCCGTTGGCCTCCTCCTTCTCCGGATGCCGGATCAGCCGCACGGCGATGTATCCGAGGACCAGCGGGAAGACCAGGTCGAGCCGGCCCAGGGCGCCCGTGACCAGCATGGTGACCAGCTCGCCGACCGGCCCGCGCAGGTTCGACCAGGTGCCCGCCGCGATCACCAGTGTCAGGCCGAGCAGCAGCAGCGCGAGACCGTCCTTGCGGTGCGCCGGGTCCAGCCCCTTGGCGCCCCGGCCGACGCCGCGCAGCAGCGCGCCGACGGGATGCGCGATACCGAGCCAGACACCGCGCAGCACTCGCAGCACGATGTTCCGGGACGGCGGCGCGGGCGGCTTGGCCGCCGCCTTCCTGGCCGGCGGCTTCCTGGCCGCGGCCTTCTTCGCCGGCGCCTTCCTGGCCGGCGCCGACTTCCTGGCCGCTCCCCCGCCGCTCTGCCCGGCGCGCGCGTTCTGGGGACCCTTGCCGGACGTACGTGAGGCCATGAGGGTGAGGTTACCCGGGTCTCACCCCGGGAGCACGGACCCCATGCCTCGCTGAGGCACCGTCAACCGGCCGGGGTCAGGGGTCGATCCGCTCGGCCCCGCCTGACCCCGGCTGGAGGGCGTCGAGCGCCCGGCGCAACCCGGCGAGCTTCCGCTCCAGGTGGGCGGCCGTGGAGACGGCGGCGCCACCGCCGGACTCGGCAAGCTCCTTGGACAGCACCTCGGCCTGCTCCTCCACCGCGGCCAGCCGGGCCGAGAGCTCGGGCAGCAACCCGCCGGAGCCCCGCTCCGTGTCCGCCGGCGCCTGCCCACCGTCCAACTCGCGCCGCAACAGCGCCGCCTGCTCGCGCAGCTGGACGTTCTTCATGTGCAGCTCGACGAAGACCGAGACCTTGGCGCGGAGCACCCAGGGATCGAACGGCTTCGAGATGTAGTCCACCGCGCCCGCCGCGTAGCCGCGGAACGTGTGGTGCGGGCCATGGTTGATGGCCGTGAGAAAGATGATGGGGATGTCACGCGTGCGCTCACGCCGCTTGATGTGTGCCGCGGTCTCGAAGCCGTCCATCCCTGGCATCTGGACGTCCAGCAGGATCACCGCGAAGTCCTCTGTGAGCAGCGCCTTGAGCGCTTCCTCCCCTGACGATGCCCGGACCAGTGTCTGATCGAGCGCCGAGAGAATCGCCTCGAGCGCCAGCAGATTCTCGGGCCGGTCATCGACCAGAAGGATCTTGGCCTTCTGCACCATGGCCCGTCCTCCTCGCCCCTGCGACGCCGCCGAGCGCCGCCATTGTGGACGGCACCCTCACGCCGCCCGGTCCTGTGCCGGACATGTTGGCATCCACGCCGGCAATGGTGCCAGCGAGCCCGGCCCGCCACGCAACCGCACACGGTGGCTTCCGGAGGCTCTCGCGTCCTTGCGAGAAGCCGAAACTCCTCCGGCCAACCCCCGCTTCACCAGGAATCCCTCTGTCCGCACGACCTCCGGCCAGAAACGCAAGGCGCCCAGTGATCAGCGCATTGCGCTGCGTCACGATACCACGCACATCCGAGAGCGGCGAACCCGTCCGCACACGCCTGGCCACAGCCGCTCCCGCCACGCTCATCCTCAAAACGCCCGCCGGCGGCGGGGAGTTCCCCCGCCACGCCGGGCCGGGGATCAGGCCGGCCCCTCCATCCACTCGCTCATCACGCCCAACAGGTGGTCCGTGTCGACGGGCTTGGTGACATGGGCCGACGCCCCGGCCTCCATGCTCTTCTCCTCGTCGCCCTTCATCGCCTTGGCCGTCAGCGCGATGATCGGCAGCCCCGAGAACTGCGGCATCCGCCGGATCGCGGCCGTCGTCGCGTAGCCGTCCATCTCCGGCATCATGATGTCCATCAGCACCAACACGATGTCCTCGTTGGACTCCAGGACCTCGATGCCCTCCCGGCCGTTCTCCGCGTACAGCACCCGGAGACCGTTCTGCTCCAACACGCTGGTCAGCGCGAACACGTTGCGCACGTCGTCGTCGACGATCAGCACCTTCCGGCCACGGAAGTCCCGGTAGACGCGGCGTCGAACCGACTCCTCGGCCCTCGACTCGGCCGGCGCGGCCTGGCGTTCCCGCCGCTCGGTGGCCAGCGAGCCGTTCTCCGCGAACCGCTCCCGGTGCCGCCGCGTCAGCGACTCGGCCGCCCGCTCCGCCGCCATCGACGCCTTCCGGCTCTCCCGCTCCCGGTCCGCCGCCGTCCCGAAGACGGCACCGCCGGCGGCCGCGTCGGACTGGCCGGCCGCCGAACCGTCCTCGGCGGCCTCCTCGGCCACGGGGCCCGCCTCCTGCGCCTCATCGGCCGGCTCGACGCGCGGCGCCTCGACCGCCAGCGTGCCCGACGTCAGCTGCCCGTAGCCGGGCGGCGGCAGCTCGGTCGGCTGCAACGGCAGGAAGAGGGTGAACGTCGAACCACGGCCCGGCTCGCTCGCCGCGTGGATCTCCCCGCCGAGCAACCGCGCGAACTCCCGGCTGATCGACAGGCCGAGACCCGTGCCGCCGTACTTCCGACTCGTCGTCCCGTCGGCCTGCTTGAACGCCTCGAAGATCACCCGCATCTTGCTCGCCGCGATGCCGATCCCGGTGTCCGAGACGGCGAACGCCACCAGCGGCGCGTCCGCCGTCAACACCGAGCCGTTCTCCAGCATCTGCTGCCGGATCTCGTCCGGCACCTCGCCGCCCGCCGGCCGGATCACCAGCTCCACCGAGCCCGAGTCCGTGAACTTCACCGCGTTCGACAGCAGGTTCCGCAGCACCTGGAGCAGCCGCTGCTCGTCCGTGTGCAGGGTGGCCGGCAGCTCCGGCGACACGCGCACCGAGAACTCCAGGTTCTTCTCCGCCGTCAACGGCCGGAACGACGCCTCGATGTAGTCCACCAGCTGCACCAGGGCGATCCGGCTCGGACTCACGTCCATCTTGCCGGCCTCGACCTTCGACAGGTCGAGGATGTCGTTGATCAGCTGCAACAGGTCGGAACCGGCGCCGTGGATCGTCTCCGCGAACTCCACCTGCTTCGGCGACAGGTTGGTCTCCGCGTTGTCCGCGAGCAGCTTCGCCAGGATCAGTAGCGAGTTCAGCGGCGTCCGCAGCTCGTGCGACATGTTCGCCAGGAACTCGGACTTGTACCGCATCGAGACGGCCAGCTGCTCGGCACGCTCCTGCAGCCCGCGCCTGGCCTCCTCGATCTCCGAGTTCTTCACCTCGATCCGGCGGTTGGTCTGCGCCAGCAGATCCGCCTTCTCGCGCAGCTCCGCGTTCCGCTCCTGGAGTTCCTTCCGCTGCTCCTCCAGCTCGCCGGTCTGCTCCTGGAGCCGCTCCGCCAGCTCCTGCGACTGCTTCAGCAGCATCTCCGTCCGCGTGTTCACGCTGATCGTGTTGACGCTGGTCGCGATCATCTCGGCCATCTGCTCGAGGAAGTCGCGTTCGATCTGCGTGAACGGCTTGAACGACGCCAACTCGAGCACGCCGAGCACCCGGTCGCTGAACTGCACCGGAAGCACCACGCCGTGCACCGGCGGCGCCTCACCGAGCCCCGAGGAGATCTTCAGGTACCCCTCGGGGGTCGGCCCGAAGAGGATCATCCGGCGCTCCTCGGCCGCCGTCCCCACCAGCGACTCACCCGGCCGGAACGACATGCCGTGGGCGCCCGCCGCGTAACCGTAGGAGCCGATCATCCGCAGCTCGTACACGCCGTCCTCGGCCGGACCCGCCACCACCTCCAGGTCACCGTCGGCCGGCACCGAGAGGAAGAACGCGCCGTGCTGCGCCGTGACCGTCGGCACCAGCTCGCTCATGATCAGGCTGGCCACGTCCTTCAGGTCGCGCCTGCCCTGCATCAGCGCCGAGATCCGCGCCAGGTTGCCCTTGAGCCAGTCCTGTTCCTTCGTCTTCAGCGTGGTGTCGCGCAGGTCGGTGACCATCCGGTTGATGTTCTCCTGCACCACCAGGATCTCGCCGGCCGCGTCCGTGTCGATCCGCACGCTGTGGTCGCCCCTGGTCACGAAGGTCGCCACCCGGGCGATGCCCCGCACCTGGCGGGTCAGGTTTCCCGCCATCTCGTTCACCGAGTCCGTCAGGTCCTTCCAGGTGCCCGCCACGCCCGGCACCAGCGCCTGACCGCCCAACTGCCCCTCGATGCCCACGTCCCTGGCCACCTTGGTGACCTGCTCCGCGAAGAGCGACAGCTGGTCGACCATGGTGTTCAGGGTCTCCTTGAGATCCAGGATCTCCCCACGCGCGTCGATGTCGATCTTCTTGCTCAGATCGCCCTGCGCGATGGCCGTCGTGACCATCGTGATGTTCCGGACCTGGCCCGTCAGGTTGGACGCCATCTCGTTGACGGAGTCGGTCAGATCCCGCCAGGTGCCGGACACCCCCGGCACCTCGGCCTGGCCTCCGAGCCGACCGTCGGTGCCCACCTCGCGGGCCACCCGCGTCACCTCGGCAGCGAACGACGACAGCTGGTCCACCATCCGGTTGACCGTGTCCGCGAGCTGCGCGACCTCGCCGCTCGCCTCCACCGTGACCTTCTTGGTCAGCTCACCGTCGGCCACCGCCATCGCGACCTCGGAGATGTTCCGCACCTGGCTGGTGAGGTTCGCCGCCATCAGGTTCACGTTGTCGGTCAGGTCCTTCCACGTGCCCGAGACACCCCGGACCTGTGCCTGACCGCCGAGCCGGCCCTCGGTACCCACCTCGCGGGCCACCCGGGTCACCTGGTCCGCGAACGACGACAACTGGTCGACCATGGTGTTCACGGTGTTCACCAGGACCAGGATCTCGCCCTGCGCGTCCACGGTGATCTTCCTGGTCAGGTCGCCCTCGGCCACCGCGGTCGTCACGTCGGCGATCTGCCGCACCTGAAGCGTCAGGTTGTTGGCCATGCCGTTGACGGACTGGGTGAGGTCCTTCCAGGTGCCGGCCACGCCGTCCACCTTCGCCTGGCCGCCGAGCCGCCCCTCCGTGCCCACCTCGCGGGCCACCCTGGTGACCTGCTCGGCGAAGGACGACAGCTGGTCCACCATCGTGTTGAGGGTGTCCTTCAGCTCCAGGATCTCGCCCTTGGCGTCCACCGTGATCTTCTGCGACAGGTCACCGCGCGCCACCGCCGTCGCGACCTGGGCGATGGCCCGCACCTGGTCGGTGAGGTTGGACGCCATGCCGTTCACCGAGTCCGTCAGCGCCCGCCAGGTGCCGGCCACTCCGGACACCTGTGCCTGACCGCCGAGCCGCCCGTCGGTACCCACCTCGCGGGCCACCCGGGTCACCTGCTCCGCGAACGAGGACAGCTGGTCCACCATCGTGTTCACGGTGTTCTTGAGCTCGAGGATCTCACCGCGCGCGTCGACGTCGATCTTCTGCGACAGGTCGCCCCGCGCCACGGCCGTGGTCACCTGCGCGATGTTCCGCACCTGACGGGTCAGGTTCGAGGCCATCTCGTTCACCGAGTCGGTGAGCGCCTTCCACGTGCCGGAGACGCCCTCGACCTGCGCCTGGCCGCCCAGCCGGCCCTCGATGCCCACCTCGGTGGACACCCGCGTCACCTGGTCGGCGAACGACGACAGCTGGTCGACCATCCGGTTCACGGTGCTCTTCAGCTCCAGCATCTCGCCGGACACGTCGACCGTGACCTTCTGCGAGAGGTCGCCGTTGGCCACCGCCGTCGTCACCTGCGCGATGTTCCGCACCTGCTCCGTCAGGTTGCGGAACGCGGTGTTCACCGAGTCGGTCAGGTCCTTCCAGGCCCCGGCCACCCCGAGCACCGACGCCTGGCCGCCCAGCACGCCCTCGTCACCGATCTCCCGCGCCACCCTGGTGACCTGGGACTGGAACGAGGACAGCTGGTCCACCGTCCGGTTGACGGTGTTCTTCAACTCCAGCATCTCGCCACGGACGTCGACGGTCACCTTGCGCGACAGGTCGCCGTTGGCCACCGCCGAGGTGACCTGCGCGATGTCCCGCACCTGCGCCGTGAGGTTCCGGAACGCCGTGTTGACCGAGTCCGTCAGGTCCTTCCAGGTGCCCGCGACGCCCTGCACCCGCGCCTGACCGCCCAGCGCGCCCTCGGTGCCGATCTCGGTCGCCGTCCTGGTGACCTCGTCGGCGAACGCCCGCAGCGTCTCGGTCATGTCGTTGATGGTGTCCGCGAGCTGCGCGAACTCGCCGCGCGCCCGCACCGTGATCCGCTGCGTCAGATCGCCGTTGGCCACCGCGGTCGTCACATGGGCGATCTCCCGCACCTGCGCGGTGAGGTTCGAGGCCATCGTGTTCACGGAGTCGGTGAGGTCCTTCCAGACCCCGTCCACCCCGTCGACCTTCGCCTGCCCCCCGAACACACCCTCGGTGCCCACCTCGCGGGCGACCCGGGTCACCTCCGACTGGAACGACGAGAGCTGGTCCACCATGCCGTTCACGGTGTCCTTCAGCTCCTGCATCTCCCCGGCCACGTGCACGGTCACCTTGCGGGACAGGTCACCGTTGGCCACCGCCTTGGTCACCTGGGTGATGTCGCGCAGCTGCGCCGTCAGCCGAAGCGCCATGGTGTTGACGGACTTCGTGAGCTCCATCCAGGGGCCGAACATGCCGCGTTCCTCGGCCTGGCTGTCCAGCTTGCCCTCGGTGCCGACCTCCCGCGCGACCCGCGTGACCTCGTCGTGGAACGCGGAAAGCTGGTCGACCAGGCCGTTGACCGTCCGGTTCACCTTCAGGAACTCGCCGCGCAACGGCCGCGTGGTGCCGGCCCGCTCGCCCGGCACCCGCAGCTCCATCCGCTGCCGCAGGTCGCCGTCCTCCACCGCGGAGAGCACCCGACCCACCTCGGACAGCGGCCCGGCCAGGTCCTCGACCAGGCCGTTCACATCGTCGATGGCCTTGCCCCAGGCGCCCTCGCAGACGCCCGTCTCGAGCCGTTCGGTCAGCCGACCCTCCCGGCCCACCAACCGCCGGACGCCGGCCAGCTCGCCGGTGACGTGCAGCCCCCGGTCCGCCACCTCGTTGTACACGGCGGCGATCTCGGCCATCGGACCCTCGCCCGTGACCGTCAGCCGCTTCCGCAGGTTGCCGTCCCGCATCGCCTCGAGTGCCGAGAGCAGTCGGTTCAGGGCGACGGCGTCCACTTCCACCGTTCCGCTGCCCCTCGACCTCCTCGTACGCGCACGCGTACCAGCGCGCGCCGCTGCTCCCTCAGACACCACTGTGTCCCTCCCGCAGGATCGAACCGTTCCGCCCGGGCTTTCGCGTCGGACCATCCCAGTGTTTCACTCTCGACCGACCGGGCGATAACAGTTCGGCAGCATCCCATAGCACTGTTTTCCCGGTCCGGGGGAAATCATCGGATGCGCCGTCCGCGATGGCCGCCAACGTCAGTAACCTGGCTTCCGGTCTGTCATGCGGCGGCGGGCCAGCAGAATGACAGAGCCTTCTTTGGGGGAGTGACGTGATCACCGCGCGAGCTGCGGCCACCTTCGAGCCGGTAGGACGCTCGGTCGCGACCGCGCGGGGCTTCGTCAGGGACACCCTCCAGGGCTGGGGCATGGCCGACCTCATCGAGGACGCCGTGGTGCTCACCAGCGAGCTGGTCACCAACGCCGTGGTGCACGCCGGCACGGCGGCCGAGGTCCGCTGTCTGCGCGACGACGACGGCGTCCGCGTCGAGGTCGTGGACCGCCACCCCGAACGCGAGCTCCCGATGGCCGAGGTATCCCGCGGCCAGCTCGACCTCAACAGCGAGGGCGGCCGCGGGCTGCTGCTGTGCGCCGCGCTCGCCGCCCGCTGGGGCGTCGACTACACGCCGGCCGAGAAGTGCGTGTGGTTCCGCCTGGACCAGCAGGTGCTCCCCGTCGGCACCCGCTCCGCCGGCCCGGTGCTCCCCGACGAGGCGCTGCCGGTCAGCGAGACCAGGGTCCGGGTCGCCGTCGTCCAGGTCGACCGCGCCGACACCATCACCGTCTGGAACGAGGACGCCGCCGAACTCTTCGGCTACCGCGCCGAGCAGGTCGTCGGCAAGCCGCTCGGCGACCTCGCCGCCTGGCCCCAGACCCCCGGCACCGGCACCGGCATCGCCGAGGCCCTGGCGCTCTCCCGCTGGGAGGGCAGCTACGGCCTCCGCGACTCCGAGGGCCGCACCGTCCCCGTCTACGCCTGCCATCTCCGGGTCCGCGACGCCAAGGGCGACCCGTCGACCGTCTGCCTCATCGTCCGCGACCAGGAACGCGCCATCCTGCAGAGCCCCGTCAGGCTGCCCCTGCAGGCCGGCGGCGAGGGTGCCGACCGCGGCCTCGGCGACCCGCTGGACGCCCTGATCGGCTCCCCGCCGCCCGACGACCTCGACGGGCTCCTCCAACGCACCGTGGAGCGCGCCAGGGACATGCTGGACGGCGACGCCGCGTTCCTGCTGCTCGCCACCGACGACGAGACCGAGCTCGAGGTGCGCGCCACCACGGGCCTGCCGTCCGCCCGCCAGCGCTTCGCCCGCGTCCCGGTCGAGACCGGGAGCGGCCGCTACGGCTCGGCCCGCATGCCGTCGGTCCACGAGGACCTGGCGTCCGCCCCCGGCGCCGTGCCGCTGCTCTCCGGCACCGGGATGCACGCGGTGGTCACGGTGCCGCTCAAGGTCGAGGGCCGGCTCACCGGTTCACTCGGCGTCGCCTCGGAGACGCCCGGCCGGTACAGCAACGAGGAGGCCCTGCGCCTCCAGTTCGCCGCCGACCGGATCGCCCTGGCCGTGGAGTCGGCCCGGCTCACCGAGTTGGAACGGCTGCGCCGCGGCTCGCTCGCCTTCCTGGTCGAGGCGTCGGAGCTGTTGGCCGGCACACTGGACCGGAACCAGACCCTGGCCCTGATGGCCCAGATGACCGTCCCGACGCTGGCCACCTGGTGCGCCGTCTACACCGTGCCGGAGCCGGGCTCCGAGCCGGTGCTCTCCTACGTGCTGCACGAGGACGAGGACCGCATCGACGGCATCAAGGCGCTCCTGGAGCGGGTCGAGCCGCCGGACCCCGACATCTCGCTCGGTGTCCGCCCCTGGCAGGCCCCCTCGGACGCGGCGCGCAACACCGCGCTCCGCAGCTCGCTGCGCAGCCTCGCCCTCGGCCGGCTCCCCTCGGAGCCGCAGGCGCCGGGCATCAGCCTGAGCACCGCGGCGGCCGTGGGCGGCGAAACGGTGCTGCTGCCGCTGATCGCCCGCAACCGGGTCATCGGTCTGCTGGCGCTCGGCAAGCCCACCGACGAGCGGTTCCGCCAGGACATCCTGGAGCTCGCCGAGGACCTCTCCCGCCGAGCCGCGCTCGCGTTGGACAACGCCCGGCTCTACAGCGAGCGCACCGCCATCAGCCAGTCCCTGCAACGCAGCCTGCTGCCACCCGAGTTGCCGAAGATCGACGGCGTCGACGTGGAGGTCATCTACCGGGCGGCCGGCGAAGGCAACGAGGTGGGCGGCGACTTCTACGACGTCTTCCCAATCCGGGAGGGCGCCTACGGCTTCGCCATCGGCGACGTCTGCGGCACCGGCCCGCTGGCGGCCTCGGTCACCGGGCTGGCCCGGCACGCGCTGCGCCTGCTGGCCCGCGAGGGGCTCGGCGGCCCCGCGGTGCTGGAGAGGCTCAACACGGCGATTCTCGAGGAGGGCCCGCGGGGCCGTTTCCTGACGCTGCTCTACGGCGAGATGTGGCCCCAACCCGAGGGCGGCGC
This sequence comes from Streptomyces hainanensis, assembly GCF_004348415.1. Lineage (GTDB taxonomy): Bacteria > Actinomycetota > Actinomycetes > Streptomycetales > Streptomycetaceae > Streptomyces > Streptomyces hainanensis. Next base: position 25,198 of record NZ_SMKI01000040.1, read on the forward strand.
GCTCCTCAAGATGGTCTGTGCCGGCCACCCGCTGCCCCTCCGCCTCACGCCGAACGGCCGCGTGGAGCCGGCCGCCAGCCCGCAGCCGCTGCTCGGTGTGATGGACGATCTGGAGCTCTACGAGCAGAACATCATGCTCAACCCGGGCGACGTCCTGCTGTGCGTCACGGACGGCGTCACCGAACGGCGCGAGGGCACCCGGATGTTGGGGGACGACGGCCTGGCCGACGTGTTCGGGTCGTGCACCGGACTCACGGCGGGCGCGGTCGCCGCCCGGGTGCTGCGCGCGGTGGAGCGCTTCGCGCCCAACCCGCCCTCGGACGACATGGCGATCCTGACCCTGCGGATCCCGGAATAGCGAAAGGCCCCCGCCGGAATGGCGGGGGCCTTTCGAAAAGCCGATAACGCAAAGCTGTGGAGCCCCAAAACGGAATCGAACCGTTGACCTTCTCCTTACCATGGAGACGCTCTGCCGACTGAGCTATTGGGGCAATATGTCCGGCGGCGACCTACTCTCCCACACGGTCCCCCATGCAGTACCATCGGCGCTGGCAGGCTTAGCTTCCGGGTTCGGAATGTAACCGGGCGTTTCCCTACCGCCATGACCACCGGAACCCTTAGAGGGCACACCAGTCGATCAAAATTTCACAGTGGACGCGAGCATCTATGGACAAGCCCTCGGCCTATTAGTACCGGTCAACTCCACCGCTCACACGGCTTCCATCTCCGGCCTATCAACCCTGTCGTCTACAGGGAGCCTTACCCCATC
>NZ_SMKI01000410.1 GCF_004348415.1 Streptomyces hainanensis
ACGGTGGGGCATGAGGGCCTTCTGATGCTCGGTGGAGATGTCGCAATCCACACCGAAGCCGGAAGGCCCTCACTCGTTCAAGACCACGACCACATGTCGTCCGTCACCAACCTCCGTGGACAGAACAGCTAGGCCGTGGTGATCGGGAGGGTGGTCACCAGGGCGAGCCACTGGCTGGGGAGAGCCTGTTGCTTGCTGAGGACGTCCGCGACGACGGGCCGGGCGTCCGTGGTCTCCAGCCGGCTGGTTTCGGCCCGGATCGCGCCCCAGGCGGCCAGCAGTCGCTGTGCGATCTGCTGGATCGGTTCGGGCGCCACCAGGAACAGCGGGCTGCCGGTGGCGACCAGTCCGGCGTCATAGGCCACACCCGTCTGGGGGGTGACGAAGAGGATCACCGACCCTTCGGGAATCTCGCGGCGGGTCACCCCCGCCGCGTAGTTCAGATGCGTCAGTGCCTCGCGCACGCCCTTGGAGGCGACCTTCGGGCCCGTGGCTTCGGACTTGGCCTCGATCGCGAGCCAGAAGTGCTCGCCGAACGTCCAGACGGCGTCGGGCTCGGAGTGCGCGGAGGAGCGTTGAAGGACTTCCGCCCCCATCAACTCGCCCAGCGCGGTCAAGCCGTGCTCGAAGAGGGTGCTGTCGGTCTGCCACAGCCCGTCCCTGATCTTCTGCTCCTGGGGCAGCGGCTTCATGCTGGTCCGCAGCGCGTGGCCGGTGATCCGGTCGATCACCCACTCGTCCAGGGGATCGGGTGCGGTCTCCTCGGTCTGGCTGTTCGGAGTCAGGAGGGTCGCCGCGTCGAGGTTCAGCTCGCTCAGCCACTGCGTCCCCTGTGCGGAGACGCGCGCGTCGTCGAAGGACCGGTCCGCCACGCCCACCCAATGGGTTCCACCCGCGCCTTGCGCCGCCAGGACGGCCCAGGCCCCGGCGAGGTACTGCCAAAGGGCGCGGTAGTGGCTGTCTCCGCCGGAAAGTGCCTCGATCGCCTTGCGTGCGCGTTCGACGGCCTGTTCCCAGTTGTGGTGCCACGCCGCGTTGGCGGCCTCGACCTCGAACCGGGCTGCCGCCTGCAACTGAAGTGTGCCCTCCGGCACTTGGTGCGGCCGGTCGTCGGTCTGTTCGCGCTCGCGGACGAACTCGTCAACCTTGGCCCAGTCGTCACCCCCGGCGGAGACGGTGGCGAGGGCTTCCCGCAGGTCGGCCTCCGAGGATCCTTCCTGTTCCATGCCGAAGGTGATCTCCGTGCGGATCTCGGCGGGCATGGTGTCCAGGTGGGTCGCGCAGAAGTGCTCCAGGTCGCGGCCGAGCATGATGATCGCCGCCCGGTCGTTGCTCCCGCGGGTCGCCCTTCCGGCTCCTTGGATGAGCCGGGTGCGGATCCGCTCGTTGAGTACCGCGTCGGCTCCCAGGCTCTCGTAGAGAAACCGCTCTTGCAGGTGAGCACCGGTGGGGCAGCCGTGCATGACGACGAGCCGACAGGTGTCGCCGGGAAGGTCGATCCCGTCGTACCTGTTGGCGGCGGCCAGCAGCCCGCGTTTGGCGTCCCGGAACTCGTCGGGAGCGTCGTCCGCCTCACCCGTGACCCACTGCGGCATGCCGACCGGAGCCACCGCCTCGACCAACTGCTTGCGCTCCGCGTCGCTGCGGGCGATCAACAGGGCTTTGCCGAAGGCGTCGATCTGCTCGCGCACGAAACCGGGAAGCCTGTCGTTGTCGAGACCGCGGGTGAGGCCAGGGAAGCAGAAGAACCGTCGGCCGTTGCCCGCCTCGCCGTCGTCGTCTTCCGCATCGGGGACGAGAGCGGCGGGATCTCCTTCGATCCGCTCGATCCGCTCGATCCGCCGGCGTCCGAAGGCGCGCTCCAGCTCTCCGCTGTCGCCGAGCGTGGCTGACATGTAGATGCGCTGGGCAGCGTCGTCGAACTGCTTGTGCGACAGGGTGGGAGGGACCACCGGCCGGATGAAGATCTCGTCGCTGTTCGCGTAGACCAGGCAGGCCGCCAGTCCGCTGTGTCCCAGCTTCTCGTAGGCGAACCGCCACCGCGGCTCGAAGACCAGCGCGTGCTCCAGGACCTGTTCCAGCTTCGGGGCGGCCAGCGTCGTTTCGGCGACGCCCGCGAGGTACACGCGGCCGGCAGTGCGGTGATGCAGGCGCCTGGCGACGGCGGCGCTGAAGGCGCCGCAGCCTGTGAGCACCTCAACGACCTGGTCATACGTCGTGCTCTCCCGGTGACGCTGGATGCGCACGCTCCAGGTGGAGGCGACCGGGCTTTCCGCCGCGTGCGCGTCGTCCAGGACGAGGGCCTGCGGCGCCATCTTCGGACTGGAGTTGAACACGGCGTTGAACGTCGCGAACGCCAGGGCCTGCTTCCGCACGAAGCGCAGCGCCGCGGCAGGGTCCCATTCCTTGTGCGTGCCGGTCAGGTCGACCGCCGGGACGCCGTAGAGCTCTGCTAACCGGGCGGCCTGCTGCGCGAGTTGCCGGGTCGGCGCCAGGTAGGCCACACGCTCGTTCCTGCTGCGACGCCGCCACTCCGCGATCAGACAGCCCACCAGCGTCTTCCCCGACCCGGTGGGCATCTCGAACGCCAGATCCTCGCAGCCGAGCTTCTCCATGTACGCGCCCAGGACGCCTCGCTGGCGCGCTCGGAGTTCGCCCGGTGCCCCAGGGCGACGCTCCAACTGCTTGAACAGGGCCATCGGCGACTCCGCGCCCGCCGCAGGGGTGCTGTTCTTCATGATGAAAGCCACGCGGATCAGCACACCACGAATCACCTGGACGTGTGACGGAGAATTCCAGCGCGCTGCCGCCGATGCGCTACCTCGGCGAGCCCAGTCAACAACTCCGCGGCGGAGGCGGCGGCGTCCATCACCCGACGTCCGGCTCGTCAGACTGCCCACCACCGGCCCTGAATGCCGTGACCCGTCTGATCACCGTGCCGATGGATTCCGGGTCGGTACGCGCCCAACGTCCACGCGGAGTCACCACGTCCCCGGCTGCGCCAGTGAATACGCGACACCTGAACACGCGCGCCTACCAGTCTCAACCCCAGGTCGGCGAGCCTGGTGCACGGGAGCGGACGAGAGCGCACGGGAGCGTACGCGTCGGTGTGGTGGGCGATCGTTGTGCGGAGGCGTCCGACGGCGCACGCTGGCGAGTGTCCGGGGAGCGGCGTGATGTCGAAGGCCGCGTGCGCGTGTTCGCGGAATAGCCGGTGCTGCCGGGTGGGTCAGCGGGTGAGGAACGGCTCGGTCAGGTGCGGGGTCGCGAGGTGGAGGGTGCTGGTGGCCCGGTGGTGGAGCAGCTGTTCCCTTGAGGCCCTTGCCTGCTCGGGGTCCATCTCGTGGGCGTAGGCGAGTTCGGGGTGGAGGAGCTGGATCGCGTGTACGAGCAGGTCGCCGGTGACGGCGACCAGTTCGCGTCCGGACGTGACGAGCATGCTCTGGTGCCCGGGTGTGTGACCCGGCGTGGCGACCACGCGTTCGCCGCCGCCGCGTAGTGGGGTGTCGCCGTCGAGCAGTCGCAGCTGATTGGTCTTCCGGAGCGGGTCGATCACGGCGGACCGCAGTTGGGGGTTGATCTCCTCGATCGCGTCGAGTTCGGCCTGCTGCAACAGGTATCCGGCGTTCGGGAAGAACGGCCGTGACTGGTCGCCGCCGCCGACGACGGCCCAGCCCACGTGGTCGGTGTGGAGGTGGGTGAGCACCACGGTGTCGACGTCGGATGGTTCGATGCCGGCGGCGGCCAACGAAGCCGGGAGCGCCCCGGGCACGGGTGCCCACGAGGCCGCCGGGCTGTCGGCCGGGCCGATTCCCGCGTCGACCAGCGTCACGCCCTGGTCGCTGCGGATCGCGAACGCGCGGAACTGGAGCCGCCAGCGTCCGTCGGCGTCGAGGGCGCCGGGATCGAACTGGTCGGCCGCCGCCCACTGCTCGGTGGTGGCGCCGGGGAAGGCCTCCGCCCTGGGGGAGAAGAAGGGGCCGGTGCCGTCGGCGAGCGCGATGACGGTGTACGGGCCGACCTGGAGGGAAGGGGGCATCCCACAGATGGTGCCACTGGCGGGCGGCCCACGACCCAGCAGGTTGCCCCAGAGCTCACGCCCAGGTCGTGGGCACCTCGCAGGACCGGCGGACCTCGGCCTCGTGCATGCCCGATCCCGGTTCACCGAGTGAGTGGACAGCGGGACGTTGGCGGTGGTGGCGCGTCCGAGAGCGATAACTGGGACACGCATCGGCGGCCCTGGTGGCTTCGATCGCCGCGCTCGGTGGCTCGGGCATCACGGCGGCGTGATGGAGCTTCGGGTTGGTGGTCCGGCCGGTGACGAGTTCCCAGAAGAGGGTCCTGAGATCGATACGCGATGCGGCCCTCGCCCTGTCGCCGAGGTAGAGCGCGACGTGACCGGCGTTTTTGTTGGAACAGTCCGACGGAGTCGCGGTCGCCGCCGGCGAGGTCGGTGAGGCTGGACTCCTGCGTCGCCACGGCCACGGCCACGGCGATCACGGCGGCAGGGAACGTGCCTGGGCAGTCCGCGTGATCGTCTCGGCGTTGCGGGTCTGTGCCTGGCTCCACCGGGCGGAGGTGTCTGTGGTTGTCGGCCGAGTGGTGGGCGCGCACGTCGTCGCGCTGGACGCGTCGGGACCTCCGGCGATCACGAGCGAGCTGGTGGCGGCCGCCGCCGGCTCCGCGTCCTGGGCGGGAGGTGAGCCAGGCGGGGATGGTCTCGCGGTGGAAGTGCGGGATGCCGAACACCTTCGTATCGGGGCTCGGGCCGGTGCCGTCGGAGAGGTAGCTGGCCCACGTCTCCTCGGTCGGACGCTGCTCCTCGGGGATGCTGAGCCGGGCCTCTTCGAGGTCGAGCAGGTCTCTCGGGTCGGCTACTGCGGGAAGTTGCGGGATGGGGCGGCCTTCGATGGCGGCCAGGAGCTGTTCCTCGTCCCAGATCCGCTGACCGGCACGGCGAGGTTGGCGGTCCGCCGTTCCCCTGAGGCGGCGGATCAGGCCGGGGCCGGGTCCGGCCGGTGGTCCGACTCCCTGGTGCCGAGGACGTCGTCGACCGTCAGGTACCGGCCGGAGAGGTGGTCGGCGGTGCCGGCGGCGAGGGAGGCGACCGCCCGGACCGTGCGCTCGACCGGGGTGCCGCGCCCCTCGCTCAGCTGCCGCACCAGCCAGTCGCGGCGCCGCGCGTGCCAGGGGGTGGCCGGGGCGTCGTCGGTGAGGGCCGCGGTGGTCAGTCCGATCGGCACGATGCCGGGGTGCAGGCTGAAGGTGCTGACGCCGTGCTCCCGCGCCTCGTGGGCGATGTTCTCCATGCACTTGATGCCGGCCGCCTTGGAGACGGAGTAGGCGGACAGCGTGGGCCAGCGGTGCTGCCCGGCCCTGCTGCTGATGCTGACGATGCGTCCGCCGCCCCGGCCGACCATGAAGGGCAGCACGGCGTGCGCCGCCGCCGCGGTGCTCATCACGTTGACGCGCATCGCCTCCCACCAGTCGTCGAGTCCCACCTCCCAGAACGGGCCGACCGGGCCCTCCACCCCGGCGTTGTCGATCAGCACGTCGATCCGGCCGAACTCCTCGACCGCGCGCCGGGCGACGGCGCCAGCGGCCGAGGGGTCGGTGATGTCCGCGGGAAGCGGCAGCACCTCGGAGCCGGCGGCCCGGAGTTCCTGCGCGAGGTCCGCCACGGCCCGCTCGGTGCGGGCGGTCAGGACCAGGCGCGCCCCGTCGGCCGCGAGGGCGGTGGCGATCGCCGCACCCAGGCCGCCGGTGGCGCCGGTGACCAGGACGACGGGAGGACAGGAGCGTGTCACGGCGACTCAGCCTTCCCTGACCATGGTGGTGGTGGTGGCGGTGGCCGGCCCGCGCAGCGCGGCACGGTCCAGCTTCCCGGTCGCCGAGACGGGCAGCCTCCGGACGAACTCCACGGTCCTCGGCACCTTGTAGCGGGCGAGCCGGCCGCGGCAGTGTTCGCGCAGTTCCTCGACGGAGACGGCCGGGCCGCCCGGGTCGGCGACCACGACGGCGTGCGGCACCTCGCCGCGCTCGGGGTCGGCGCGGCCGACCACGGCCACGTCGGCGACGCCGGGGTGACCGCGCAGCTCCGCCTCGACCTCGGCGGGGTGGACGGTGTAGCCGTGGGTGATGATCACGTCCTTGCTGCGGCCGGTCAGCGTGACGCAGCCGTGCTCGTCCCTGACCCCCAGGTCGCCGGTGCGCAGCCAGCCCTGCTCGTCGCAGACCGGCACGAGGTTCCAGGTGCCGGTGCGGTGGCCGGGGGTGACCTGCGGTCCGCGTACCCACAGCTCGCCGACCTCGCCCGGTTCCGCCGTCATACCGTCCCGATCCCCGCCGTTGTGACCGGTGACGACCAGTCGGATCTCCAGGCCCGGCACCGGCGCGCCCGCGCTGCCCGGGCAGGTGCCGGGGAGTGGGCCGAGGCCGGGGCCGGCCAGTTCGGTCATCCCCCAGCTCTCGAGCAGCGGCAGCCCGGTGTTCTCCTCCCAGGAGCGCCGCAGTTCGGCCGGTGCCTGCTGGCCCGCCGACAGGCAGCGGCGCAGCCGGCCCGCGGCGACGGCGGCGACGGCGGGGGCGTCGGGGGCGTCGGTGGCGAGCAGCCGCGCGTAGACCGTGGGGACCCCCTCCAGCACGGTGGCCCCTCCACGGGCCAGTCTGGCCACCCAGCGCCGCGGATCGAAGGCCTCGGGGGTGACGATCAGCGCGGCCCCGGCGAGCAGGGTGGCGGCGGCCACCAGGTGGCCGTAGGTGTGCGCCAACGGGATGGGCAGCGCCACCACGTCGTCCGCGGTGCGGTGCTGGTGGCGCCAGTAGCGGGTGGTGAGGTGCAGGGCCTGCTCGGTCTGGAGCAGTGCCCTGGGGCTCCCGGTGGTCCCCGAGGTGTGCATCACCAGGCAGGGTGCCCGCGGATCGCGCTCGGCGCCCGGCCAGGACGCGCCGCCGGCCGGGGAGTCGGCGGTGGCCGGGGCGTCGGCGGCGGGCGGGACCGGACCGATCGTCCGCACC
>NZ_SMKI01000411.1 GCF_004348415.1 Streptomyces hainanensis
CCACAGCGACGGGGGCGGCCACCGGGCGGCTGGCGCGCAGCGGTCCGACCAGGCCCTCGGGGGTGTCGAAGACGGCGTCGGCCGCCACGGCCACCGGGTAGGGCGGGTTGTCGGTGTGCCGGTGGCGGGTGAGCACCACCGCCGCCACCCCGGCCCGCCGGCCGGCCACCACGTCCCGGTCCTGGGTGTCGCCGACGTACCAGCAGCGCTCGGGGACGGTGCCGAGCGCGCGGGCCGCGAGCCCGATCATCTCGGGGTGCGGCTTGCGGATGCCGACCTCGTCCGAGTACACCTGCACGCCGAAGAACTCCTCCAGGCCGGCGGCCCGCAGCAGCTTCCGATGGGCGCGCCCGGAGTGCGCGTTGGACACCATCCCGACCCGGACGCCCAGCCCGGCGGCGACCCGCAGCAGCTCGGGGATCCCGGGCCTGACCTCGTGCTCGGAGAGCAGCGGCGACATCTCGGCGAGGAGCTGCCCGGCGCTGCCGGCGAGCACCGCGCGCTGCGCCTCGGGCAGTTCCGAGGCGAGGAAGTCGGTCCAGATCGTCCGGTGGTCGAGCTCGACGGGAGCGAGCCGGCGACCGGCGGCGTTCTTCCAGTCCTTGAGCGCGGCGAGCCCGGCGTCCAGCGAGCGGCGCAGCGTCGCCTCGTCCGCCGGGTGGCCGGCACGCGCCAGCTCCGCACCCAGCCGGCGGGCCACCTCGGCGCGGCCCTCGGGCCGCCGGCGGGTCTGGAAGACCACCCCGCCGAAGTCGAGCAGCAGCGCGTCGGGTCGGCCGGCCAGGGCGGGGGCGACCGGGTCCGAGAAGTCCAGGGGGTCCAAGGGGGCCAAGGGGAGATACCTCGCTCGTGAACGGCGTCGGGAAGGGATGGTGCGATGTTCGCGGTGGACGTTAGGCGGCGGGGGCGGTCCCGCGGCCGGCGTCCGGGTGAACCCTCGGCAAACCGAGCTGGAACGTTCCAGAAGGCGAGGGCGGGGCCCCCGCCGACCGCCCCGGGCCGCCCGTCACAATGTCCTGGTGACGGAACGCCGGCGCACTCGACGCCCCACGATCGTGGACATCGCCGCCGCCGCCGGCGTCTCCAAGTCGCTGGTCTCCCTGGCCCTACGCGGCGACGAGGGGGTCAGCGACGCGACCCGCGCCCGGATCCTCGGCGTCGCGGACGAACTCGGCTACCGCTCCAACACCCTGGCGCGCGGCCTGGTCCAGGGGCGCACCATGCTGCTCGGCGTGCTGCTCACCGACCTGGCCAACCCGTACCACACCGAGGTGGTGGCCGGCGTCGAGGAGGCGGCGGACGCCGAGGGCTTCACGGCGCTGCTCGCCCACGGGCGCAACGATCGCCGCCGTCTGGAACAGCAGTTGGACGCCCTGCTCCAGCTCTCCGTCGACGGCGTGGTGGTGATCAGCTCCTGGCTCGACCCTCGGGTGCTGACGGAGGCGGCCCGCCGCGCCCCGGTGGTGATGGTGGGCCGGCCGGCCGAACATCCGACGGGTGTGGACACCGTGGCCAACGACGACGCGGCCGGCGCCACGGCCGCCGTCGAGCACCTTGCCGGCCTCGGCCACCGCAGGATCGCGCACATCGCCGGCAGCCGGCGGCCCGCCGCCCGGGCCCGGCGCGAGGGCTATCTCGCCGCCATGCGGCGGGCCGGCCTGGCGGCCGAGGCCGCCGTGCACACGATCGGCGACGACACGGGGCGCCGGGCGGCGGCCGCCGCCGAACTCCTCGAAGCCGCGGCGCCCACGGCGGTCTTCGCCGTCAACGACCTGGCGGCACTCGCCGTGCTCGACCGGGCCCACGTGCTGGGCGTCCCGGTGCCCGACCGGCTGTCCGTCGTCGGCTACGACAACACCGGGCTCGCCGAAACCGTGCGCCCCCGGCTCACCAGCGTCGACCAGCCGCGCGCCACGATGGGGCGGCTCGCCGTGACGCTGCTGCTCGAACGCCTCGGCGGCCGCACGGCGGACCGCCGCGAGGTGCTGCCGCCGACGCTGATCCCGCGGGCCTCGACGGGGGTGGCTCCGGCCGGGTGACTCTCCCCCACGGCGCGCGGGAGCCACGAGCGCCGGAGCCGGCGACTCCGCGCCAGGGCCGGCGCCCCGCGCGCGAAGCGCCGACGCTTACAGAACATCGACGTTCACGCCGGACAGCCGATTCCGACAGTCGAGCACGTATGGCGCGTACTCGATGATCGTCTCGTAGTCGAACTGCGCATGGTCCGCGAGCAGTACCACTGCGTCGGATGCCGCGATCTCCTCGGGAGTCGCTTCCACTCGGATGAGTCGCGTGTCCGTGCGGGTGTCGTCCACGAGGTGCGGGTCCGCGCCGCGCACCGCGGCACCGAGGTCGAGTAGCAGCTCGGCGACACGCGCTGACGGCGATTCGCGGGCGTCGGAGATGTCGGCCTTGTAGGCGAGCCCGAGCAGCAGGACGCGAGATCCCCTGACGGCCATGCGACGCGTGTTGAAAGCCTCCGTGAGCCGCCGGACGACGTAGTCGGGCATGTGGTTGTTCACGTCGTTGGCGAGTTCTACGAAACGGAACGGGACGCCGAGTGCGCGTTCCACCTTCCACGACAGAAATGACGGGTCGATCGGGAGGCAGTGCCCGCCGACGCCGGGTCCAGGGGTGAATCTCATGAAACCGAAGGGCTTGGACGCGGCGGCGTCGATCGCCTCCCAGACGTTCACGCCGAGTGGCCTCGCGAGCATCGCAATCTCGTTGATCAGCGCGATGTTGACGTGCCGGAAGATGTTCTCGATCAGCTTGGCCAGCTCGGCCACTCTCGTTCCGGAGACCGGAACTGTCGTCTCCACCAAGCCGTCGTAGAAGTCCCTGACCACGTCGAGCGATGCCACGTCGATACCGGACACCACTTTGGGCGTCTTCTCGAACGGCCACTCCTTGTTCCCCGGGTCGATGCGCTCCGGGCTGAAACCGACGTGGAAGTCCGCACCAGCGGTCAGACCGGAAGCCTTCTCCAAGGTCGGTGCCATCAGCTCCTCGGTGGTACCTGGGTAGGTCGTGGATTCCAGGACCACGGTCGCGCCAGGGCGCAGGTGCGCGCCCAGGGTGTCGGCGCAGGACTCGATGTAGGTCACATCGGGCACGCCGTCCCGCAGCGGGGTCGGCACGGTGATCACCGCGATGTCGAACCCGGCAAGCGCCGCGGCATCGGAGGTCACGGAATAGGCCCCGGAGTCCAACGCCGCGCGGAGCCGCGCGGACGCCACGTCATCGACGTACGAGTGGCCGGTGGCAATCCGCTGAACGCGATCCGGGTCCACGTCGTAGCCCACGACACGGTGGCCCGCCTCTGCGGCACGCACGGCCAGGGGCAGACCCACGTAGCCCTGACCGGCGACAACAACATGCATGGCAACTCCTCCTACGATTCCAGTGCTTGAATGGACCGTCGTCTTTGGCCTGGTAAGGAGAAGCGCTGTGCCCCTGGTGTCTGTTGTGATGCCTGTGTACAACTCGGCAGCCACTCTGGGTGCCGCGATCCGGTCGGTACTCACGCAGACCCACAGCGATCTGGAGCTTCTGGTCACCGACGACAAGTCGTCCGACGACTCCATGGACCTGCTCATGGAATTCGCCAGGCAGGACGATCGCGTGCGGCCGGAATCGGCGCCCGAAAGAGGCGGTGCGGGCCGGGCACGCAACCTCGCTATCGAGCGGGCCAAGGGGGATTACATCGCCTTCCTCGACAGTGACGACATGTGGCTCCCGGAGAAAACTGAGCGGCAGGTCGAATTCGCCGCGGCAGGCGAAGCGCCTCTGACGTTCACCTCCTATTACAAGATGGACGCCGACTACGTGGGTGAGAGCACCGAATTCATTCCGAATGGGCGTGTGGTCCAGGCTCGAGAACATGTGGACTACGGTGCGATGCTGGTCCGGGATCACATCGGCGCGCTGACCGCCATGTACGACCGCAAGGTCCTCGGCACGAGGCTGATGCCGGAGATGCGGAAGCGACAGGACTACGCGCTCTGGTTGTCGATCATGCGCGACGGGCCTGCCGCCCGGGGCCTTCCCGAGCCGCTGGCGGTGTACCGGGCCCACCAGGCGGGATCGCTGTCGTCCAACAAGCTGTCACTCGTCCCGTACAACTGGGCGCTGTACCGCGAGCACGAGGGGCTGTCCGTCCCCCGGTCGACGCGGGCGCTGGCCGGCGCTGTGTGGCAGTCGTTGCGTAACTCGCGAATCTAGGAACCTCGGCGAGCCCTGGCCGGACACCTGCACGCAGCGCCTACGTGACGGCCTGTCCGGTGGTACCCGCACCACACAGGAACAGTTGGAGCAGCAAGCGGCGGTCCTCGGGCGCGATGTCGCGCTGACCGCCGCCCAGCGGCTCGCGGCCGTGAACCACTCGGTGCTGGTTCACGACCAGGACGTCACCGCGCTGGAGCGTGAAGGACACGTGCTCGGCGACCATCTGGTCCGCGAGTTCCTTTGCCACGTGGGCGTGTGCCTCATCGAGTCCGGACTCGGAGAGCATCTTGGCGGTGAACCGAACGAATCCGAGGTCCTCGGGTTCGCCATCCAGGACGGGGAATGGCTTGTATTCCTCGCCGACGTCGGACAGATCGAAGAACGACCCGTAGCTGTATGCCGCGTCGGCCAGGAGGGCGCGGTCTGAGGGAGTCAAGCGCGAGACGGCCGCGCGAGCGTCGGAAAGGATGCTCGCGCCGGCACCGAGCGGGTCGGGCCGGACGCACAGCAGCGTCGTGTAGTCCGGGGGCTGGGTCACGTTGACCAGGTCCATATGAAACGCGTTGTACCCCGTTCCGGTGGACAGGCCGGGATTGGCGTGGAGATTGGTCCCGATCTCCTTCCACAGCGGCCACCGTCGGAAAGGCTGGAAGGGGGTCGCCACCTCGGTGAGAATCGCCGTGGCCAAGCGTAGGAACTGGTTCCCAATCCCCAACGCCTGCGCGATGTTACGCAGGCGCACCACGGCGTATCCGCCAGCGGCCTCGCCCAGTTGGGGGAGCAGACGGTCCTTGACGTCAAGGAACAGCGGAGCCGAATCCAGCTCGGTCCGGTACCGCTCGATCGTGGACCGTGCCAGGAAGGTGCCCTCCACGCTCCAGGCAGGAAGCCTGCCGCCGATCTCGATCAGATCGTCTTCCAGCTCTTTTGGAAGGTCGATGAAGCTGTCCAACTCCAGGAAGCTCACCGCTCCACCTCTTTCTCGTTCGTCAACGGGCATGTGAACCACACGCACTTCACGCCCAGACCAGGCGGCGCGGTCTGCCAGCCGACCTGCGGGCACATCTCCCGTAGCAGCCACAGGCCTCGACCCGACTCGGCATCCCAGGCCGGCTCTCCAAGCACAGGCGGCGCCGGTGATCGGTCGAAGAGCTGGATGTAGACCTGCTCCCCGGTCCGGACCAAGCAGAGGCAACACCGCCGGTCCCGGACGTGCTTGATCACGTTGGACAGCAACTCGGAGATACCGAACGCGGCCAGCTCGACGGCCTTCTCGTCAGCCCGCCAACCGCGTAGCACGCCAGCTACGGCATGACGCCAGGTCGGGATCTCGTCGGCTCGCGCAGTGAATGACCAGCTGCGGATGCCGCTGGGGATTCGCTCGGTGACTTGCATCGGCACCTCCACGGCCATCGCACGCCAAGGTGTGGGGGTGGCGCACGAAGCTGACGCCCCGTCGATTGCGGGCGCCCCTTGTCATTGAACAGCATGACGGCATTGAAGAGTTGAGCGCAATACCACCCAGGGATGCAATTGCATCTGGATGTGGGAGTGCGCTCAACAGTGGCAGACTGTGCCCATGACGACTGCGAGCCCGGTGGTCCGGCGCCGCCGACTTGGCCTCGAACTGAAGCGACTCCGCGAAGCCGCCGGCATGAAGGGGAGCGAAGCGTCGAGGAATCTGAAGTGGTCGGCCTCGAAGCTGTCGCGGATCGAGGCTGGGCGCTCCACTCCAACGCCGGCCGATGTGACGCGGCTCCTGGACCTCTACCGCGTGGAGGACTCGGAGCAGCGCGAGAAGCTGGCCAAGTTGACGCGCGAGGCACGGAAGAAGGGCTGGTGGCAGCTCTACAGCGACGTCCCGTACTCGACCTACATCGGGCTGGAAGCCGAGGCGGAGTCCATGCTCACCTACCAGAACGTGATCCCAGGGCTGTTCCAGACGAGCCGCTACGCCGAGGAGATCAACCGGGCGACCGTCCCCGGCCTGTCGGAAGAAGCTCTGGAACAGCGCCTGGATGTACGGATGCAGCGCCAGCAGGTACTCACCGGAGCCAACGCGCTTGAGGTGCGCGCCGTGCTCGACGAGTCAGCATTGCGCAGACTGGTCGGCGGGGCCGAGGTGATGCGTGAGCAGCTTGATCGACTGCTGGAGCTGGCGGACCTGCCGAACGTCCTGCTCCAGGCCATTCCCTTCTCTTCCGGTGCCCATCCTGGGACACTGGAGGGGCCGTTCAATATCCTGCGGTTCCCGCATCAGGAAGATCCCGATGTGGTCTATGTCGAAGCCAACAGTGACCCCTACCCGGGCGACACGCAGCGGTACGAGGTCCTGTTCGACAACCTACGAGCGAACGCCATGAGCGTCCCACAGACGCTGGCGATGATCCGGAACATGGTGAAGAAGGAGCTATGAACAGCCAAGAGGGCCGGAGCATGGACCTCGCCCGCGCCGCTTGGCGCAAGCCCCGGAGGAGCCAGGGCAACGGCGAGTGCGTCGAGGTCGTGGACGACCTCCCCGGCGTCGTCCCCGTGCGGGACAGCAAGAACCCGCACACCGCCCTCGTCCTGCCCGAGGCAGCTTGGACAGCGTTCGTGATGCGACTCAAGGACTGAGAGGTTCACGAACCACTGTTGAACCCCGCCGACCGCCCCAGGTGACAGGCGGGGTTCTTCGTTGCTTGACCCGCCGCGCAGGGGCATTGCATGAATCGCCGCCCGTTCGAGGGGGCGCCGCGCCCCCTCCGCGCGCGGGAAGGGGCGGGT
>NZ_SMKI01000412.1 GCF_004348415.1 Streptomyces hainanensis
GGCGGGGGGAACACACCCGCCCGAGCCGGAACATCCGGAACGTCCGGAACAGCCGGAACGGCTGAGCCGCGCCGTGAAGCCCCGCCCGTCAGGGCGGGTTGGCGCGCGAGGTGTTGACGGGCGCGCCCGTCGGTCGTACTTTGCTTCGGCACTTGGTCCGATAATTTTCGGCGAGTTTCCGGAAGGTATGCGACGATGCGAAGCCTTAGTAACCGGCGTCCCCGACGACCACGTCACCTCGCGGCCGCGACGGCCGCCGCCCTGTCGATGACCGTTCTGGCGGCCTGTGGGAGCGGCGGTCCCGGCGGGCGCGGTGGGGACGGGCTCGAGGTGTGGGTCTACCAGGACGGTTCGACCGTGATCCAGGAGGAGTTCGTCGAGCGGTTCAACGAGAACTCCGACATCGACATCACCCTGACCCAGATCCCCGGCGAGAACTACCAGGACCGCATGCGGACCGCCATGGGTGGTTCCAACGCGCCGGACATCTTCTTCAACTGGGGCGGCGGCAGCATCTCCGACTTCGTGGACCAGGACATGCTGGTCGACCTCACGGACGTCGTGGCGGAGGAGCCTGGGCTCCAGGGCGCGTTCATCCCGTCGATCCTGGAGGCCGGCGGGATCGACGGGCGGATCTACGGCGTGCCGATGCGCGGCGTGCAGCCCGTGATCCTGTTCTACAACCAGACCCTGTTCGACGAGGCCGGCGTCCAACCGCCCACGTCCTGGGACGAGCTGCTCGGGCTCGTGGACACGTTCGTCGAGCGCGACATCACCCCGGCCGTGCTGGCCGGCGGCGACCCGTGGACCGAGCTGATGTGGCTCGAGTACCTGCTGGACCGGGAGGGCGGCGCCGAGGTGTTCGCCCGGATCAGGGGCGGCGACACGGCCGCCTGGGGCGACCCGGCGGTGCTGGCGGCGGCCGAGCGGGTGACGGAGCTGGTGGACGCCGGAACGTTCGGCAACAACTTCCGGTCCGTGCGGTACACCACGGACGGCGCGTCGACGTTCTTCGCACAGGGCGAGGCCGCGATGCACCTGATGGGCTCGTGGGAGTACGCCAACCAGCTCTCGCAGCAGCCCGAGTTCACCGAGAACGACCTGGCCTTCGCCAGCTTCCCCGGCATCCCGGGCGGGGCCGGCGATCCGTCCGCCGTGGTCGGCAACCCGACCAACTACTGGTCGGTCCACTCCGACGTGGAGGGCGAACGCCTCGACGCCGCCGTGGAGTTCCTGTCGCTGATGGCCGGCGAGGAGTACGCGCAGGCGCTGATAGACAACGGCGACATCCCGACCACCGTCAACGCCGAGTCGCTGCTGGACAGCCACAACAACCCGGAGTTCGCCCGTTTCCAGTACGACATGGTGACGAACGCCTCGGACTTCACGCTGTCCTGGGACCAGGTGCTGCCGGCCGCGCAGTCCACGCCGATGATGGACAACATCGAGAAGCTCTTCGGCGGCGACCTGTCCGCGCAGGAGTTCGTCGACGCGATGCAGGACCTCTAGGTCCGGGTGGTCGTCGCATGAGTCGCCACTCCGCGCGGGCGGACGCCGTCTCCGTCCCGCACGCCGGTCGCCCAGGCCTCGCCTGGGCGATTCCGGGCGTGTTGTTCTTCCTCGTCTTCGCCGCCGCGCCCATGGTGCTGGTCGGCTATCTGTCGTTCACGGACTGGGACGGGCTGGGGAGCCCCTCCTGGATCGGCTTCGACAACTGGTCCCGGCTCTGGAACGACGACGGCATGCGCAACGCCGTCTGGCTGAGCGTGCTGTTGACCCTGTGCACCTGGGCCGTGCAGACCCCGATCGCGCTGCTGCTCGGCGTGTGGGCGGCCGGCCGGCAGCGCTACCGGGCCGTGCTGTCGGCGATCTTCTTCCTGCCGCTGCTGGCCTCCTCGGTGGCGCTCGCCCTGCTCTGGCGCACCCTGTTCGACCCCAACCTGGGCCTGGCCGCCGACGTCGCCGAGTGGTTCGACCTGGAGACGGCCGACCTGCTCGGCTCGTCGCGCGGCGCGTTCATCGCCATCGTCTTCGTGGCCAGTTGGCAGTTCGTGCCGTTCCACACCCTGATCTACCAGGGCGGCGCCCGGCAGATCCCGCGCTCGCTCTACGACGCGGCGTCCATCGACGGCGCGGGCACCGTGCGGCAGTTCTTCTCCATCACGCTGCCGCAGCTGCGCAACACCGTCATCACGTCGTCGGTGCTGATGGTGGTCGGCGCGCTGACCTACTTCGACACGGTGCTGATCCTCACCAACGGCGGCCCTGGCGACGCCACCAGGATCCTGCCCTTCCTGATGTACGAGGAGGGGTTCCGGACCTTCGAGCTCGGCTACGCGAGCGCCATCGCCGCGACCCTGGTGGTCATCGCGACCGGCGTCTCACTGCTGCTGGTGCGGCTGACCGGGTTCACCAGGATGCAGAGCACCAGGGAGGGGCTGTGACCCAGACCCAGGCGGGGACCGTCGCCGAGCGGCGGCCCGCGACGCCACCCGGGACGCCGGCCGGGCGGCCGGCACGCGGCCCGGGCCGACGGCTGCCCAGGGGCAACTACCCGGCCGGCTTCGCCGCGTTGCTCTGGCTGGCCGTCGTGGTGATCCCGCTGTACGTGCTGGTGATCTCCACCCTCCAGGACCGGGCGTCCTATCTGGAGAACGGCCCGCTGTCGCTGCCCACCAGTCCGTCGCTCGACAGCTACCAGCGGGTGCTGGAGGGCGAGTTCCCGCGCTACCTGCTCAACACCCTGGTGGTGACGGTCTCCTGCGCGGCGATCGCCGTCGTGCTGTCGGTGACCGTCGCCTACACCGTGGTGCGCAACCGCTCCGCGATCTCGCGCCGCACCTTCCAGCTGTTCCTGCTCGGCCTGGCCATCCCGTCCCAGGCCGTGATCATCCCGATCTACTGGCTCATCACCGAACTCCAGATGTACGACACGCTGATGGCGGTGATCCTGCCCACGGCCGCGTTCTCGCTGCCGGTCAGCGTGCTGATCCTGGTGGGCACGATGCGGGACATCGACGAGGAGCTGTACGAGTCGATGGCGCTGGACGGCGCGAGCCAGACCCGGATCCTGCTCCAGCTCGTGGTGCCGATGTCCCGCGCCGGCATCTCGACGGTCGGGGTGTTCGCGGCGCTCGGCGCCTGGAACGGCTTCCTGTTCCCGCTGATCCTCACCCAGTCCCAGGAGAACCGCGTGCTCACGCTCGGCCTCTACGACTACATCGGCGAGTACCGGGCGGACATCCCGGCGCTGCTCTCCGCCGTCGTGCTCTCCATCGTGCCGATCTTCACCGCATACCTCTTCGCGCGCCGGCAGTTGATCAACGGCCTGATGGGCGTCGGCGGCCGGTGAGGAGCGCCCCGCGGGGAGCACCAAGACCACTGAGAAGGAGCACCATGCCCGACCAAAGCGAGCCCCAGGAACACCCCTGGCAGGACGTCTCGCTGCCGGCCGCCTCCCGCGCGGCCGCACTGCTCTCCCGGATGACCCTGGAGGAGAAGCTGGCCCAACTGGTCGGCATCTGGCCGGGAGTCGGGTCGGAGGACGACGAGGACGTCGCCCCCAGGCAGCACGAGATCGACGCGTCGACCCCCGACCCGCGCTCGGTCGTGGTGCACGGACTCGGGCAGTTCACCAGGCCGTTCGGCACCGCCCCGGTCGACCCGACCGAGCGGGCCAGAACCCTGGCCGAGGACCAGCGGCGGATCGCGGCGGGCAACCGGTTCGGGGTGCCGGCCATCGCGCACGAGGAGTGCCTGACCGGGTTCAACGCCTGGCAGGCCACCATCTTCCCCACCCCGCTGGCCTGGGGCGCCTCCTTCGACCCCGAGCTGGTCGAGGAGGCGGCCCGGCTGATCGGCACCTCGATGCGCTCGGTCGGCATCCACCAGGGCCTGTCGCCGGTGCTCGACGTGGTGCGCGACCCGCGCTGGGGCCGCACCGAGGAGTCCATCAGCGAGGACCCGTACCTGGTGGCCACCGTCGGCACCGGCTACGTTCGGGGACTTGAGCGGTCCGGGATCGTGGCCACCCTCAAGCACTTCATCGGCTACTCGGCCTCGCGCGGCGCCCGCAACCACGCCCCGGTCTCCGTCGGGCCCCGGGAGCTGGCCGACGTGCTGCTGCCACCGTTCGAGATGGCGCTGCGGGAGGGCGGCGCCCGCTCGGTGATGGCGGCCTACAACGACGTGGACGGGGTGCCGGCGTCAGCCGACCACGAGCTGCTGACCCGACTGCTGCGGGACGAGCTGGGCTTCACCGGAACGGTCGTCTCGGACTACTTCGGCGTCTCCTTCCTGGAGTTGAGCCACGGCGTGGCCGGATCGCCCGGCGACGCCGCGATGTTGGCGCTCGCGGCCGGCGTGGACGTCGAGCTGCCGGCCCAACGCTGCTACGGCGAACCGCTGTTGAAGGCGCTCAGGTCAGGCGAGGTGGCCGAGGAGCTGGTGGACAGGTCGGTGCTCCGGGTGCTGACCCAGAAGGCGCAGCTCGGCCTGCTGGACGCCGACTGGTCGGGCGAGCCCTCGGCGTTGGCGGGCGACGCCGACGTGGTGGACCTCGACCCGCCCCAGATGCGGGCGGTGGCCAGGCGGCTGGCCGAGGAGTCGGTGGTGCTGCTGGCCAACCGCAACCGGGCACTGCCGCTGGCGCCCGGCGCGCGGATCGCCGTGCTCGGCCCGCTGGCCGACGATCCGGCGGCGATGCTGGGCTGCTACACCTTCCCGCGGCACGCCGGGGCGCACCACCCCGACCTGCCGATCGGCGTCGAACTGCCCACCCTGTTCGAGGCGTTGCGCACCGAGCTGCCGAACGCCGAGGTCGCGAGGGTCGAGACGCCCGAGGAGGTGGCGGGCGCCGAGGTGTGCGTGGTGGTGGTCGCGGACCGCTCGGGGCTCTTCGGGCGCGGCACGTCGGGCGAGGGCTGCGACGCCGCCGACCTGCGGCTGCCGGACGGCCAGGAGGCGGTGGTGGACGCGGCGCTGGCCACCGGGGTGCCGGTGGTGCTGGTGCTGCTGACGGGCCGGCCCTACGCGCTGGGCCGCTGGGCCGACCGGCTGGCGGCCTGCGTGCAGGCGTTCTTCCCCGGCGAGGAGGGCGGCGGCGCGGTGGCCGGGGTGCTCTCCGGGCGGGTCGAGCCGTCGGGCCGGCTGCCGGTCGGCGTGCCGGCCGACCCCGGCGGCCAGCCGTGGTCGTACCTGGCGCCGCCGCTCGGGCAGCCGGGCGAGGCCAGCTCCGTCGACCCGACGCCCTGCTACCCGTTCGGACACGGCCTGTCCTACACGGAGTTCGCCTGGTCCGACGCGTCCGTCGACACCGACGCCCTGGACACGGACGCGGCGGCGGAGGTGCGGCTGACGGTGACCAACGCCGGCGAGCGGGCCGGTACCGAGGTCGTCCAGCTCTACCTCCACGACCCGGTGGCCAGAACCGCGCGCCCGGTGAACCGGCTGATCGGCTACGCCCGGGTGCCGCTGGCACCCGGCGAGTCGGCCGAGGTGCGGTTCGCGTTCCACCCGGACCTCGCCGCGTACACGGTGGCGCCGGGCCGGCGGATCGTGGAACCGGGCGCGCTGGAGCTGCGGCTCGCCGCGTCCAGCGCCGACATCAGGCACCGGCTGCCGGTGACCCTGACCGGTCCTGAGCGTGTCGTCGGCAACGACCGCCGGCTGACCTGCCCCGTCGCGGTCGGCGCGCCGGGCACCGACAATCCGCGCACCTGACCGGAGGTTGACTCGGATCGCCGAACACCGCGGCGCGGCCTAGGCTTGGCGCCATGGGCTGGACCGTGCGCGACATCCCCGATCTCAAGGGCCGCACCGCGGTGGTCACCGGCGCCAACAGCGGGCTCGGCTACGTCGCGTCGCTCGAGCTGGCCCGCCGCGGCGCCCTGGTGGTGCTGGCCTGCCGCAGCCAGCAGCGCGGCCAGGCGGCCCTGGAGCGGCTGCTGGGCGAGGTTCCCGAGGCGCGGGCCGAGCTGCGGCTGCTCGACCTGGCCGACCTGGCGTCGGTACGGGCCTTCGCCGGCGACTGGGGCGAGCGGCCGCTCGACCTGCTGATCAACAACGCCGGCCTGATGGCCATCCCGTTCGCCCGAACGGCGGATGGCTTCGAGACACAGTTCGGCGTGAACCACCTCGGCCACTTCGCGCTGACCGGGCTGCTGTCGCGGCACCTGCTCGCCACGCCCGGGGCGCGGGTGGTGGTGGTCTCCAGCCTGGCGCACTGGATGTCCAACATCGACCTGCGGGACCTCAACTCCGAGCGCCGCTACCGGTCCTGGACGGCCTACGCCAGGTCCAAGTCGGCGAACCTGCTGTTCACCCACGAGTTGGCGCGCCGGCTGCGCGGCCACGACGTGCTGGCCGCCGCCGTGCACCCCGGGTACGCGTCGACCGAGCTCCAGACCAAGGGGCCGCAAATGGCCGGCAGTTCCGCCGGGGAGCGCGCCGCCAAGGCGCTCAACCGGCTGATCGGGGCGCCGCCCGAGGTCGGCGCCACGCCGCTGCTGTACGCGGCCACCGCGCCCTCGGTCGCACCCGACTCGTTCACCGGTCCCAGCGTCCTGGGCGCCCGCACCCTGCGCGGCGGCCCGGGCGGTCCCTGGCGGGCCGCCTGGACCAGGAACGACGCGATGAGCGAGCGGCTGTGGGCCGCGTCCGAGGAGCTGACGGGCATCCGCTTCACCATCCCCTAGCGACGGGCTCGACGGTCCGGCGGTGCCTGCCGGTCCCGGACCGGATTCTCAGGCAATTCCGGCTTCAACGGCACCGACCCGTCGCCCACGTCGGAGGAGTTCGTGACGTACGTGGAGCGTGGCGACGTCCACTCCTTCATCGGCGGGGGCGGTGGCATGAGGATGGGGATGGGTCAGGACGGCGCGTCCGGAGAGATCGCCGCCTGGGTGGAGGCGAACTTCACGGCGACGACGGTGGGCGGGGTCACGGTCTACGACCTGACAGCCGGCGGCTGACGGGGCCCGGGGGTCGCCCC
>NZ_SMKI01000413.1 GCF_004348415.1 Streptomyces hainanensis
CCCTGGAAGCGTTCCCGTGGATTCGCACCCGCCACCGCACCTGTTCCCGCCATTTCGGGGACGGCGCGCTGTGCGCGAAGTGTGCGGGGGCTGGGCCATCATGTGGCGCGGCGGGAAGGGCGAGGCGAGGGAGCCGAGGATGACGGGCATGGCGTGGCCGGCGGGCCCCGGCGAGGTGGGGCGGTTGTTGGCCGGGACACCGTTGATGGCACGGGAGTTGCCGGCGTTCGACGCCGGCGCGGCGCCCGGGGCGCCGGGCGAACTGTTCGCGCGGTGGCTGGCGGAGGCCGTCGCGGCCGGGGTACCCGACCCGCACGCCGTCACGCTCGCCACGGTGGACGCGGACGGGGCGCCGGACGCGCGGGTGCTGGCGCTGCGGAACGTCGATGTCGACGGCGGCGGTTGGGTGTTCGCCACCGACGCCACGAGCCCGAAGGGCGCGCAGCTGGCGGCCAGACCGGTGGCGGCGATGACGTACTACTGGCCGGCGCGGGGGCGGCAGGTGCGGCTGCGCGGCCGGGTCGCGACGGCGCCGCCCGACGTCTCGGCGGCCGAGTTCCACGCCCGCTCGCCCCGCTCCCGGGTGGCCGGCCTGGTGGCGCGGCAGAGCGAGCCGTTGGGCTCGCTCGGGGAGTGGACCGACGCGGCCGACGCGGCCGAGCGCCGGCTGGCGGCCGAGCCGGACGCCGTGCCGCCGGGGCACACGGTGTACGTGCTGTGGGCCGACGAGGCCGAGTTCTGGCAGGGCGACGCGGGGCGGCGGCACGTCCGGCTGCGGTACCGCCGGGACGCGGACGGGGGTTGGCGGCGCGGGCTGCTCTGGCCGTGAGCCCGCTCGCGCCCCAGGTCAAAGGCGGGTCAGCGCGTCCATCACTTCGGGTGCGGGTGCGGTCGTAGGGACGGATCAGCGGGGCCTAGCCGCCCAGCACGCGGACCGGCTCGCCGGCGAGGAAGGCGACGATGTCGGCCACGGCCTCGCCGTAGAACGTCCGGTAGGTGGCCTCCGTGACATAGCCGAGGTGCGGGGTGGCGAGCAGCCCGGGCAGGGTGCGGAACTCGTGGTCGGCGGGGAGCGGTTCGGCGTCGTAGACGTCGACCGCGGCGCCCGCGATCCAGCCCTCGCGGAGGGCCCTGGCGAGCGCGGTCTGGTCGACGAGGGCGGCGCGCGAGGTGTTGACCAGGCGGGCGGTGGGCCGCATCCGGCGCAGTTCCGCCTCGCCGAGCAGGCCTCGGGTGCGGTCGCTCAACACCAGGTGCAGGGAGACGAAGTCGCTGGTGGCCAGCAGTTCGTCGAGGCTCGCGGCCCGGGTGGCGCCGCCGGCGGCGGCCCGTTCGTCGGTCAGGTGGGGGCTCCAGGCCACCACGTCCATGCCGAACGCGGCGCCGACCGCGGCCACCCGGGAGCCGATCTTCCCGAGGCCGACGAGGCCGAGGCGGCGGCCGTGCAGGTCGGCGCCGATGGTGGACTGCCAGGGGCCGCCGTCGCGGACGGCCGCGTTCTCCCGGGGCAGGTTGCGGGCCAGGCCGAGGAGCAGCGCCCAGGTGTGCTCGACGGTCGGCTGGGAGCGGCTGAACGTGCCGCAGACGGTGACGCCGTGCCGTTCGGCCGCCGCCAGGTCGACGGACGCGTTGCGCATCCCGGTGGTGACCAGCAGCCGCAGCCTGGGCAGCCGGTCGAACAACTCGGCCGGGAACGGCGTGCGTTCCCGCATGATGACGACGATCTCGCACTCCCCGACGAGCTCGACGAGCCGGTCGCGGTCGGCGATGTACTCCCGCACGACGGTGACGTCGACGGCGTCGGCGAGCGGCGACCAGTCGGCCATGGTGAGCGCGACGCCCTGGTAGTCGTCGAGCACGGCGCAGCGGAGCTTCTCGGTGGTCACGTCATGTTCTCCTTCCGGCGGGTCGCACCCTACCCGGCGTGCGGTCGGCCGCCGTGGTGAGCTGGGCGGACGGGTAACATCCCGGGCATGGCACGCGACGGAAACGCGCCGGCCTTCCTCTGAGGCAGCGGTGAGACGACGGTGGGCGCCCGGCAGGGGGCGGTCCCGCCGCGCTGGTGTCCCCACCCCGACCGCCGTGCACCGACCTAGGAAACACGAACACCATGAACGTCCCGATGCCCGACGCCGCCCTGGCCATGCTCAGGTGTCCGATCTGCGGCGGGTCGCTGCGGCCCGCCGACCGTGCCCTCCGGTGCCCCGCGGGGCACTCGTTCGACGTCGCCCGGCAGGGCTATGTGAGCCTGCTGGCCGGGGGTGGGGCGCCGACCGGCGCCGACAGCGCCGAGATGGTGCGGGCCAGGGTCGACTTCCTGGCGGCCGGGCACTACGCGCCGATCGCGGCGGCGGTGACCGACGCGGTCCCGCCGTCCGCCGAGACCGTGGTGGACGCCGGGACCGGCACCGGCTACTACCTGGGCGCGCTGCTCGACGCCCGGCCGGCGGCCGTCGGGCTCGGGCTCGACGCCTCCAAGCACGCGCTGCGGCACGCGGCCAGGGCCCACGCCCGGATGGCCGCCGCGGCCTGCGACGTCTGGGGCTCGCTGCCGGTCGCGGACGCGTCGGCGGACGCCGTGCTCAACGTCTTCGCGCCGCGCAACGGCGCGGAGTTCCGGCGGGTGTTGCGACCGGGCGGCGCGCTGGTGGTGGTCACGCCCACCGAGCGGCACCTGGCGGAACTGCGCGGCCCGCTCGGGCTGTTGTCGGTGGACGCGGCCAAGGAGGAACGGGTGCGGCGGGCGCTCGCCGGGGAGTTCGCGGCGGCCGGCCCCGCGACGCCGGTCGAGTATCCGGTGGATCTCTCGGCGGAGGGGACGACGGAGCTGGTCTCGATGGGTCCTTCCGCGCGGCACGTGACGCCGGACGAGCTGGGGCGGCGGGTGGCGGCGCTGCCGGCGCCGGCGCGGGTCACGGTCTCGGTGCGGGTGGCCGTCTACCGGCCCTGAGGGCCGGGCTCGGGCGCCTGGTTCGGGGCGGCGAGGCGCCGGTGCCAGGAGGCCGACAGCGCGTCGAGCCAGCGCGCCGACGCGTCGAGCGGGGCCGGACGCACCCGGTAGAGCACCTCGCGGCCGGCGCGACCGCCGCTGACCAGGCCGGCGTCGAGCAACACCTGGAGGTGCTTGACGACGGCCTGTCGGGAGACCGGGAGGCGGCCGGCCAGCGTGGTGGCGCTGGCCTGGCCGGCCTCGGCGAGCGCGTCGAGCAGCCGCCGGCGCGTGGGATCGGCCAGCGCGACGAGGACGGAGCCGATGGCGCGTTCGACGCGGTCCGGAACGTCGCTCGATGTGTCGCTCATGGTTCCGCCCCTTTCGCCCTTGGGCCAGGTTGCACCACGGACCCACGAGACGCAACCGCCCGGTAGCAGATCGCGGGCGGCGGCTACGATTCCGCTATGCCTGACGCTCTCGCCATCCGCACCGTCCTGGGAGACATCGCCCCCGGTGAGCTGGGAGTCTGCGACGCGCACGACCACCTCTTCCTCCGCTCGGCACGGCTGCCGGGCCAGGAGTTGGACGATCTCCCGGCGGCCGTCGCGGAGTTGCGGGCCTTCGCCGACGCCGGCGGGCGGGCGGTCGCGCAGTGGACGCCGTTCGGTATGGGCCGGCGGGCCGGCCGGCTGGGCGAGGTGTCACGAACCGCCGGGGTGCACCTGGTCGCCGCCACCGGATTCCACCAGGTGGCGCACGAGGGCGAGTTGATGACCGAGCGGGTCGCCGGGCGGCTCGCGGAACTGTTCGTCGACGAGCTCACCCGCGGAATGCGCAACGACGACGACCCCGACGGCGCCAACGGCACGGCCCGGGCCGGCCTGATCAAGGTGGCCGGGGCCTTCCACGGCCTCGACGCGCACGCCCGCGCCGTGATGACGGCGGCCGCCGAGGCGCACCACGCGACCGACGCCCCCATCGGGGTGCACCTGGAGGGCGGCACGGCGGCCCTGGACGTGCTGGCACTGCTGTGCGAGAAGCTGCACGTCCCGCCGGCGCGGGTCATCCTCAGCCACCTCAACCGCTCCCCCGACGCCCGGGTGCACCGGCAGGCCGCCGAGGCCGGCGCGTTCCTGGCGTTCGACGGGCCGTCGCGCACCCACCACGCCACCGACTGGCGGCTGCTCGACGCGCTGGCCGCGCTCTGCGAGGCCGGGCACGCCGACCGGCTGCTGCTCGGCGGCGACACCACCACGGCCCGGGCGAGGGCCGCTGCGGCCGGCGGCGAGGGTCCCGGGATGCCGTTCCTGCTGACCGGGCTCCGGCCGCGGGTGGAGCGGGAGTTGGGCGAGCGGGTGGCGCACGCGGTCTTCGTCGACAACCCGGCACGGGCGTTCGCCGCCGGCTGGGGCAGTCGGTAACGCCCTAGTCCAGCAGCGCCGCCGTCCACAACTCCACGCGGCGCTCGATGTATTCGGCGTCGCCGAGCCAGGCGTCGCCGTGGCCGGTGTTCCAGTGGGTGGTCCACGGTTCGACGCCCTCGGCGGCCCGGTCGCGGAGGAAGTCGTGCATGGCGCGGGTGCGGCGGCCCAGCAGCGGGACGAGGGCGCGCCGGTCGGCCTCGTCGAGGCCGTACGCGTCGACGAAGGTCCGCAGCCGGGCGGCGGCCAGCGGATCCGGGTGCCGGTAGGCGGGGTTGGCGGTGAGCTGGACGAAGCCGCGGGCCGCGTAGGCCAGATCCCACAGCCGGGTGCCGGGGCCCGCGCCGTCCCAGTCGATGAGGATCCAGGAGCCGGCGGCCTCGTCGACCACCAGGTTCCAGGGGGCGAGGTCGTGGTGGGCGATCAGGTCGGCGCCGTCGGCCGGCATCACCGGCCGCCACCGGGCGTCCGGCGGCGGGGTGAAGTCGGCGACGGCGTCGTGGTAGTCGCGGATCAGCCGGGCCGCCCCGGCCAGCCGGTCGGCGGGATCGAGGAGCGCCATCCGGTCGGGCCAGAGGATGGTGCCGGGCGCGAACGTCAGCACCTCGCGGCCCCGTTCGTCGATCCCGAGCGGGCGGGGCGCGGCGTGGTAGCCGACCGCGTGCAGGTGGCGCAGCAGGGCGTGTACGGCCGGCGTCTGGGGACCGGCGGGGCGACGCACGGTGTCGCCGACGCGGACCACGCCGGCGCTGACGTTCCCGCCGGTCAGCGGTACCTCTTCGGGTGCGGATGGCATGCCGGGCAGTCTCACACGGCAGGGGCGGCCCCGTCCCGGGCGCCGTCGGGCCAGACCACCTCGCCGCCGGCGGCGTCGAACCGGGGCGCCGGCGGGAGCGTGCCGTCCGCGGTGTGGCCGAGGAAGACGGCGACGGCGAGCGGGCCGTCGGCCGGCGCCTCGAACCAGGGGGTGGCGCTGTGCGCGCCGAACGGATTGGTGCCCTCCGCCCGGTGGGCCGGCGGCGGTTCGGCCGGCGGGTGGAGCACCAGCAGGGCGCTGGTCAGCCCGTCCTGGCGCCTGACCACGCCGGGGCGCGGCTCCGCCGGCGGGACGTCGGCGGCCAGCGCGTGGCCGCCGAGCCGCAGCCGGCTGCCGCGTGCCGCCTCGTCGGGCCGCACCACCCGCACCTCCCACGGCCCGGTCACCGCCGAGACCACGGCGAGGGCCCCGTGCCGGGAGGCGGCGACCCGCCCGTCCGGCGCCACCGGCGCCAGGCCGGCGCGGGGCACCGGGGCGCCGTTCGCGTCGAGCAGGCTCACCTGGTTGTCGGGGCCCGGGTCGCCGAGGCGGGCGTCGCCGTCGCGCCGGTACTCGGCCGCCTGGTCGGGCGGGCCGAGTTCGGGCCCGGTGTGGGTGGTGTAGGCGATCCTGGCGTAGAACGGGTCGCGGCCGGCCGGGGAGCGCAGCGTGCCGTGGTTGACGACGCGGACCACGCCGTCCGCCGCGGTGCCGCTGACCAGCCAGCCGGGCACGGCCGACGTCCGGGTGAAGTCGCCGCGTTCCACCGGCAGCGGCTCCTCGGTGGCGGTCCACACCGGGTGGTCGGGCGGCAGCAGCAGGCCGAGGAAGCCCTTGCTGGCCCAGTAGGGGGAGGCGGGGCCCGAGTAGTGCTGCCTGACCGGCTCGAAGCGGCGGTGCCAGCCGAGGGAGAGCAGGCCGTTCTCCTCGGTGGCGCCCCGGTCGAGGAAGTGCCGCAGCATGCCGCTGGCCGCCCGCCTGGTGAGGCCGGGCGACAGCGGGGTGGCGTCGAAGAGTGCGCCGGTGAGGAAGGGCGCGGCGGCGGCGAACCGGTAGGTGAGCGAC
The DNA here is from genome assembly GCF_004348415.1 of Streptomyces hainanensis. Taxonomy (GTDB): domain Bacteria; phylum Actinomycetota; class Actinomycetes; order Streptomycetales; family Streptomycetaceae; genus Streptomyces; species Streptomyces hainanensis. Next base: position 6,215 of record NZ_SMKI01000413.1, read on the forward strand.
CGTCCCTGGAAGAGCGGCGCGCCGTCGCCCCCGACGAGGTGCGCGGCGTCGTCGAGGAAGGTCCGCAGCCGCTCGCGGTAGCGGTCGAGCGGCTCGCGGTCGCCGGAGATCCGGCAGTACCAGAGCGGGTAGAGGTGCATCGCCCAGGCGTTGTAGTGGTCGAACGAGCTGGTGCCGCCGTCCGTGTACCAGCCGTCGCCCCGGTACCAGCCGTCGGTGACCTCGACGGCGTGCGCGATGTCGCCGGCGGCGTGCGGGGCGTCGACGGAGGCGAGGAACGCGGCGACCACGGCCCGGAACCAGACCCAGTTGTTGGCGGGCACCTCGACGCCTGACAGCTCGGAGAGCCAGTCGACGGTGTTCCGTCGCACCCGGTCCGGCAGCCGGTCCCAGAGCAGCGGGCGGGTCTCGTGCAGGGCGAGGGCGACGGAGGCCGCCTCCACCCTGGCCTGCCGGACCTCGCTCGGCCGCGGCCAGCGCTGCTCCTCCGGCGCGTCGGGGTCGGTGCCGGCGGCGAGGCCGGTCGCGTAGGGGGCGAGGATCCGCTCCGCGTGCCCGGGTTCGGCGTGCGCGGCGCGGAACGCGGCGAGCAGGAACGTCCGGGCGTAGCCCTCGAATCCGTCGCTCAGCTGGCCCGAGCCGCTGGCCGGCCCCGGCAGGTGGAGGAGGGAGCCGCTGGCGTTGGCGAACGGCCGGACGGCGGTGAGCAGTTCGTCGGCCGCCCACTCCCAGTGCGCCCTGGTCCAGCCGGTGCGGGGGGAGAGTTCGGGGTCGGGG
>NZ_SMKI01000414.1 GCF_004348415.1 Streptomyces hainanensis
CCCCCATCAGCCCCCTGCGGCCACCGCCGTAGACGAGGCCGATCCCCCGCCGCGCCAACTCCGCGCCCACGTCGGCGGCCAGTTCGGCGTACGCCGGGTCGCGTCCGTCCGACGAGGCGATGAAGACGGCGAGACGACGCACGAGAACCTCCGAAACGGCAACGGCGGACCCTCCGGTGTACCACAGCCACCGCGGCGCCGACCGCGGCGGTCGTCCTGCCGCGGATCGTCCTGCTCGCCGCCGTCGGAGTCCGGGCGAGCGCGGGTCAGGAGTCCGTCACCAGGAGGCGGTAGCCGACGTCGAGGGAGTCGCGTGCGAGCAGGTCGGCGTGACGGTGGTGCCAACGGCCGGTCTCGAGGTCGGCGGTGAGCGCTGCCAGGCCGGGAGCGATGGCGTCCTCCCCGGTCTGGGCGAACAGGGAGATCCCGGCGCGCACCCGTGGGTCGAGGTAGGCGTGGGGGCGGCGCCAGTAGGCCGCGCCGAACCCGTCCGCGCAGTCGTGCGGGACGTGGACGGGCTCCTGGCGGGCCCCGCCGAGCAGAGCGGCCAGCCGGTCGGTGGGGATGGCGCGGGTGTCGTCGAAGGCGGCGGCCTGGGGGAGGTAGTCGCGCACGAGCCAGAACCGCTCGCGGAAGATCCGCTGGTCCCAGGTCAGGACGACGACGCGGCGGCGCGCGACCCGGCGGAGTTCGGCGATGCCGGCCGCGAGGTCGGTCCAGTGATGGACGGTCAGCAGTGCCATGACGGCGTCGGCGGCGTCGTCACCCAGCGGAAGCCGCTCGGCGACCGCGCGCACGGCGGGCGCGGACCGGGGTGGGCGCTGGGCGAGCATGACCTGGCTGGGCTCGACGGCGAGAACCGTCCGCGGCGGCTCGTAGGAACCGGTGCCCGCGCCCACGTTGACCACACTCGCGGCGTCGCCGAGCGCGGCGTGGATCTGTGCGGCGATCCGGGAATCCGGCCGCCGGGTCCGGCCGTACGTCGCGCCGAGCGTGTCGTAGATGGCCATGCCTCCAGTATGCGAAGCGACCGCCGTGTCGGAGCCCCCTGTGCACGAGGGGACCGGCAACCGACCACACCACCAGGAGGATTCCCTGATGAGCGACTCCCCGACCGACCGTGTGCTGGCCGACGTCGCCCACGTCCGCCGGCGCCAGGACCTCAGGTGGGGCGAACAGAACCACCCCGCCCTCGCCCCCTGCGCCGACGGCACCACGACGCGCACCGGGTACGAGGCCAGCGCCGACCGCTGGAAGGAGATCAACGACGCGCGCGCCCGGGCGTCGGACACCATCGACCGATGCCCGGCGGGGGCGTCGCCGCACCCGCACACGGCGTGGGACGGAATCCTGCTTGAGGAGGTCTACGAGGCGCTGGCCGAGGAGGACCCGGCGGCCGTCCGTGCCGAGTTGGTCCAGGTGGCCGCCGTGGCCGTGGCATGGATCGAGGCCATCGACCGGCGCACCGCGAGGGCGGAGGACGGTGCCCGGTGAGCACGCCCCGCCGGGCGCGGCGCGCATACCATGATGCGCATGGCGCAAGGCGACGGTGAGCTGGACAGCCTGGTACGTGGGCGGATTCGCGCGCTGCGGGTGGCGCAGGGGTGGTCGCTCGACGAGTTGGCCGGCCGCGCCAACCTCAGCCCGTCCACGCTCAGTCGCATCGAGACGGGCCGGCGGCGGCTGGCCCTCGACCAGCTGACCGCCCTGGCCCGCGCGCTGGACACGTCCCTCGACCAGTTGGTCGAGACGGACACGGACGACGTCGTCTCCAGTCCGTCGATCGACGCGGCCCACGCGCTGATGCGCTGGTCGATCAGGGCCGAGCCGGGGATGACCGTGGTGCGGCAGCGGATGACCGACCCGCCGCCGGACGGTCCGGCGCGGCTGCGGGCGCATCCGGGCCGTGAGTGGCTCGTCGTGCTGTCCGGCACCGCGATCCTGCTGCTGGGCAACCGCCGCCTCCGGGTCGAGACCCACCAGGCCGCCGAGTTCCCGACCATGCTGCCGCACGCCATCGGCGCCGACGGGGGGCCCTGCGAGATCCTGGGCATCTTCGACCGCGACGCGCGCCGCGGCCACCAGCGCGGCGAGGGCGGTGTGGGAGGCATCCGAACGGCCCGCCCACCCGGGTGACCGCGGGCCGCTTGCGGTTTCGGCAGCGGATCGGGGCATCGTCTTGCGCATCGCGAAACCGGACCGGCGGGCGCCGGGCGGCCCGCCTAGCGTGGCGCGCATGACCCACTCCACGCCGCACCAGGCGGCCCACGGCACGCACCCCCACGCGCACGACGCCGACCAGGCGGACATCCTCGACCTGGACGCGGAGGTGCTGGCCGAGCACCTCGCCGCCGTCGTCCGGTGGCTGCCCGTCGGGGACGCCCCGCGCCGGATCGTCGACCTGGGCTGCGGCACCGGCGCCGGCACCTTCGCCCTCCTCGGGCGCTTCCCCGAGGCGCACGTCACCGCCGTCGACTCCTCGGCCGCCCACCTGGACCGGCTGCGGGCGAAGGCCGACGCCCTGGGCGTGAAGGACCGGGTGCGGGCCGTCCGGGCGGACCTCGACGCGGAGTGGCCGGACCTCGGCACCGCCGACCTCGGGTGGGCGTCCGCCGCCATGCACCACATGGCCGACCCGGCACGCGCCCTGCGCCTGGTCCACGACACGCTCACGCCCGGCGGCCTGTTCGCCGTGGTCGAGCTGGCCGGCTTCCCCCGCTTCCTGCCCGAGGACGCCCCGGCGGACGCCCCCGGCCTCGAGGAGCGCTGCCACGCCGTCGGCGACCGTCACCACGCCGCCCGGCTGCCGCACCGCGGCGCCGACTGGGGGCCCGTGCTCGCCGCCGCCGGGTTCACCGTCGAGGACGAACGCACACTGGCCGTCGCCGTCGAGGGCGGCCGCTCCCCCGCCGTGCGCCGCTACGCCGTGGAGAGTCTGCGGCGCCTGCGCGGCTCGGTGGCCGACGCGCTCGCCCCCGGCGACCTCGCCGCACTCGACCGGCTGCTCGACCCCGAAGCGCCGCACGGCGTCCAGCGCCGCGGCGACCTCACGATGCGCACCGAGCGCACCGTCTGGGCCGCCCGCCGCTGACCCGCGCGCCGCGGGTGCCGGCGCCGCCGTTTCGCGGCTTTCGCGCCGAGTACGCGGGGTCGGCCGGCGAGACGGAAGGAGTGGGTCATGCCCACGGGAGCCAGCCCGAAGCGGGAGCGGCGCGCCCGGTCGGGCGAGTCGAGGACGGCGAGCCGGGTCTCGACGCGCGACCCCGAGTCCGCCTGCGAGCGCGGCGGTCAGCGCTCGCACCGCGGGGCGCGGGGGGCCGACGAAGGACCAAGGCGCTGACCGGAGGCCGCTGACCGGAACATCGGCCGGATCGACCGCGAGTCCCGCCGACCGGCGGGACTCGGCCAGGTGTGTTACCACGGAGAAAGGGCTTCCGATGCCCCCAGCTCACGTTTGATGCCGCAGGTGCAGATGAATGGAGCCGTCTCATGGGCATGAAGGTGGCGGACTACGTACTGGCCAGGCTGCGCGAGTGGGACGTGGAACACGTGTTCGCCTACGCCGGGGACGGCATCAACGGGCTGCTGGCCGCGTGGGGGCGGGCGGGCAACGAACCGCTGTTCATCCAGGCCAGGCACGAGGAGATGGCGGCGTTCGAGGCGGTCGGCTACGCCAAGTTCTCCGGGCGGGTCGGGGTCTGCGCCGCGACCTCCGGCCCCGGCGCCATTCATCTCCTCAACGGCCTGTACGACGCGAAGCTCGACCACGTGCCGGTGGTGGCGATCGTCGGGCAGACCAACCGGAGCGCGATGGGCGGCTCGTACCAGCAGGAGGTCGACCTGCTGTCGCTGTTCAAGGACGTGGCGTCCGACTACTGCGAGATGGTCACCGTCCCCGAGCAACTGCCCAACGTCATCGACCGCGCGTTCCGCACCGCCGAGGCGCGCCGGACCGTCACGGCCGTGATCATCCCGGCCGACGTGCAGGAGCTGGAGTACACCGCGCCGGGCCACGCGTTCAAGATGGTGCCGTCCAGCCTCGGCACCTCGCACAGCGCGCCCGTGCCGGCCCCGGCGGACGTCGAGCGCGCCGCCGCGCTGCTCAACGAGGGCGACAAGGTCGCGATCCTCGTCGGCCAGGGCGCGGCGGGCGCCCACGACGAGGTGATCGAGCTGGCCGACCGGCTCGGCGCCGGCGTGGCCAAGGCGCTGCTCGGCAAGGACGTGCTCTCGGACGAACTGCCGTACGTCACCGGCGCGATCGGGCTGCTCGGCACCCGGCCCTCCTACGAGCTGATGCGGGACTGCGACACGCTGCTCGCGATCGGCTCCAGCTTCCCCTACACGCAGTTCCTGCCCGGGTTCGGCCAGGCCAGGGGCGTGCAGATCGAGCTGGATCCGCACATGGCGGGCATGCGCTACCCGTTCGAGGTCAACCTCATCGGCGACGCGAGGGAGACGCTGCGCGCGCTGCTCCCCCACCTGCGCGAGAAGAAGCACGGCGCCTGGCGCCGCGACATCGAGCGGAACGTGGCCCGCTGGTGGCAGGTGATGGAGCGCCGCGCCAGCACCGAGGCCGACCCGATCAACCCGGAGCTGGTGGCGCACGTCCTCTCCCAGCTGCTCCCGGAGGACGCCATCCTCTCCGCCGACTCCGGGTCGTCCGCCAACTGGTACGCGCGGCACCTCAGGTTCCGCGGCCGGATGCGCGGCTCGCTGTCCGGGAACCTCGCCACGATGGGCCCCGGCGTGCCGTACGCGATCGGCGCGAAGTTCGCGCACCCCGACCGGCCGGCGATCGCCCTGGTCGGCGACGGCGCGATGCAGATGAACGGCCTCGCGGAGATGATCACGGCGGGCAAGTACTGGCGGGAGTGGCGCGACCCCCGGCTGGTGGTCGGGGTGCTCAACAACCAGGACCTCAACCAGGTCACCTGGGAGATGCGGGCGATGTCCGGCGCCCCGCAGTTCGAGCCCTCGCAGCGCATCCCCGACGTGCCCTACGCCGAGTTCGCCCGCTCGATCGGGCTGCACGGCGTCCGCGTGGAGAGCCCGGACGGCGTGCGGGACGCGTGGCGCGAGGCGCTGGCCGCCGACCGGCCGACCGTGCTGGAGTTCGTCACCGACCCGGCGATCCCGCCGATCCCGCCGCACGCCACCTGGGAGCAGGCCGAGTCCACGGCGACGGCCCTGCTGAAGGGCGACCCGGACCGCGCGGACGTGGTGAAGCGCGGCCTCGTGCAGAAGGTCCAGGAGTTCCTGCCGTTCGGCCGCGGCTGAACACGGCCAGGTGGGAGAGACGGTGATCCGATGAGCAGGCGTCTGGTGCGCGATCCGGAGCCCGAGGACTTCGCCGGCCTCGACATCCGCCGGCTGCGGGCGGAGTTGACCGCCCGGGTCGACGGCGAGGTCAGGTTCGACGCGGGCAGCCGGGGCGCCTACGCCACCGACGCCTCCAACTACCGGCAGGTGCCGATCGGCGTCGTCGTGCCGCACACGGTCACGGCCGCCGTCGAGGCCGTCGCCGTCTGCCGCGAGCAGGGCGCGCCCGTGCTCTCCCGGGGCGGTGGCACCAGCCTGGCCGGCCAGTGCACCAACGTGGCGGTGGTGATCGACTGGACGAAGTACTGCCACCGGCTGGTCTCGGTCGACCCCGCGGCCAGGACCTGCGTCGTGGAACCGGGCATCACCCTGGACGCACTGAACAGTCAACTGGCCGAGCACGGGCTGAAGTTCGGCCCCAGGCCGGCCACCCACAGCCACTGCGCGATCGGCGGCATGATCGGCAACAACTCGTGCGGCGCCTCCGCCCAGGCGTACGGGAAGACCGTCGACAACGTGCGGGCGCTCGACGTCCTCACCTACCGCGGCACCCGCATGTGGGTCGGGCCGACGGACGAGCGCCGCTACCAGGAGATCCTGGCCGCCGGCGGCGAGCCGGCCCGGCTGCACCGCGGCGCCCGCGAGCTCGTCGAGGAGTACGCCGACGACATCCGCGCCGGCTTCCCCCACGTCCCGCGCCGGGTCTCCGGCTACAACCTCGACTCCCTGCTGCCGGAGAACGGGTTCGACCTGGCCCGCGCGCTGGTCGGCAGCGAGAGCACGCTCGTCACCGTGCTGCGCGCGGAGCTCGACCTGGTGCCCGTCGAGGCGGCCGACGCGCTGCTCGTGCTCGGCTATCCCGACATCTGCGCCGCGGCCGACGACGTGCCGCGGCTGCTCGCGCACTGCGCGCCGCTGCAACTCGAGGCGATGGACGGCCGGATGGCGCAGCTGATGCGCGAGGAGCACGTCCACGCCGACTCCCTGGCGCTGCTGCCCGAGGGCGACGCCTGGCTGTTCGTGCAGTTGGGCGGCGAGAGCCGGGCGGACGCCGACGAGCGGGCCAGGCGGCTGCTGGCCGACCTCGGGCTCTCCGAGGCGGACCGGCGGGTGGCGCTCTCCGACGACCCGGCCAGGGAACAGGAGTTCCTCCAGGCCAGGGAGGCGGGGTTGGGCGTCGCGTCCCGGCCGCCGGACGGGCGGGAGACCTGGGAGGGTTGGGAGGACTCGGCCGTCGCCCCCGAGCGGCTCGGCGACTATCTCCGGGATCTCAAGCGGCTGTTCGCCGAGTTCGGCTACGACCACCCGTCGCTCTACGGGCACGTCGGCCAGGGCTGCATGCACACCCGCATCCCGTTCGCCCTCAGGGACGCCCAGGGGGTCGCCGAGTTCCGGCGGTTCCTGTTCCGCGCCGCCGACCTGGTCGTCTCCTACGGCGGCTCGCTCTCCGGCGAGCACGGCGACGGGCAGTCGCGCGGCGAGCTGCTGGTCCGGATGTTCGGCGAGCGGCTGGTCGGGGCGTTCGCCGAGTTCAAGACCCTGTTCGACCCCGACAACCGGATGAACCCCGGCAAGATCGTCTCCCCCGGGCCGGACCGCGAACCCCACCCGGTCGACGGCCAGTTGCGCCTCGGCCCGCTGTGGCGCCC
>NZ_SMKI01000415.1 GCF_004348415.1 Streptomyces hainanensis
GTCCGGGCCGCGGCGGCGCACCGCCTCGCAGACCTTGCCGGTGAGCAGGACGTCGCGCAGCCCGGGCGCGACGGTCGTCGCGAAGTCGATCGCGCCGATCCGGCGCAGCGCCCGGCCCGCGGCGCCCCGGCGACCAGGTGGCGCTGCGGGTGTCCACCACGGCCCGCCGGTTCCGGGTGTCGGCGTTCCGGGTCGGCTGGTACGACGGCCGGGAGGCCGAACTCGTCTGGCGGTCGGAGTCGGTCCCCGGCGAGGAGCAGCGCGAGCCGCGCGTGCACCAGATCACCCGCACCGTGCAGGCCGGCTGGCGCCGGAGCCTCGACTTCGGCACCGAGGGGTGGCCCGAGGGCGCGTACCTGCTGCGGCTGGACGCCGACCACGGGCACCAGCGCTACGTTCCGCTGATCGTCCGGTCGGAGAGCGGCGCGGGCCGCACCGTGTTGATGCACGCGCCCGCCACCTGGCAGGCGTACAACCTGTGGGGCGGCTACAGCCTCTACCAGGGGCAGGACGGCAGTCACGAGGGCCGGTCCAAGGTGGTCGGCTTCGACCGTCCCTACGACCGTGACGGCGCCGAGAAGTTCCTGGTCTACGAGCGCGCCGCCGTGGTGCTCGCCGAGCGCCTCGGCATACCCCTGGCCTACACCACGGGGATCGACGTCGACCGTGACCCGGACGTGCTGAAGGACGCCACCGCCGTCATCGTGCTCGGCCACGACGAGTACTGGACGCCCCGCCAGCGCGAGCGCGTCACCGAGGCCCGCGACGCCGGCACCAACGTCGCGATCCTGGGGGCCAACACCTGCTACCGCCGGGTGCGTCTGGAGCCCGGCCGGCTGGAGCCGGAGAACGAGTGGGGCCGCAGCGTGGCCTGCTACAAGGGTTCGTTCGCGCAGGACCCCCACTACCCGGACGACCCGCACCTGGTCACCACGGACTTCCGGCAGGATCCGGGCGCCGACCCCGAGTCGTCGCTCACCGGCGTGCTGTACGAGGGCTACCCGACCGACGCGCCCTACGTCGTGCACCGCCCCGGGCACTGGCTGTTCGAGGGCACCGGGGTGGAGCGGGACGAGTCCTTCGAGCACCTCGTGGGCGTCGAGTACGACCGGGTGACGCCGGAGGCGCCCACCCCCGACCGGATCGAGATCGTCGCCCACTCGCCGCTGGAGTGCAACGGCCGGTCGAGCCACCAGGACTCCGCCTACTACACGGTGGACGGCGGCGCCGGAGTGTTCGCCGCCGGCACCATGCGCTGGGTCGAGGGGCTGATGGCCGGCACCGACCTGAACGGCCGCAACCACGGCATGGACGCCAGGACCGGCCGGTTCGTCACCCGCACCACCGAGAACGTGCTGCGCGCCTTCGCGGAGGGGCCGGCCGCGCGGCACCGGCCGGAGCCCGAGAACAATGTGGACCGGGTCTACGGCGAGGGCTGACGAGCCGGGCGCCTTCCGCCGCCGGGTGCCGTCGCTGCTCGGCACCGTCGTCGCCCTGGTCGGCGCGTTCTGCGCGCTGAGCGCCCTGCTGCCGTTCGTGCGCGACCCGTTCTCCGAACCGCGCGACGTGGTGGGCGGCCTGCTGCTGCCGCTGCCGGCCAACCTGCCCTACGGCGTCTGCCTGCTGCTGCTCGCCGCGGCCCTCACCGTACGCAAGCGGGTGGCCTGGTTCGTCGTCGTCCTGGGTGCCACGGCGCTGCTCGTCGTGCACCTGGCCAGGGCGGCCTACGCGGAGCTCTGGGTGACGCTGGCCGGGGCGGGCTGCGCCGCGCTGCTGCTCGCCCTGCTCTGGTGGTCGCGTGCCGAGTTCCACGCCCGGGTGCGGCGCGGCGCGTTCTGGCGGGCGCTGGGCGCGCTGGTCGCCGGGCTCGCGGTGGCCACCGGGCTCGGTTGGCTGATGGTGAGCCTGTTCCCCGGCTCGCTGCCGCGCGGCGACCGGCTCGCCTACGCCGCGGACCGGGTGTTCGGCGGTTTCGGCGCGGCCCGCGACTTCGCCGGCCATCCGCCCGTGGTCATCCGCACCCTGCCCGACGTCTTTGGCACCCTCGCGGTGCTCAACGCGCTGGTCGTGCTGTTCCGTTCGCAGCGCGCGCTGACCGGTCTCGCGGCGGACGACGAGATCCGGCTGCGGGCCCTGCTCGCCCGCCACGGCCGGCAGGACTCGCTCGGCTACTTCGCGACCCGCCGCGACAAGGACGCCGTCTTCGCGCCGGACGGCCTGGCCGCCGTGACGTACCGCGTCGAGGCGGGCGTCTGCCTGGCCGGCGGCGACCCCATCGGCGACCGCGACTCCTGGGACGGCGCGATCGCCGCCTGGAGCGAGATGGCCCGCGGCCACGCCTGGCTGCCGGCCGTGCTCGGCGCTGGCGAGCAGGGCGCGGCGGCCTTCGCCAGGGCGGGGTTCCGCGTGCTGCACCTGGGGGACGAGGCGATTCTGCGGCCGGCCGAGTTCGACCGTGAGTGGCGGTCGATGCGCGCCACCAGGCAGGCCGTCAACCGGGTGCGGCGCACCGGCGCCCGGATCCGGGTGCGCCGCCACCAGGAGCTGGACGAGGCCGAGTTCGCCGGGCTGCGCGCCGACATCGACACGTGGCGCGGCGACGAGCGGGAGCGCGGCTTCTCGATGGCGCTCGGCCGGCTCGGCGACCCGGCCGACGGCCGTTGCCTGCTGGTCGAGGCGCTGGCCGGCGACGGGGCCGACGCGCCCAGGATCGGGATCCTGTCGTTCGTGCCGTGGGGCCACGACGGCGTCTCGCTCGACCTGATGCGGCGGGCGCCGGACGCGCCCAACGGCACTGTGGAGTTCATGGTCGCCGGGCTGGCCGCGCACGGCCCGGCGCTCGGCATCCGGCGGGTCTCGCTCAACTTCGCCGTCGGCCGCTCGGTGCTGGAGGCGGGCGCGCGGCTCGGCGCGGGCCCCGTGGTGCGGATGTGGCGGCGGCTGCTGTTGTTCTTCTCCCGTTTCTGGCAGTTGGAGACGATGTACCGGGCCACCGCCAAGTACCGGCCCGAGTGGTTTCCGCGGTTCCTCTGCTACGGCGAGCCGGGCAGCCTGGCCCGGGTCGGCCTGTCCCTGACGATCGTCGAGGGCTTCTTCTCCCCGCCGCACGGCCGGGGCGGGGTCAGGCCGATCGGCGCGGTCGGGCTGCCGCCGCTCACCGACGAGGAACGCGAGCTGGCCATGGACGTCACCCGGCCGCCCGAGCCGGCACGGGCCGGGGCCGAGGGTCGGCCCTCGCAGCAACAGCGGGTGCGTCGGGGCAAGTTGGCCGAGCTGCGGGACCGGGGCGTCGACCCCTATCCGGCGGACGGCCACCGCACCGCCGCCCTGGCCTGGCTGCGGTCCAGGCCGCCGGGCACCCGGGCCACGGTGGTCGGCCGGGTGCTGCTGGTGCGGGACTTCGGCGGCGTCGTCTTCGTCCGGCTGCGCGACGGTTCCGGGGAGCTGCAACTGATCCTCACCCGGGCGCGTGCCGGCCCCGGCGGGCTCCGTCGTTTCGTCGCCGCCATCGACCGGGGCGACCAGATCGAGGCCACCGGCGAGTCGGGCAGCAGCCACCGGGGCGAGCCCTCGCTGCTCGTCGCCTCGTGGCGGCTGGTCGCCAAGTGCCTGCGGCCGTTGCCCGACGCCCGGCACCGGCTCACCGACCCGGTGGCGCGGGCCCGGGGCCGGCCGGCCGAGCTGGTGGTCAGGCCGGCGGCCAGGGCGGCGCTGGTGGCCAGGTCGACGGTGCTGCGCGAGCTGCGCGAGGCGCTGTGGCGGCGCGGCTACACGGAGGTCGAGACGCCGATGCTCCAGCCGCCGCACGCGGCCTCCGACGCCCGGCCCTTCGTCACCCACGCCCACGCCTACGACATGGAGTTGACGCTGCGGGTGGCGCCGGAGCCGTATCTGAAGCGCCTGTGCGTGGCGGGCTTCGACCGGATCTTCGAGCTGGGGCGGGCGTTCCGCAACGAGGGGGTCTCGCACCGGCACAGCCCGGAGTTCACCATCCTGGAGGCCTACCGGGCCGGCGCGGACCAGGACGGGATGCGCGAGCTGGCCGGCGCGTTGGTGCGGGAGGCGGCCACGGCGGTGCACGGTGCCCCGCTGGCGGTGACGCGGGGCCAGGACGGCGGACGCGTCGAGCACGACCTGTCGGGGGAGTGGCCGGTGGTCGGCGTCTACCCGGCGATCTCCGCGGCGCTCGGCGAGGAGATCGGCCCGGACACCGGGGTCGCGGCGCTGCGGCTCCACTGCGCGGCGGCGGGCGTCGAGCCGGGGCCGCGCGCCGGTCACGCCGAGCTGGTCGACGCGCTGTACGAGCGGCTGGTCCAGGCGGTGACCGGCCCGCCGGTCTTCTACCGCGACTTCCCGTTGGCCAGCAGCCCGTTGGTGCGCGCCGACCGGCACGATCCGCGGCTCGGCGAACGCTGGGACCTGGTCGCCTGGGGCATGGAACTGGGCACCGGCGCGACCGAGTTGACCGATCCGGTCGAGCAACGCCGGCGGCTGCGCCGGCAGGCGCTGCGGGCCGCGGAGGGCGGGGCCCCTGACGAGGCGGCCCTGGAACCCGACGAGGGCTTCCTGGCCGCGTTGGAGTACGGCATGGCCCCCACCGGGGGCCTGGGACTCGGCGTCGACCGCCTGATCATGCTGCTCACCGGCCTGCCGATCCGGGAGACCCTGGCCTTCCCCCTGATCCGCGGCGGCTGACAGAGCCGGGGCCTGGCCGGCCGGGCTGAACCCCTTACGGCCTGCGGCCTGCGAGGCGGGCGGCGGCGGAGCACCGCCGCGCCGGCCCGCCCCAGGCCCGGCGGCCTTCGGCCGCCGCCCTGGCGGGCCGGCCGTCCGCTTCGCCCGGCCGGTAGGGCCACCGTCACGGTTCCCGTGGGTCGCGGCCCTCCAGGTCGGTGGTGTGGGTCTGCTGCCGGGCCTCCTGGGACTCCCGGATGGTGGCCGCGCGGGCCGTCAACTCACGACCGATCAGCGCCAGTTGTCGCTCCAGATGGCGCTCGGGCGGCTCTCCGCCCGGGGTGAGGCGGGACCACCAGCGGGTGCGCTGGTAGGCGTCGATCGCCTCCGGGACGTCGTGCCGTACCGCCCGGGCCAGGGCGTGGACGGCCTCCGGATCGACGACGAGTTCGTCGGCCACCCAGCCGGGGTCGAGCAGCGCGGTCAGCAGCCCGTCGAGTTCGGCCAGCGATCCCGCGGCCGCCGGCGGCGCGTCGAACGCGTCGAGATACGGCCGCAGCGCCGCGAAGTCCGCCCGGACCGCCGCCAGTTCCGACGTCTCGGAGAACGGCGGCGGCGCCTCGCGCTCCGGCGGGGCGAGCAGCGCGCCCGCGCCGTAGAGGCCGCCGACGACCAGCGGCCAGAACGTGCCGGCCTGCCCGGCCAGGGTCAGCCCGAGGCCGGCCAGGCCGCACACGCAGCCCGTCAGGTTCTTGCGGGACTCCAGATATCCGAGCGCGCCGCCCGTCGTCCTACTGGTAGCCACGGATCTCCTGGAACGCCTGGTCGAGGGAGCCGTCCACCGCGTCGAAGAGGCGGCCCCCGGTCAGCTCGGCGATCCCCTCCAACTCGCCCCGGTCCGAGTCCCCGAACAGCACCGTGAACACCGGCACCGTCGCCAGGTCGCCCAGCAGCGTCGCGTGGAAGTCGGCGAAGCCCCCGGGGCCGATCGAGTCGCCGTTCTCGCCGTCCGTCATCAGCACGATGGAGGTGAACGCGTCCGCCGTGTCCTCCTCGGACAGCAGCGCGTACGCCTCCATCAGGCTCCAGTAGATCGCGGTGTCGCCGTCCGCCGTCAACGCGTCCACGCCGTCCCTGATCCGCGTCAGCCCGGGCTCCGGGTCCGCGGGGTCGACCTGGTAGGTGTCCCGCGAGACGACGTCCCCGGCGAACGGCATCAGCGTCACCCGCTCCCGCTCCCTGAACCGCTCGCCCGCGCCGGCGCCGCCGGTGCCGGTGAGCCGGCCGAGCGCGGCCCGCAGCGACGCGATCCGGTCGCCCTCCATCGAGCCCGAGGTGTCCAGCACGTACACGGTCCGCGACGGCCGGCGCAGCTCGTTGTCGAACGCGTCGAGCAGCCCGTCGGCGACGGAGAGGGTTCCCGGGTAGGGGAGTTCGCGCCGCTGTCCGTCCGGGATGGCCTCGGCCGGCGCGACGCCGCCCGCCACCGGGCGGCGCAGCGTCTGCTCGGTCAGCGCGGCCTGGGCCTCCGGGCCGCGCAGGTGGTCGGTGAGCGCGCCCAGCGCGTCGCGGGCCTCGGGGGAGGCGGAGGTGAGGGTGGTCAGCGGGTAGCGCGCGGTCACCACGCCGTCCAGCGGGCGGACGACGGTGAGGTCGGCGGCGCCGTCCCTGGCCAACGACAGCAGCACCGACTCGTAGTTGATCAGCGCGTCGACGTCGGGACGGTCGCCGAACGCGGTGGCCAGCCAGCCGGAGGAGCCCGAGGTGAGCCGCTGCCCGGCGAAGAACTCGCGCAGGCGTTCGGCGCTGCCCGTCACGTCCTCCTCGGTCAGCGCCGCCTCGGCGCCCGAGAGTGCCGAGGTGACCGAGATCAGCGCGCTGTAGCCGGAGTTGGAACGCGTCGGGTCGGTCATGCCGAAGGTGAGGTCACCGGCCGCGGCGGCCGCGTGGACCTGCGACCAGGTGACCTCCTCCGGGTTCCAGCCGAGCCGGTCGATCACCTCGGGCCGGACGCCGAGCGCGACCGGCGAGGTCATCACGGAGGTCTCGGTGAGGATCCGGTCGGCCGCCTCGGGCCGCAGCCGCAGGTAGTCGTTGGTGGCCAGCCAGAGCGCGTCGTACTCCTCGGCCTCCCCGGAGGCGACGAGCCTCGTCGCGTCCAGCGTCCCCGACCAGGTGATCTCGACCCCGACCCCGGTCTCCTCCTGGGCCCGCGCCAACACGTCCTCGGTGTCGGCGAGTTCACTGCTCGCCAGGATCCGCACCACGGAGCCGTCCCCGCCGCCGGACC
>NZ_SMKI01000416.1 GCF_004348415.1 Streptomyces hainanensis
GTCTTCAACCGGTCATCGACGTGGACGTACAGTGCCGTCAAGAGGGTGTCTAACTCGGTCGTCACAACCCGATGTTGGACACCCTCCCCCACGTCAGAAAACCCCTCATTCGGAACTACTCGTCTAGCCCACGCGGCGCCCAACCTCCCACGCGGAAAGTGCGGGCATACTGGCTCCCGTTCGGTTCATCCGCTCCGAACAGTACCCAGACGATCACGCCTGGTGCGTGCGTTCAGGTGTTCTCCCGGGCCACCACATCCGCCAGTTCGGCGAGGCCGTCGACGCTCCAGTCCGCCGCCGCACGCACCTCCGGGGCATCCGCCCACGGATGCCCCCACGGGCCGCGCCGCAGATGCGCGGTCCGCAGCCCGAAGTCCCGTGCCGGGAAGATGTCGTTGGCGGGATGGTCGCCGACGTACACGATCTCGTCCGGCTGGGCCATACCCAGGGTGACGACCCGGCGGAAGAACTCCGCCGCCGGCTTGGCCACGCCCCAGTCGCCGGACACGGTGACCGCGTCCGCGGGCAGGTCGAGCGCCCGCAGCAACTTCCCGGCGCGTGACGTCTGGTTGCCGGCCACCGCCACCCGCACCCCGAGGTCGCGCAACGCGGACAGTGTGGGCCGCACATCCTCGTACAGGTCGGACTCGTCCAACGCCTCGCCGCGCCCCGCCGCCTCACGCGCGGCGTACTCTGCCGCCAGGTCGACGCCGGGGCGCAGCAACCTGATCGCGTCCGCGTTGTCCCGGCCTTGCGACACGACCACGCCAACCAGGGCCGACAGCGTGTGTCTCGGCACGCCGAACCAGTCGGCCCACGACGCCCAGTACCGGTCGTCGTGGGTCAGGGTCTCGCCGATGTCCAGGACCACGGATCTGATCACCCCGACACCATAGGGTCGTGATCGTGGTCGGCGACCCGCCCCGTGGTGACGCCCGCCGTCGACGTGGTGAGGGCGGTAGCCACCAACGGGGGGTCCGTCGGGAATCGCCGGACTCCCGTCCGGTCCGCGGTCTACCGTGCTGGCATGCCGCGCTCCCCGCCGCGGTGGAACGAGGAGGCGCCCCATGTCATCGCCCTGTGACCCCGAGTACGCTCCCGTCGGCGATGTGGGTGCGGCGCTCATGATGATCGACTCCCAACTCAGGGCCCTCTACGACAGCAAGACGGAGGCCGATCCCGAACAGCAGCGCATGGTCGAGCAGTTCGCCGCGACCCTGGGGCCCAGGGGGATCGACGAGGTGCTGGACGGTGCCTGCACGATCATCTACATGTTCATGAAGTGGCTGCGTCTGGCCTGCGAGGACCACGACAAGGACGTCATCGAGTACGTGGTGCCCAGCCAGGTGGCCACGATGCGGATGATGCCGAGGACCTTCCGCCCCGAGACCATCCCCACCATGGTCGGACTGCTCGTCGCCGCGGCCACCGGGTTGAGCCCCAACCTGTGGCGCGCGCAGTACGGGCGGTGGACCGAGGCCGAGTTGAATCCCCTGGAGGCCACGGCCGTCCTGCTCGCGGAGCGCATCAACCGGATCTCCGACGACCGTGACTTCGCCACCCGCCTGATCACCGAGGCGCTCTCCAAGTCGGAGCGGGGCTGACGCGCGGCCGCTACTCGTGGGGCGGGGTGCAGGGCGTCTCGGCGGCGCAGGAGTAGCCGCGGCCCTTGCAGTGCCAGCAGCGGTGGGGCGCGGCGACGCCCTGGGCGTGGCCGTCGCCGGAGAGGTACAGCGTCTCCCGGACCTCGATCTGCGAGCCGCTGCACGCCTGGCACTGCCGGTGCTGCCCCGGGCACTCGCCGTCCACTGCCTCACTCATCCTGTGCCTCCGCACGTGCCGCGTCACAGCCACCACACCGAACGTTACCGGCCGTCGGCCGTTCCCGTGGCCCGAGTCCTGCGGAAGGGCGGGCTCGACGGCTCACTCGTGGAGCCAGAACCCCGTGCGTCGGAGCCACAGTTCGAGGAGCGCGGCGTCGCCCGAGACGTCGAGGCGGTCGGCGACGGGGCGGCCGTAGACGAGGAGGAGCAGGTCGGCGAGCGGCCCGTGGACGGTGACGGCCGCGGGGCCTTCGTCGTGCCGCCAGCGGGGGGCCTCGCCGGTCAGGTCGACGAGCCAGGCGTCGGCCGGATGGTCGGTGGCCCGGAAGCGGAGGGTGCGGCCGGGGCCGAGCAGCGGTTCGTCGGTGGTGGGGTCGTACGCCTCGGGGACGGTGCCGAAGCCCATCCACTCGTCGATGCCGTCGCGCGCCACCGCCGCGTCGAGTGCGTAGCGGCGCCCCAGGGCCCAGGCGGCGTCGGCGCGGTGGACGGTCGTCTCGAACAGCATGCGCCGCGCCCAGAACGCCAGGGGCTGGTCCGGGACCACCGTCCACACCCTGGTTTCGGGGCCGGCCTCGGCCAGGGCCTCGTCGAGGCGCCGCGCGCCGTCGGCGAGCCAGGCGTCGACCGCGGTCAGGTCCCGGTCGGCGTATCCGAAGACGTCGTTGACCTGGTGGTCGGAGACGGTGTCGGTGGCCCTGGTGCGGACGATGGTCTCCACCCAGCGGTGGGCTCCGCCGACGTGCCGCAGCAACTGGCCGAGGTTCCACTCGGGGCAGGTGGGCACGGGGACGCCAGGATCGGCGCCGCGCGTCAGGGCGCGCAACAGGTCGGTCTGGGCGAGGATTTCGGTGCGGTAGCGGTCGAGGCTCCAGCGCGACATGGCAGCCAGGCTACGACGCGTGGGCCCACTCGCGGGCGTCGCTCTCCCACGACAGGCGACGGCGACGGCGACGGCGACGGCGACGGTGACGGAGCGCGACGGCGGCCACGGGTGGTCGAACCGGCCGTTCGGCGACGACAATTGTTCGTCATGGATCCCGCCGTGTTAGCCGCGTTCGTATCCATTCCCACCGCCCTCCTCACCGCCGCCGCCTCCTACGCGGCCGGCCGCAGCCAGGGCCGTAGCGCCGTGGACGCCGTCCGGCGCCAGCATCGGCGCGACGCTTACACCGCGTTTCTCCTGGCCGTCAACGCCTATGTCGGCAGCGCCTCCTGGAACGCCTGCCTGGCCGAGGCGCGAGCCGCCACGGGGAAGGCCGACAGCTGGCTCGACAAGGAGCGCAACGAGACGCTCGTCCGGCATGCCCTCCGGATCAGGGCCGGCGTCTCGGTGGCTCCGCTGCGGGCCGCCGCGTCCATCGTCCACCTCGAGGGTTCCGCGCACCTCGGCGCTCTCGCCGGGCGCGTCATCGACTGTGCCGAGGAGATGCAGGTCGTCGCCAGCAACAGGGAGGAGTTGGAGGCCGAGGTCCGGGCCCTGGTGACCAACCCCCGGGCGGAGCCGAGGACGGACCGGCGGATGGCGGAGGCGGTCGTGGAGTTCACCCGCGCCGCGCGCCGCCATCTCGACGGCCGACGACCGGCGGGCCGTGGCCGCGGTGGCCGCCGATGGCAGATTCTCGGCCGCCGGACGCCGTCCGGGGAGGGGTGATCCGCATCCCCCGGGAATCTCCTGGTCCGGGACTTCCGTCGGGGCCGGTGCCCGGCCCGGGGCACCGGTACGGAATGATGCGGGCCAGGACGAACAGGGGCGAAGCAGGAGGAGCGCGCGCGGTGGACCGGGAACAGCGGCTGGTGGAGCGGTTCGAGGCGGACCGGCCGCACCTGAGGGCCGTGGCCTACCGCCTGCTCGGCTCGCTCAGCGAGGCCGACGACGCCCTCCAGGACGCGTGGGTCCGGGCCAGCCGGGCCGACATCGCCGCCGTCGAGAACCTCTCCGGATGGCTGACGACGGTCGTCACCCGGGTGTGCCTCAACCTGCTGCGGGCCCGTGGGGCGCGGCGCGAGGAGCCCCTCGACACGTGGGAGCCGGGCACCGAACTGCCGGACGGTGTCGACCCGGAGCAGGAGGCGCTGACGGCCGACGCGGTCGGGGTGGCGCTGCTCGTCGTCCTCGACGCGCTGACGCCGGCCGAGCGGGTCGCCTTCGTGCTGCACGACATGTTCGCCGTGCCCTTCGACGACATCGCGCCGATGATCGAGCGTTCCCCGGCGGCCACCCGGCAGTTGGCGAGCCGGGCCCGCCGCCGGGTCAGGGGCGCCGCGCCGGCGCCCGAGGCCGACCTGACCAGGCAGCGCGAGGTCGTGGCGGCGTTCCTCGCCGCGACGCGCGCCGGCCACTTCGCGTCGTTGCTCTCGCTGCTCGACCCGGACGTGGTGCTCCGGGCCGACGCGATGGTCGTGCCGACCCCGCAGCCGGTCACGCTCCGGGGCGCCGAGATCGTGGCCGAGAGCGCGCTCGCCGCCGTGGGCCGGGCCGGGTTCGCCGGGCTCGCGTTGCTCGACGGCGCCGTGGGGGTCGTCATGGCGCCGTTCGGGCGGCTGCGTCTCGTGCTGGCGTTCACGGTGGTGGCGGATCGCGTCACCGAGATCGAGGTGATCGCCGAGCCGGAGCGGCTGCGGCGGATCGACCTCGTGGCGCTGGACGCCTGACGCCCGGGGCGCGTCGTCCCGCCGGTCAGGCGGCGAGCCCGAGGGCCAGCGAGCCGACCACCGGCGCCATGTACACCAGCGGGAACGGGACGTGCGCGTACCAGCGGGCCCGGACCACGGTGATCGCGGCGCCGAGGAAGTACAGCACCAGGCCGATCCCGGCCAGCACGCCGACGACCGGCAGGAACAGGCCGACCAGCAGGCCCACGGCCCCGGCGAGCTTGGTGGTGCCGAGCGCGGGGCCCCAGGAGGCGGGGACGCCGTAGTCGGCGAAGCTCTTCATGATCCAGTCCGCCCTGCGCAGGACGACGGTGCCGGAGAAGGCGGCCATCGCGGCGGCCAGGACGGTGACGACAACGTGGGCGACGGACATGGGAGGTGCTCCTCGTCAGTGGGTGGTGCTCGCTGCTTTCACCTCACTGACCCGGGGCGTCGGAGGGATGTGACAGGTTCCGGGAGAAAGATTTCGTGGCCGGTCGGCAGACCTCGCAGGGGGTGATGCCCCGGCCGTGTTCGGCCAGGAGCCGGTGGAGTGCGGCGGTGTCCAGGTCGGGGGTGCCGGGGTGCCAGCAGCCCTCCTCGTGCAGCACGCCGCGTCGGGGCGCGCCCGGTGGTCGGCGTTGCCACCGCACCCACCAGCGCGGGCGGCCGGCCTCGGCGGCCGCCGCCCGTTCGGCGTCGGCGACCGCCTGCCGCACCTCGACCAGCCGCTCCTGCAGCCAGCCGGCGAGCGCCCGGAGGGTGGGCAGGTCGTCCGGCGGCGGCTGTTCGGTCACATGTTCGATTCTAGGGGGTGGTGGCCGTCAGTGCCCTTTCCCCGGCGAGCAGGGGCCGCAGCAGGAGGGCGCCGGTTCGACGCAGACGGTGACGGAGTCGGCGTTGTCGGTGGGGTCGGGATCCTTCTCGTTGCCGGTGGCGGCTGCGGTGTTGTGGATCCGGCCGGGCCTGGCGGCCTTGGCCCGCAGGACGAGCGTGGCGGTGGCGCCGTCGGCCAGGTCGCCCACGGACCACTGGCCGGTGGCCGGGTCGTAGGCTCCCGCGCCCTCGGCGGACAGGAAGACGAGGCCGTCCGGGAGCGGGTCGGCGACCCGCACGCCGGTGGCCCCGTTCGGGCCGGTGTTCCGCACGGTGACGCGGTAGGTCACCGTCTGGCCGACGGTGACGGTCGTCGCGTCCGCGGCCTTCACCACGGCCAGGTCGGCGGCCGGCCTGACGTCCGTGACCTGCTTGTCGGAGGTGCTCGTCAGGGACTCGGGCGTCTCGCCCAGCCGGTTCTCGTAGGAGGCGGTCGCCGTGTTGCGGATCCGGCTTCCGCCGCTGGCCCGGTCGATGACGACCCGGTACTCCGCCGTGGTCCCGTCCGGCAGGGACTCCGTGTTGGGCAGGCTGCCCCCGGCGGAGCCGGAGGCGCCGGCCCCGAGATGGAAGACGACCCGGTTCGCCTCGGCGTCGTAGTACCCCTGGTCGTCGCCGGGCGCGTCGCTCAGCACCCCGGTGTTCGGGCCGTCGACGATCCGCAGGGAACCGGGCAGATACGTCGTCCCTGGGGGGATGGCGTCGGTCAGGACGAGGGCGTCGGCCGCGCCGCCGCCCTCGTTCCTGGCGGTGACGCGGTAGGTGATGACATCGCCCACCTCCAGCGGCCCGGCGGGGATCGCGGCCTTGTCGAGCACCACACGGGGGGCGGTGCCGAAGAAGACGCCGTCCAGGAAGTTGCCGATGCCGCGGTTGCCGCCGGCGGCGGCGATGGAACGGAAGGCGAAACGCGTCAGCGTCTGCCCGGCCGGCACGACGTAGGTGCCCGTGTGGTAGCCCCAGGCGTCCTTCCCGTCGGCGATGCGCCGCTGCTCCACCACCGACCCCGGCGCGCCGATGTCCAGCGCCATGGTGTCCACGCCCAGGCGGCCACGGTGGTACAGCCGCCAGTACAGCGTCGTGCCCGGGGTGGTCGGCAGGTCCTGGTAGAGCGTGGAGACCTCGTTGGCGTTGAGCTCGGCGAACTGGGCGCCCTCGGCCGACGGCACACCGAGGAAGCCCGAGTGCCACAGCTCGACCATGTGGTCGGACGCGGTGGTGAGCCAGCCGGGGACGCGCTTGGGCGCCTGCGTCCGGGACGCGTCGGGCAGGATCTCGTAGTCGGTCACGGCCGGCTCTTCGAAGCTGCCGTTGACGAGGGCGACCCGGATCGGAGCGGGAGGTGTGGCCATGCTTCATCCCCTCGGAGGTGACGCTGCGGGAAGGCCCGCCGACCGGCTCCACAGGGGGTGGTTGCCGGGGGGCGGAACCGCGACGCTCAGTAGCGCATCGCAGGAGGAGAAGTACGTACAGTGGCACACCCGTGGGTCCGGCCAACCCGGCGCGGCGGGTTTGCGTGCCCGCCGGCCCGGTCGGCCCCCGCGCCGCACGTCACCCCGACCGCCGCCGGGCGGCACCGCCGCCCCAC
>NZ_SMKI01000417.1 GCF_004348415.1 Streptomyces hainanensis
GGTGGGTGGGGGGAAACCCCTACAGCGCCTTCGTGAAGCAGCGGCTGTTGTCCGACGTCCGGTACAGGCCGAACTTCTCGGCGTCCGGCACCGGCTCGTACCCGGAGCTCCGGTAGAGCGCGATCGCCTCCGGCTGCTCCGTGCCGGTCTCCAGCACCATCCGCACGCGGCCGGCCGCCCGCGCGTCGTCCTCCAGGCGGGCCAGGATCACGCGGGACAGGCCCTGGCCCCTGGCCTCGCGGACCACGAACATCCGCTTGATCTCGGCGTCGCCGTCCGTGTAGTTCTCGCCGCCCTTGTCCTGCGCGCGCCAGGCGCCGGTGCCGATCGGGGAGCCGGCGTCGTCGTAGACCACCAGGTACAGACCGCGCGGCGGGAGGAACATCGTGGCGTCGAGGGGGGTGATGTCACCCTCGTCGCCATAGCGCTCCGCGTACTCCGCCTGCACCTCGTCGTTGAGCTTCACCGCGTCGGGGTGATCGAAGCGCACGGTCCTGAAATCCATGCAGGTCATAGTACGAAATCGGTCGAGCGTCCGGCCGTGCCCACCTACCATCGCCTGATGCCCCTCGACTACACCTGGCGCGGCGAGCTGGCCCACGAAGAGGTGGAGGCCCTGCACGCCGACGGCTTCGGTCACGATCCCGTGCCCGCCGCCGTGGACGACTGGCCCGGCCGGCTCCGCCGGCACAGTCTCGGCTGGGTGTGCGCCCGCCGCGCGGGCGAGGACGGCCGGCTGGTCGGGTTCGTCAACGTCGCCTGGGACGGCGGGGCCCACGCCTTCCTCCTCGACACCGTGGTCGCCTCCGACCACCGCCGGCTCGGGATCGCCGCCCGGCTGGTCGCCGTGGCCGAGGCGGAGGCTCGGGCCGCCGGCTGCGAGTGGCTGCACGTGGACTTCGAGGAGCACCTGCGCCCCTTCTACGTCGACGCCTGCGGCTTCCGCCCCACCCCCGCCGGCCTCGTCCCGCTCCGCTAGTCCCGGTTTGTTACGGTCGGCGGGTGCAGCAGCTGACCGTGACCACCGTGAACGTGAACGGCCTGCGGGCCGCGGCCAAGAAGGGCTACCTGCCCTGGCTCGCCGGCACCGCGGCCGACGTCGTGTGCCTCCAGGAGGTGCGCGCCGAGGAGGCGCAGTTGTCGGCCGAGGTGGCCAGGCCGGCGGGTTGGCACGTCAGCTACGCGCCGGCGGAGGCCAAGGGGCGGGCCGGCGTGGCGTTGCTCACCCGTCGCGAGCCGGACGCCGTCCGGGTCGGCTTCGACGTCCCGGAGTTCAAGGCGTCGGGCCGCTATCTGGAGGCCGACCTGCCGGGGCTGACCGTGGCCAGTCTCTATCTCCCCTCGGGCGAGGTCGGCACCGCGCGGCAGGACGAGAAGGAGCGCTTCATGGCGGCGTTCCTCCCCTACCTGGTCGGGCTGCGGCAGCGCGCCGCCGCCGAGGGGCGCGAGGTGCTGGTCTGCGGCGACTGGAACATCGCGCACCGCGAGGCCGACCTCCGCAACTGGCGCGCCAACCGCGGCAACTCCGGCTTCCTGCCGGAGGAACGGGCCTGGCTGGGCCGGGTGTTCGACCCGGCGGACGGCGGTTTCTCGGACGTGGTCCGGGCGTTGCACCCGGAGCAGGAGAACGGGCCCTACTCCTGGTGGTCCTACCGTGGTCGCGCCTTCGACAACGACACCGGCTGGCGGATCGACTACCAGGTCGCGACCCCGGGGCTGGCCGCCCGGGCCGTCAAGGCGCACGTGGAGCGCGCCGCCACCCACGCCGAGCGCTGGAGCGACCACGCGCCGGTGACAGCGGTGTTCGAACTCTGAGCGACATCGGGAGCGGGGCTTGTCCGGTCACGCCACCGGCCCCGCGCGACGGAGAGGGTACGGGGCCCGTCTCCGACCATGCGGGCGTTCTTCGGCGGTCAGCCGGTGTCCCGATCGTTCCCGATGAGGTGACCGCCGAGTCCACGAGGCACCGGTGTTTCCCCCGGCATCCGGGGGCGCGGAGCGTGGACAGCGTCCGCCTGGCAGTGGTGCTGGTGGCGTTGATCGGGTGTGGTTCGGTCGTGCCCGCGCCTTGCGAAATGCTATCTACAGGATCGAGAAGTCGAACAAGCCTGCCGCACGGGGCAGCACGCGTTGGATCTCGTCAGGACCATCGGGTCAGCACGCGTCACGGAGCGACTTGGTGAATTCGATGCTTCACTTGAATCGTTCAGTGACATGCCCATCGTTGCTCGGTTCCGCGAGCGGTACCGGGACTCCTTGGCCACGGAAACGATGTAGAACTCTCATGTGCCTGAGAGTCGCGAACCGCGCCGCATAGAGCTTCGGTATCCGTCAGATCCGTGAGCACCAGATCTGCGCCACATTCGGTCAACTCCTCGAATGAGCTATATCCGGTTGCCACCCCAACAGCGAATACACCGGCATCATGAGCGCCTCGTATATCGTGGGGCGTGTCACCAATGACGAACGTCCGCTTCCCAGGGAAGGAAGCGCGGTATTTCTCTTCTGCCCGCTCACGGGCGAGTCGCACAAGCGTCGCGCGGTCGCTGCCGTCATCGCCGTAACCACCGACTTCCAGGTCAAGGCTTTCAGCGAGTCCGAATGCGCGCAACTTCGTCCCGGCGACGGACCGAATATTCCCGGTCACTACGGACTGCACGACGGGGCGCCGCTGGAGAGCGAAAATGGCTTCGCGTGCGCCAGGCAGCGCTTTCCCAGCGTCACGGATGCGGCTCGACAGGCTCTCCGCAGCTGCACCGAGCGCCGTATAGAAACGTGAAATCAGCGCTTGCGATGCCTCGACTCCGTTCATCTCCAGAGTCTCGAAAGCAATCGCTTGTTCTGTTCTTCCAGCCATGGGAGCCAGATCCCGCAGCGGATGCCCGGCGACCTCTTCAAATGCCAATTCGTAGATTTCACGGCTGACACCGGCAATATTCAGAAGCGTGTGATCGATGTCCCACAGGATGAGCGCTGAGCTCTCTCGGGTATCCGACATGTTCGCATCATCTCATGGCACTTGCCGCCGAGAAAGTCCAAGAAGCCTGCTGTACAACACGGAAACGGGCAATGCCCTGGCTGGTCATGGGCGCCACCTTCCACGGGCAGGGTTTGTTGCGCCTCCCGATGAGAGGCCGTCTCGTTTGGCGAGCGGTAGCGGATAAGGGTGAGGCGGCGATGTTGGTCGCACCCGCTCAGCCGGGCGAGGTGCTCTGTGTCGCCTCGCGTGCTTCGGCGAGGGCTCGCTGCCTGAGGTTGCCGCCGAACAACTGAATCCTGATGGCGGCCAGGATGTCATCCCTGCCGATGGTCCGCCTGTCCCCCCTGCGGGTGGACAGAGCCCGGAGGGAATCCCTGGGGAACGGAGGTGGGGCCGGTTCGCCCGACATCGCCAGGGTGACCGTACCGAAACGTTTGCCCCCGCCCTCGCGGACGACCATGGCCGCGTCCCGGGCGAGGTCCGTCAGGAACACGCTCGCGATTCCGTCCAGGTCGCGGACCATCGCTGGGACGGCCGTCACCCCCTGACTCCGCAGCAGCTTCCTGACCCCGGCCTCGAACCTGTGGGCGCCGACCACAGCACTCGGTCTACGCGACCCGCTGCGCCTACGAGAAGGCACAACGACACCCTCGGCGTCGTACACGACACCGGTCAGGCCTCGAAACGTCGGGCTGTGGTCGTACCACTTGGCCCCCACCTCGAGTTCGACGTTCCGGTCGATCGCCGAGAGAAGGTCCCCGGGACTCAGCTTCACCCGGGCCTCCTCCGCCGCCGCTCTTCTCGCGCCGTCGATGATCTCCGTCAGCACGGTCCGTGTCACCGACGCGGCGGCCCACGCGGCCGACCGGGAGACGTGCATCGGGGTCACGTCCCTGAACACCGCTTTGACGAGAGAAGGCTTGAACGGCGAGACATCCATGACCGAGGCGGTCTCGGGACCGCCGCGCTCAGGGCGTGCGGGCTGTGCGGTCATCGGAGGAAACGCTCCCTGCTGTCGGATTGATCAGAGGCCCACACTTCACCACGGGGACCCGTGCTCCGGCACATCCCGACAACCGGGCCGACGATGAGCGAGGTGGCCGCCGTCGCCGAGAACGAGGGTCGGCGAAGGCGTTCCACGCCCGTGGGGCACTGGAACGTGCCCCCAGGGCCTGCGGCAGCAGATGCGGGTGCAGGCGCTGCTGGTGAAGGCACCCGGCCCGAGCGCTGGAGCGACCACGCGCCGGTGACGGTCGTCTTCGCGTAGCGGCGGTCACCCCGCGGCGTCGCCCGCGAGATGGCCCACGGTTTCGTCGAGTCGCTGGACGGCGAGGCGCGCCGCGGCGATGCCGACCTCGGCGAGGAGCCCCGGCGCGGCGGACTGGTCGGTGGCCACGGCGAGGGTGCCGCCTCGGCCGACGGCCGGGCGGTCGTGCCAGGTCGTGCCCGGCAGGTCCACCGCCCCGGTGCAGCCCAGGCGTACGGCGCTGCGGTGCCACCGCACCGCGGCGTGCCAGCCGGGCCAGGACAGGTCGAGAAGACGCCGCACACGGGCTTCGACGTCGGTCTTCCGCTCGTGGGGGGCGCACGCGGCGGCGATCTGGACGAGTTCCTGGCCGGGCGGGGCCAACGTCGCGTCGGCGAGGCTGTAGCGGGCGGCGTAGATCCGGTCGTCCAGGTCGAGCACCCGGAACCAGTCGGGGCCGCCCTCGGCCCGCAGGCCCACGTCGACCGTCACCACGCGGGTGCCGGGCCAGGTCAGCGAGCTGTCGCCGGTGAGCCGGCGTGCCGAGGCGAGGCTGGTGGCCAGCACCGTCGGGCCCTCGGGCAGGGCGGCCAGCCTGGTCCCGGTCCTGATCCGCGCGCCGAGTTCGGCGGCTCGCCCGGCGAGGAGGTCGACGAGCGTGGACCAGCCGCCGACCACGTAGCGGACGCCGCCGGCGGAGGCCCGGTGGAGGCGCTGGTGGACGAAGGCCGCCGAGAGCCGCCCGGGGTCGTGGTCGAAGGTGAAGACGAAGCAGACGCCGATGATCGCCTCGGCCGTCCTCGCGTCGACGTGCCTGAGCAGCCAGGCGCGGTACGGCTCCTCCGCGGGTGCCGCGGCGGGCAGCGCGGCGATGGTCGCGCGGAGGTCGGCCGGCCATGGGCCGAGCCGGCCCCCGGCCCTGACGAGGCCGGCGAGGGGCGGCGCCTGGGCGACGGGTGGGGTGAGGCCGCGGCGCTCCAGCCACGCCCACCAGGGCCCGTCGACGTAGATCGCGTGGGGGCCGGCGTTGGCCAGGAACGGAGCCGGCAACGAGCGCGCTCGTCCGCCCGGCCGGGAGTGCGCCTCGGTGACGGTCACCCGCCGGCCGCGTTCGGCCGCCTCGATGGCGGCGGTGAGCCCGGAGAGGCCGGCGCCGACGACGGTCAGGTCTGGTTCCACGGGAGAGGCCCTTCTGTGTGGTGTCTTCCTGGGGGAAAGTGGCGGGGAACCTATTGGGGGTTCCGGTGAACTTTCCTGGTGTGGACCCGGAGAAAGTGGCGGCCGCTCAGCAGGGGGACGCGCTCGCGTTGGACAGGCTTCTCGACGAACTGGCCCCGTACGTCCGGCGGTTGTGCGCGCGGATCGTCCCGGCGGCGGCCGACGACGCGACGCAGGAGGCTCTGCTCGCCGTCTTCCAGGGCCTGCCGTCGCTGCGCGCCCCGGAGGCGATCATGACCTGGGCCCGGTCGGTGGCCGTCCGGACGGCGATCCGGTACGCCCGCCGGCAGGAAGGGGAGTTCGCCGCGGAGGAGCCGGTCCTGGACCGCCGCGTCTCCTGCCTGGAAGGCCTGGTGGACATCGACGACGCCCTGGCGCGGCTGCCGGTCCCGCAGCGCGTGGTGCTGGTGCTGCGCGCCCGGGAGGGGCTCAGCGAGCAGGAGATCGCCGCCGCGCTGGGAATCCCGGCGGGAACCGTGAAATCCCGGTTGCATCGGGCCAGAGCCGCGTTCCGGAAGGGGTGGGACTCGTGAAGGAGCCCGTGGCGCTCCCCGACACCGGGGGGACCGACCCGACCGACCCGATCGACCCGATCGACCGCCTCGCCGTTCTCGCGGCGGCGCTGCCGGGCGCCGTCGTCCGGCAGCGCCGCGTCGCCGCCCCGTTCGACGCCGTGTGGGGGGTCGTCGCGGACCTGGAAGGCGCCACCCCCCGCTACGAGCCGGGGGTCGCCCGGGTGCGTGTCACCGAGCGGCGCGGCGAGTTCCTTCGGGTGCTGGTGCGGGACGCCGTCGGCCACGAGGAGTCGATGGACGCCAGGCTCCGGCCAGGCTGGTGCCTCATGCAGTCCGCGACGCTCGTCGTCGCCTTCGCCGCCCGCCGGCTCGGCGACGAGACGTTGCTCGCCCATCTCGAACACCGGCGCGTGCCGGGCCTGGAGCCCGACCCGAGCGGGCCGGACGACCGTCGCGCCGCCCTCGCGAAGATCGACCGGGAGCTGCGCGCCATCGAGCGGCTGGCCACCCACCAGGGGCGGTAGCCGCCCGCTCGGTCCGCCGGCTCGGTCCGCCGGCTCGGTCCCGCCCGGCGGGCCGGCGAAGAGCCTGGCGCGCAGCGCGTCGGCGCCCAGGCCCACCGTCAGTCGGGCGGTGTGGCGGTAGTCGGCGGCGGCGAGGGAGCCGACGAGGTGGCTGGCGGCGTCCGGGGCCGGGAGCGGCCGGGAGCAGCCGGGCGATCCGGTCGACGCGGAAGACGCGCCAGTCGGCCGGGGCCGGGTCGTGGGCGATCAGAAACCAGGCACCACCCGATTCCGCTGCCGCGTTGACGATCTCGTCGGTTCCTCGCCGCGATCCGCCAGGGTCGGACGCCGCGGCCGGTGACCGCGGGAAAGAACAGCCGTGGGTAACCTCCGATGCAGGCAGGCGAGTTGACGGGAGGGGGCGGGAG
>NZ_SMKI01000418.1 GCF_004348415.1 Streptomyces hainanensis
GAGTTCCGGGGCGGTGCCAGCCACTCCCGAGGCCGGACGGCCGCACGCCCCGGGGGGTGTGGGGCGGGCGGAACCGGTCCGAAAGGAGTCGCGGGAGTCTGGCTGCTCTCGCTACCGGTCCGACCGTACGTCAGTCGCATCAGGAGCGGATGTGGTGCCGCCGTATCCGCATCACATCCCCGCAGCTTCTCCATTCCGTGCCAGGCCACGCACAGCGCTGTACTGCGCCGTTGGGGCGCGGGCCGCCGGTGGTGGCGGCGGCCCGCGCCCCGTACGCCGGCGTTCGGCGGGGCGGTCAGAGCCCGTCGACGGCGCTCTCCAACACGTCGAACGCGCCCGCCAGAACGTCGAGCCCCTCCAGGAGCAGTTCCTCGCCGATCACCAGCGGCGGCAGGAAACGCAGCACGTTGCCGTAGGTGCCGGTGGTCAACACCAGCAGCCCCTCGCTGTGGCACGCCTTGGCCAGCGCCGCCGTGGCCGCC
The DNA here is from genome assembly GCF_004348415.1 of Streptomyces hainanensis. Classification (GTDB taxonomy): domain Bacteria; phylum Actinomycetota; class Actinomycetes; order Streptomycetales; family Streptomycetaceae; genus Streptomyces; species Streptomyces hainanensis. The sequence continues at coordinate 483 of NZ_SMKI01000418.1, forward strand.
GGGTCGGGCTCCGTGGTGCCGGGCCGCACCAGTTCGAGCGCCAGCATCGCGCCCCGGCCGCGCACCTCGCCGATCGACGGGTGCTTGGCGGCCAGGTCGAGCAGTCGGGGCTTCATGACCTCCTCGATCCGGCGCGCCCTCGCCGGGAGGTCGAGCTCCCGCATCGTCTCGATGGCGCCGAGCGCGGCGGCGCAGGCCACCGGGTTGCCGCCGTAGGTGCCGCCGAGACCGCCGACGTGCGCCGCGTCCATGATCTCCGCGCGCCCGGTGACCGCCGCGAGCGGCAGCCCGCCGGCGATGCCCTTGGCGGTGGTGATCACGTCGGGCACCAGGCCCTCGTCCTCGGAGGCGAACCACTGGCCGGTGCGGCAGAAGCCGGACTGGATCTCGTCGGCCACGAAGACGATGCCGTGCTCCCTGGCGAACTCCGCGATCCGGGGCAGGAAGCCGCGCGCCGGGACGATGAACCCGCCCTCGCCCAGCACCGGTTCGACCACGATGGCCGCCGTGTTCTCCGCGCCGATCTGCTTGGAGATCTGGTCGATCACCTGCGCCGCCGCCTCCTCGGCGCAGTTCTCGGGGCCGGTCGGCCAGCGGTAGGGGTAGGCCATCGGCATCCGGTAGACCTCGGGCGCGAACGGGCCGAAGCGGTGCTTGTACGGCATGTTCTTGGCGGTGAGGGCCATGGTGAGGTTGGTGCGCCCGTGGTAGCCGTGGTCGAAGACCACCACCGCCTGGCGGCCGGTGTGGTAGCGGGCGATCTTGACCGCGTTCTCCACGGCCTCGGCCCCGGAGTTGAGGAGGATCGACTTCTTGGCGTGGTCGCCCGGCGTGAGCCTGGCCAGCTCCTCGCACACCTCGAGGTAGCTCTCGTAGGGCGTGACCATCGCGCAGGTGTGGGTGAACCGCGTCAGCTGCTCGGTCGCCCGGCGGACCACGGCCTCGGCGCTGTTGCCGACCGAGGTCACGGCGATGCCGGAGCCGAAGTCGATCAGCGAGTTGCCGTCGACGTCCTCGACGACGCCGCCGCCCGCGCGCCGCGCGAACACCGGCATCACGATGGGGAGGCCGTCCGCCACGGTGGCCTGCTTGCGGGCCATCAGCTCCCGCGACCTGGGCCCCGGGATCTCCGTGACGAGCTTGCGCTGTTGGGCGAGGGAGGGCCCTCCGGACGATTCGGGCGTGGCGCTCATGAGGGGCTCCTTCTCGCGGGGTGTCGCCGGTCACTCTCCCCGCAGGCTAGGGCCGCGCCCCGGGTCCTGGCATGCTCCGCCACGGAGTGATCGGGCGACGCTTCTGGACGAAGTGGCGAGGACCGGGCGCGACGTCCGGCCGATTGTCTAATGGTAATGTCGCGACGAACCGTTAGATCGAGCGCTCAGGCGAGAGCGGAGTGGCATGTCCGAGCTGCGTCAACTCCTCAGGGACCTGGAGGTGTTCGCCGGCGATCTGCCGACGTTCGACCCGGCCGCCGCCCCCGCCGACCCGGCCGCGCTGTTCACCGCATGGCTGCTGGCCGCCGTCGACGCCGGGATCCCCGAGCCGCACGCGATGACCCTGGCCACCGTCGACGAGGACGGCGCCCCCCAGGCCCGGGTACTCATCCTCAAGAACCTGCTCCCCGCCACCGGCGGCTGGCAGTTCGCCGCGCACCTCGCCAGCCCCAAGGGCCGCCAGCTCACCGCGGTGCCCAGGGCCGCCCTCACCTTCTACTGGCAGCCACACGCCCGACAGGTCAGGATCGCCGGCCCGGTGGTGGCCGAGACCCCCGAGCGGAGCGCCGCCGACTTCCTGGCCCGCGGCAGGACCGCCCGCGCCGAGGCACTGCTCGGCCGGCAGAGCGGCCCGCTGACCGATCCCGCCGAGCGCGCCGCCGCCCTCGCCGCCTCCCGGGACCGACTCGCCCGCGAACCCGACGCCGTCCCACCGGAGTGGACGCTCTACACACTGCTCGCCGACCGCGTCGAGTTCTGGCAGGGCGACCGCGACCGCCGGCACACCCGCCTCGACTACCGCCGCACCGACGGCCGGTGGACCAGCCAACTGCTCTGGCCCTGACCCCACCGCACCCCGAACTCGGCATCCGAGGCCGGTCGTTCGCCTCCGGAGGAAACCGTCCCCACCGGGCCCGGCACCGCGTGTCCGCGGCCGTTCGGCACTAGATTGAGCCGCACCAGAGTGGCACACGCGCGGCAGCCCGAGCGGCGCCGGACAGTCACCCGATGGCCTGGTCAGGGGGCTTGGCACCGAATGAGCACCGAAGGCGCACCCGACGCGCGCACCGTACGCGACGATGCCGCGCGCGACAGCGCGGAGACCGTCCCACGCCCCAGAGGCATGCCCTCCATACCGCCGGATCCGCCCGAGGACGCCGGCCCGCCGCTCGTCCGCTGGCTGCGCACGGCCCGGCCGGCCGCCGGCCCCGGAGTCTGGCGCACCGGCCACGTACCCAAGCCCCCCGAGGACCCGAACCAACTCGGCGACCGCGAACTGCACGGCACCGCCTTGCTCGCCGCGCTCGCCGGCTGGATCGTCTGGTCGCTGTACGCCAACGGCTACCTGGGCTTCGTCCTCTGGCCGCTGGAATGGCTCGGCCTCGACTCCTGGGGCCGCTCCACCGGCGGCATCACCGTCCTCTACCTCTACGAGCTGCTGTTCGCCTGCCTCCTCGCCTACGGCTTCGGCCGGGCGGGCAACGCCGCCGCGCTCTGGCGCCGGTGGCGCCCCTCGGTGCTGCGGCTGCTCTGCGGCCGCCCCGACATCGCGCCGCTACCACCGGGCCGCGCGCCACGGGCCGCCGCCGCGCTGCTCGCCGGCTACGCCGCCTGGCGGCTCAGCTTCCGGGGCGTCTGGGAGTTCTGGCTCGAACCGTTCTACGCCGTCGTCCCCGACTCCTGGTGGGAGGACGGCGACACCGCCGCCTACACCGTCGGCTACAACCTGTACTACGCCCTCTACGCCGTCCTGTTGATCGCCGTCTGCTCCTGGCTCGGCGGCTGGCGGGCCGTGTTGCGGCACTTCCCGCTCACCCCGGCCCGCCGCGCCGGAGGCGGCCGCACCCCCGAGGAGCGCGCCGAGCTCGCCAGGCTGGCCGACTTCACGGAGCTGCGCGCCGCCGGCGCCGGCCGGGCCGCCGAGCGGCTGGCCGCCGACGTCAGGGGCGGCGCCATGAGCGACCTCGACTACGCCAGGATCGAGCACGCCTGGCGCATCGTGCGCGCCCGCCCCACCACCCTCCCCGCCTTCGACGACAAGGCCGCCGCCGAGGGCGCCGCCGCCTTCGTCCACCCCTCGGGCCACCGCGACCTGCCCGCGCGCACCGCGGACCACGACCTGCTGACCCGCCAGGTCCGCATCGGTCAGGCGCCGGACGAGGACCGCAACCCCTACGCCTACCGCGGCGAGGCCGTCGCCCTCGACCCCGCCGTCCTCGGCACCTCCCTGCTGGCCGTCGGGCCGCCCGGCTCCGGCAAGACGGGGCGCGTCATCCGGCCCGTCGTCGAGGCCCTGTGCCTCCAGGCGCTCACCGGCCAGGCCGCCGTCGTCGCCGTCGGCACCGCCCGCTCCGGGCTCGGACCGGACGGCGCCTTCGACATCGTCGTCCGGGTCGGCGACCCGGCCAGCACCCACCAGCTCGACCCCTACGGCGGCGCCGCCGACACCGACGAGGCCGCCACGCTGCTTGCCGAGGCGCTGGTCGGCGGCACCCCGGTGGACCCGGGCGCGGCCGCCGCCGCGCTGATCCAGCTGATCGGCCCCTACCAGGCCGCGTACGGCCGCCTGCCCGGCGTGCCCGAGCTGCGCGCCATGCTCGACGGCGCCCCGGCCCTGCTGGCCACCCTCCGCGAGGACCTGGCGCTGGCCGGCGCCGCCGACCAGCAGCGCGAGCTGGACGCCCGCGCCCGCCAGGCCCAGCGGCCGGACGACATTGGCCCCCAGCTCGCCGACCGGCTCGCCCTCCTCGACCGCGCCGGCTTCTCCCACCCGGGCCGGGCCCCCGCGTTCTCGCTGAGCGCCCTCACTCACCCGCTGCGGGTACGCGTCGACCTGCCCTCCACCGGGCACGCCGAGGCCGGGCGGATCATCACCCGGCTCCTCCTGGCCCAGTTCACCGCGGCCGCCATCACCCGCCCCGACCGCTCCCTCTTCGCCTGCCTGGTGCTCGACGACGCCACCGCCGCCGTCACCCGGGGGACCGTCCGCGGCCTGACCCAACTCCGGCCCAACAACGCGGGAGCCGTCCTCGCGCTGCGCACCCTGGACGACGTGCCGGGCGACCTGCGCGCCGGACTGCTCGGCGCCGTCGGCTGCCGGATGGCGTTCTCCGGGATCACCACCTGGGACGCCGAGCACTTCGCGCGCGCCTGGGGCACCGCCTGGACCGAGGACCAGGAGACCACCCGCACCCCGGACCGCGCCGGCGGCCTCGCCAAGCGGTTGGTCCGCGGCGTGCGCCGGGCGTTCACCGGGCGGGACACCACCACGGAATCGGTCACCGTACGGCGGGTGGAAAGGGAGCGTTGGTCCGCCTCCGAGCTGGCCCACCGCGTTCCGCCGCGGCACGCGGTCGTCTCGATGACGAGCGTGGCGGGGGAACCGAGCCCGCCGGTGCTGGTGCGCCTCGGCTGACCGGCCGGGCCCGGACGTGACGGAAACTCGTCGTCGCAGGCCGCATATGCCCGACGCCCCATCGGACGCATATGCCAACCGCTGTACGGTGATGGTACGTGTTGCTCTGGCTGCCCAAGGTGATGCATGCGTCCGACCCTCGCCTCCCTCGTCCAGCACACCGCGCTGAAGCTCGGTGTGCTCGCCGGCGAGGGCGGGCTGGAGGCCGAGGTCAGGTGGGCGCACGCCAGCGAGCTGGCCGACCCGGTGCCCTGGCTCGACGGCGGCGAGCTGCTGTTGACCACCGGCCTCAAACTCGCCGTCGACGACCCGCGGGAGATGCGGGCCTACGTGGCCCGGCTGGCCGGCGCCGGCGTGGTCGGGCTCGGCTTCGGGGTCGGCGTCAACCACCCGGGCGTCCCGCCCGCGCTGCTCGCCGCCGCCCGCGACCTCGGCCTGCCGCTGCTCTCCGTGCCCCGCCCGACACCGTTCATCGCCATCAGCAAGGCGGTCTCGGCCGCCATCGCCGCAGAGCAGTACCGGTCGGTGACCGCGGGGTTCGCCGCACAGCGCGAGCTCACCAGGGCCGCGCTCTCGCCCGGCGGGCAGCAGGCGCTGCTGGAACGGCTCGCCGGGCAGGTCGGCGGCTGGGTCGCCCTCTACGACCTCACCGGCACCGTCACGGCCCTCGCCCCCGGCTGGGCCGCCCGCCGGGCCGCCAAGGCCGCCGCCGACGCGCGCCGCCTCGTCGACCGCCCCGCGCCCGCCAGCGTGGTCACCGCCGGCTCGCCCGACGACGACCGGATCGAGCTCCAGTCGGTCGGCACCGGCCAGCTGCCGCGATCCGTCCTGGCCATCGGCACCGCCACGCCGCTCGGCCCAGCCGAGCGGTACGCCGTGCAGTCCGCCGTCGCCCTGCTCACCCTCACCACCGAGCGCTCCCGCGCCTTCCAGGCCGCCGAGTCGCGGCTCGGCGGGGCCGTGCTGCGCATGCTGCTGAGCGGCGAGCCCGACCACGCGCGGACGGTGGCCGGCCAGCTCTACGGCGGGCTGCTCGACGCCCCGCTGCGGGTGGCGGTCGCCGAGGCCGACGGCGACACGGCGGCCCTGGAGGACCTGGGCCTCGTCGTCGAGTCCGCGGCGGCCAGAGCCGGCGAGTCCGTACTCGCGGCGGCCGACGGCGAGGGCCTGGTGCTGCTCGCCGCCGACGGCGGCGCGGCGGCGACCGCCCTCACCGACCACGCGCGGGCCGAACCCCGGGGCCGGGCCGACGGCCTGGTGCTCGGCATGTCGGAACCGAGCGGCCCCTCCGCCGTGGACGCGGCCTACCAACACGCCAGGGAGGCGCTGCTGGTCGCCAGGCGGCGCGGCCGCACCCTCGTGGAACACGACCACGTGGCGGACGGTTCCATCGTGCCGCTGCTGGCCGACGACGCCGTCCGCGCCTTCGCCGACGGCATGCTGCGGTCGCTCCGCGACCACGACGAACGCGGCCGCGGCGACCTGCTCGCCTCACTGCGGGCCTGGCTGGCCCGCCACGGCCAGTGGGACGCGGCCGCGGCGGACCTGGGGGTGCATCGGCACACGCTGCGGTATCGCATGCGGAGGGTCGAGGAGATCCTTGACCGGTCGTTGGACGATCCGGACGTGCGGATGGAGTTGTGGCTGGCGTTGAAGGCCAGCGTTGACGATGATCAGGCGAGCGCCGTGTTCGGCCGCGAGGCCGGCGAGCGAGGCGGCGGGTTGCACCTGGAGGCTGCTGCCCACCGCGACGAAGACGTCGCTGGCGCGNG
>NZ_SMKI01000419.1 GCF_004348415.1 Streptomyces hainanensis
GGCCTGCCGAGGGTGGGATCGCCGTCGAGTATCCGCAGGTGCAGCCGCTGGAGTTCGGCGCCCGGGTCGGCGCCGAGCTCGCTGGCGAGCTCGCGCCTGAAGTGCTCGTAGTGGCGCAGCGCCTCGGCGGAGCGGCCCTCGTGGCAGAGCGCCAGCATGAGCTGGCCGGCGAGGCGTTCGTTGAGCGGGTTCCGCTCCGCGCCGACCGTCAGTTCGCCGAGCAGGCCGGGGTGGCGGTCGTGGCGCAGCCGCAGGTCGTTGCGGTCCAGTTCGGCGGCCAGCCGCTCCTGGAGCAGGGCCCCGCGCAGGTCGTTCAGCCACGGCGACTCCAGCGAGGCGAACGGCTCGCCGCGCCAGAGCGCGAGCGCGCGCTCCAGCGGGACGACCGCCCGCTCGTCGCCCGGCTGTTCCCTGGCCTGTTCGACGAGGGAGCGGAACCGGTGCAGGTCGACGATGCCGGCCGAGGGGTCGAGGGCCAGCAGGTAGCCGCCGGGGCGTCGCTCGATGCGTAACCGCTCCCTGGCCGGCGCGAAGGCGGACCTGAGCCGGGAGAGGTAGCTGTAGAGCGTCTCCCTGGCCCGCTCCGGTGGGCGCTCGCCCCACACCCGGTCGGCGAGGCGCTCCACCGGGACCACCCCGTTGGCGTCGGCGAGCAGGGCGACGAGCACGCACTGGCGGCGGGCGTGGCCGAGGTCCACCGGACGTCCGCCGATGTGGGCCCGCATGTCGCCCAGCACCGACAACTCCACCGTCATCCCTCAACCCCCCGGTGTCAGCCGGCCGTTCGCACGGGCGACTCCCTCGCATCTTGCATCCGGCGCAAGGGCGGTGCAAGGAATCCTCATACCTCGTCTGATAAGGGCCGCCGGAACACGGCCGGCCGGCGAGGGGGGTGGCGGATCGAACGGCGCGTTGAACGGAACGGGACGGCGTCTCGTGTCATCCGGTGAACCGATCAGCGGCCGGCGAGCCCGTGACCGAGAGGACCAGTCGTGAGTGACTCCGTCAGCACCTCCCTTCCCATCCAGGCGCTGGCAGGCGGCGAGGCCGAGTTGCGGCTGGTGGTGCGGCTGAGCTGGGAGGACGTGGCCTCGCTCGGTGCCGAGGCGAGCCGGCTGGCCGCGCAGGCGCAGCGGCCGGTGAGCCTGGACGAGGCGGCCGCCCACCGGCTTCGGACCCGGGCCGCGGCCCACGCCAGGCCGGCGACGGGTCCGGCCCAGGCACCGGTCCAGGCCCAGGCGCCGGTCCAGACGCCGGTCCAGACCCAGGCGCAGGCGCAGGCCGCGGCGGCGGCTCAGCGGCAGCCGGGGACCACCGCCTCGGTGTCGCAGCTCTCCGGGCGCTCGCCGCGCGAGCAGGCCCAGCAGGCGATCGACGAGATCAACGGGCGGGCGGCCGGCCCGGGTGGCGCCACGGCGCGCGGCTGACGTCGCGCTCCCCCGCCCGCTCCCCTGATCACCCGTCATTTTCGGCCATGTCGCGCCGCCCGATCGCCCCTCTTGGCACGAGGTGAGGGTGTTGCCAGCGTTCATGGCGTGTGCGGATGAGATGGCCGGTAAACGCCCGTTATCGGTGGGAGAGCGCCGCATGATGGGCTCAGAAACGTCAGCGCCGCCGGCCTCGACCGGCCGGCGGCTTGGGGGAGCCCGGGGGGGCTATCACGTGAACGACCAGCACACGACCGACCACACGAACAACGACCCGAGCGACAACGGAACCGGGAGCGGAATCGGGAGCGACGCGGAGCGGCTCGGGGGGCTGACTCCGTTTCTGGACCCGCTGCGGGTGCCGCCGGTGCTGCGGCCGGGGCGCGGCGGCCAGGGCGAGGCGGTGACCGTCGAGCTCGAGGCGGCCTGGGTGCGCATGCACTCGCAGATGGCACCCACCCTGGTCTGGGCGTACGACGGCCACTACCCGGGGCCGACCTTCGAGGTGCGGCGCGGGCAGCGCATCCGGGTGGCCTGGGCCAACCGGCTGACCGGCGAGTTCCCGGTGCTGGCCGGAATCGCGCCGCTCACCGTGCGGCAGGGCGAGGTGTCGGTGCCGTCCACGGCGGTGCCCGGCGCGGGTGAGGGCTTCGAGGAGGTCAAGGAGGTCGCCGACCTGCCCGGCTGGTCCGTCACCCACCTGCACGGCGCGGTGACCGGCGGCGGCAACGACGGCTGGACGGAGAACGCGGTCTCGCACGGCGACGCGCAGCTCTCCGAGTACCCGAACGACCAGCGTTCCGGCACGCTCTGGTACCACGACCACGCCATGCACATCACCCGCTGGAACGTCTTCGCGGGGCTGGCCGGCATGTATCTGGTCCGGGACGACGAGGAGGCCGCGCTGCGGCTGCCCGCCGGCCGGTACGAGATCCCGCTGGTGCTCTCCGACCGCAACTTCGTGGTGGACGCGGAGGGCCGGCCCACCGGCGAGCAGCTGCACAAGGTGCAGCGGCTGCCCACCCCGAACCCCGAGACGGACCAGCCGGTCACCCTGCCGTTCAGCGGCCCCTACACGCTGGTCAACGGGGTGGTGTGGCCGCACCTCGCGGTGGAGCCGCGCTGGTACCGGTTCCGGCTGCTCAACGCGGCGAACGCCCGGATCTTCAACCTGGCCCTGATCGACGAGGAGGGGCGGTTGGTGCGGGGCGCGGTGAAGCAGATCGGCACGGACGCCGGGCTGCTGCCCGCGCCGGTGCCGGTGGACTTCGAGGGCCCGCTGGAGCGGCTCACCGTCGCCCCGGCCGAGCGGATGGACCTGCTGATCGACTTCTCGGCGCTGCACGGCCGGCGGCTGCGTCTGGTCAACGTGGAGGACGGCGTGCCGGGCGAGCCCGACCCGGCGAACAACGTGCCGTTCCCGCAGGTGATGGAGTTCCGGGTGGGCAGCCGCCCGGTGCGCGACCGCTTCACCCTGCCCGAGGTCGTCTCGGGGTCCTTCCGCGAGCTGACGCACGACATCCCGCACGAGCACCGGCTGGTCGTGCTGACCCCGCCCGGCACCGTGGGCGGCGGCGGCCACCCCGAGATCTGGGAGATGGCGGAGGTCGACGCGGCGTCGGTGGAGATCCCGTCGGACGGGATCATCCAGGTCACCGGCGCCGAGGGCACCACCAGGACGTACCGCCGGGTCGCCAGGCGGTACGACGACACGCTCAACTTCAAGGTGGAGCACGGAGACTACGAGCAGTGGTCCTTCCTCAACCTGAACGGGCCCACCCATCCGATGCACATCCACCTGACGGCGTTCCAGCTGATGGGCCGTGACCCGTACCTCACGGCGGGCTTCGACCCGAGGCTCGGTGGCACCCGCACCCCGGTGGTGTTCGACACCTCGCCGGGGGCGGCCGTCCCTGTGGAGCCGAACGAGCGGGGCTGGAAGGACGTCATCCGGGTGCCCAGGAACCAGATGGTGCGGGTGCTGGGCCCCTACGAGGGCGCGCAGGGCCGGTTCATGTACCACTGCCACCTGCTGGAGCACGAGGACATGGGGATGATGCGGGCGTTCACGGTGGTCCCGCCGGAGGTGCTGGTCTTCGACCACCACCGGGGTGACCACGGCGACCACTGAGCCGGCGTCCCGGCCCCCGGCGGGCTTCCCCCGTCTCCCCCGGCCGGGATGCGGCGGCCCGCCGGGCGACGCACGATCGGTGGCATGAGCGAATGGCAGCCGGTGTTCGTGGTGCTCGGCGTGGCGCTCGCCGGGGTGGCCTTGCTGTACGCGGCCGGCCGCTGGCTGGCCGGCCCCGCCGAGCCGGCTCCGGCGGGCGCGTTCGCCGGCGGCCTCGCGCCGGCCGAACACGCCGCCTCCCGGTTCCATGTCCGGTGGTACGCGGTGGCCATGGTCTTCCTGGCCTTCGACATGGAGATGCTCTTCATGTACCCGTGGGCCGTCGTGGTGGCGGAGGTCGGCGCGGCGGCGGTCGTCGAGATGTTCGTCTTCCTGGGGATCCTGCTGGCCGGGGTCGGCTACGCCTGGCGTGAGGGGGCGTTCCGGTGGGCGTGAGGGCGGCCCTGCGGCGGCGGGCGGTGGCGCGGCCCGCGGTGCTGCTCGCCGCGGTGCCGGGCGGCACGCCGAGCCGGCTCGCGGTGGAACGCGCGGTGCGGGCCGCCGGGTGGCCGCTGGTCGAGGGTCCCGCGGCGGCCGACCTGTTGGTGGTGGCGGGCCGCCCGGCCCCCGGCGCCGCCGGCTGGTGGGACGAGCTGTACGACCGGCTGCCGGGGCCGCGCGCCCGGGTCTCGGTGGCCGAGCCCGAGCACGCGGCGCGGGCGCTGTCGGCCGGGCGCGACCTGCTGCGCGCCGCCGGGGGCGCGGCGGCGCGTCCCGCGCGCCCCTCCGGTCGCCACGGCGGGCCGGGTCCCGGCGGCCCGGTGGTGGCCGGCCCGGTGGTGGCCGGCCCGGTATCAGATCATCTGCCGCTGGCCGAGCGCGGCGACGACCGGGACGGACTGCGGCTCGACGTGCTGCGGCTGCCGCTCGGCCCGGTGCTGCTCGACTGGCCGGCCGGCCTGGTGCTGCGCCTCGCCCTCCAGGGCGACGTGGTGGTCTCGGCCACCATGGACCCGCCGTCGCCCGCCCCGGCGGCCGGCGGGCCGCCGTTCTGGGACGAGCCGTGGCTGCGGGCGGCCAGGGGCGAGCCCGTCGCACGGGCGGCGGCCGCGCGGCGGTTGTGCGCGGCCCATCTGGACAGCGTGGGACGGCTGCTCGGCGTCGCGGGGTGGGCGGCGCTCGCCGGCTCGGCGCACCGGCTGCGGGACGGGCTGCTGACCGGCGCGGACCCGGCCGCGGTGCGGCGCGGGGCGCGGTCCCTGGTGCGGCGCGGCGAGCGCTCCCTGACGGCACGTTGGATGCTGCGCGGGCTGGGCCGGTTGCCGACGGCGCTCGCCCGCCGCGCCGGGGTGACGGGCCCGGCGCTGGCGGCCGGCGGGGACGCCTACGACCGGTTCCGGTGCTGGCTGGCGGAGATCGAGCGGTCCGCCGGCCTGCTCACGGCGCCCGGCCTGCTGGGGGCCGGCGAGCGGGTCGGCCCACGGGGCCGGCTCGGCGGCGGGCGGCCGCCGTCGGCGGCGCTGCTCGACGTGCTGCCCCGGCTGGTCGAGGGCAGCGAGTTCGGGGCGGCCAGGCTCGTCGTGGCCAGCCTCGACCCGGATCTCGACGAGCTGTCCCGGGCGGCGGCGCATGGCTGAGGCGGCCCCGCTGTGGTGGGCGCTGGCGCTGCCTCCGGTGCTCGCGGTGGCCGCCGCGGCCACCGCGCTGGCCGCCGCCCCCGCCGGGCACGGGGTGGCGCCGCTGCGCGAGTTGGCGCGCCGGCGGCGCCGGACCGTGGCCGCCGACGCGCCGCTCGCCACGCTGGGCGCGGTGCTGCTGCCGCTGGCCGCCGTGTCCGGGGCCGTGGTGCTGCCGCTCGGCTTCCGGTCGGTGAGCGATCTGGCGGTCGGCGTGGTGTGGTTCAACGCGATGGCCGCGCTGGCGTGGCCGGCGGTCTGGCTGGCCGGCTGGGGTCCGAACTCGGCGCTGTCGCTGATCGGCGGCTACCGGTTCCTGGCGCAGGGGCTGGCCTACGAGGTCCCGCACATGCTGGCCCTGACCACGGCCGCGCTCGGCGCGGGCAGTCTGCGGGTCGGCGCGGTGGTGGAGGCGCAACGCGGGCTGTGGTTCGTGACCTGGATGCCGGTGGCGTTCGCCGTCCATCTGCTGAGCGCGGCGGCGATGGCGTTCTGGGGCCCGTTCGACCGGCCGGTCGGGCGGGACGTGGCCGGCGGGGCGGCCGGCGAACTGGGCGGCGCGGACCGGCTGTCGTTCCTCGGCGGGCGGTGGCTGCTGCTCGTGGTGGCGGCCGGGATGGCGGTGCCGTTGTTCCTGGGCGGCGGGCACGGTCCGCTGCTGCCCGCCTGGTGCTGGACGCTGGTGAAGACCGCGGCGGTGCTCGCCGCGCTGCTCTGGCTGCGGCGCCGGCTGCCCGCGGTGCGGATGGACCGGTTCGCCGCGGTGGCCTGGACGGTGGTGACGCCGCTGGCGGTGGCCCAGGCGCTGGTGGTCGCCGTCGTGGTGCTGGGCCGCTGACGTGCTCGGCGACCTGCTGTTCTGGGTGCTGGCCGCGGTGGCGGTCGGCGCGGGCGGGCTGGTCTTCGGGTGCGCCTCGATGGCGAGGGCCACCTACGCGCTGCTGGCGGCGCTGTCGGCGGTCGGGGGCGAGGTGGTGCTGCTCGGCCTCGACTACCTGGGCGTGGTGATCGTGCTGATGATGACCCTGGAGATGGCCCTGATGGCCGTCTTCATGATCATGTTCATGATGTCGCCGAGCGGCCTCTCGCCGATGTCGATGCGGCACAACACCCGTGGCGCGGCGGCGATCTGCGCCGGTGTCTTCGGGCTGCTGGCCGCCGGGGCGCTGCTCGCGCCCTGGCCGGAACGCGCCGGCCGGGCGCCGGCCGATCCGACCCGGGCGCTCGGCCTGTCCCTGATGGGGCCGCAGATGCTCACCATGACGGTGCTCGGCATGGTGCTGTTCGCCACCATCGTCGCCGTGGTGGTGCTGGCCACCCGCCACGGGCGGTACGACCGGCCGCCGGCCGGCGCGCGGGAGGCGGCGCGGCGGGGCGGGGAGGTCGGGTGAGCCTGGAGGCGGTCCTGCTGGTGGCGGCGGCGCTGTTCGGCGTCGGGCTCTTCGGGGCGCTCACCCAGCGGTCCGTGGTGATGCTGATGATGGGTCTGGAGTTGATGCTGGGCGGCGTGGCGCTGGCCGCGGCCGGGGTCTGGCACTTCGTGGCGCCGGCGGCGGCCGAGGGCCAGGTGCTGCTGGTGCTGGTGGTGACGGCGATGGCGGTGGAGATGGCCGTGGGCTTCGCGGTGGTGACCGCGCTGTTCCGGGCCCGCGAGGTCGACACC
>NZ_SMKI01000041.1 GCF_004348415.1 Streptomyces hainanensis
CACCACCCCGACCGGTCCGAAGTGAGGGGTTCGTCAAGGCTGGCCCCCACACCGTCAGGAACGCGTCTCGACCCCCGCCATCGGGGCGTATGCGGGCATAGCGTCGGGCGGGCAGTCTCCAGAAAGGCAGGTAGCCGCGATGAACGCGGACGACCCATCCGATCGTGTCCCGGCCGGGCTTTACCTCGTTCCCGTCCGGCCGGGTCCGGTGAGCGGCGTGACCGCTCGCCTCTTCCGCACCCCTCGGGGCGAACGCACCGCCGTGGGGTTCACCAGCGAGCGCGGTCTGGTCGCCGCCCTCGGCCCGTGGCAGCGGTGCGTCCGGCTCTCCGAACCCGCGCTGCGCGCCCTCGTCGCGCCGCTCGGCGTGCACACCCTAACCATCGATCCACCGCTCGTCGCCGGCGCCGGGCCCGACCAGTACGCCGGGCGCCCCGCGCGCGGCACGCTCCTGGCCGCGTAGGGAGCACCGTCATGATCACCCACGAAACACGCGGTGACCTCGCCGTCTGGCCGCGGTCCGCCCGCCCCGCCACCGACGGCGACGTCCTGCTCGGCGGGGTGTCCCTCGCCGAACTCGCCCGCCACCACGGCACCCCCACCTACGTGCTCGACGAGGGCGAGGTCCGCCACCGCGCCCGCGCCTACCGGGAGGCGTTCCCCGACGCCGACGTCTACTACGCGGCCAAGGCGTACCTGTGCCGGGGCGTCGCCCACTGGCTGCGCCAGGAGGGCCTCGGGCTGGACGTCTGCTCCGCCGGCGAGTTGGAGCTGGCCGTCGTGTCCGGCTTCCCGCCGGAGCGGATGCTGCTGCACGGCAACGCCAAGAGCCCGGAGGACCTGCGGGCCGCGCTGCGGCTCGGCGTCGGCCGGATCGTCATCGACAACGGCGCGGAGGTCGCCCGGCTGGCCAGCCGGGTATCGGCCGGTGACCGCCAGAAGGTCCTGGTCCGGATCGTGCCGGGGATCACCGCCGGCGGCCACGAGAAGGTGCGGACCGGCACCGAGGAGCAGCACTTCGGGCTGTCCCTCGTGGACGGCTCCGCCCAGCACGTCATCGGCCGCGTCCTCGCCCAGCCGAACCTCGAACTCGTCGGCCTCCACTGGCACCTGGGCTCCCAGATCACCGACGTCAAGCCGTATCTGACGGCCGTCCGGCGCACCGTGGGCCTGCTGGCCCGGCTGCGCGACCAGTACGGTGCGGTGCTGCCCGAGCTGAACATCGGCGGCGGCCACGGCGTGGCCTACCGCACCGGGGACACCGCCCTCGACGTGCCCGAGCTGGGCCGCCGGGTGCGCGCCGAGCTGGCGGAGAGCTGCGCCGCCACCGGGCTGCCCGTGCCCCGGCTGGCCGTCGAACCTGGCCGCGCCGTCATCGGCCCGGCCGGCGTGGTGCTCTACCGGGTGCTCTCGGTGAAGCGCGCCACCGCCCACACGTTCGTCGCCGTCGACGGCGGGATGAGCGACAACCCTCGGCCCGCGCTGTACGGGGTGCGGTACGAGCCGAGGTTGGTGGGCCGCGGATCCACGGCGGAGCGCCGGGCCACGACCGTCGTCGGCCGGCACTGCGAGGCCGGCGACGTGCTGGTCAGGGACGCCCCGCTGCCGGCGGACGTCCACCCCGGCGACCTGCTGGCCATGCCCGTCGCCGGGGCCTACCACCTCTCGATGGCGGCCAGTTACAACCTCGTCGGCCGGCCACCGGTCGTCGCGGTGGCCGAGGGGCGTTCCCGGCTGCAGGTCCGTCGGGAGTCCCTGAGCGACCTCAGGAACCGCGACATCGGTCTCTGAGGTCGAGACGACGAGGCGGCGAGGCGGCCGGAACCCGGGCTCAGCCGCCCGCCACCCGGCGCCCGTCGCGCCAGACGCCGGCGATCCTGGACTCCAGGGTCGCCGGGTCGAGGCCGATGCCGGAGAGCAGCACCAGGTCGGCCCGCTTGCCGTCGGCGATCTCCCCCCGGTCGTCGGCGAGTCGGAGCAGCCGGGCCGCGTCGATCGTGGCGGCGCGCAGCGCCCCCGCATGGCCGAGGCCCGCCGCGGACAGGTGCTCCAGCTCGCGCAGCGCCTCGGCGTGCGGCCGCACCGGGTTGTCGGTGCCCATCGCGATCGGCACCCCGGCGGCGATCGCCAGCCGCACGGAGCGCCGGTGGGCCTCGGCGGCCTCCGCCGGCACCTGGTCCGAGGCGCTCTGCGAGACGGAGAGGGTCGGCACCAGCCAGGTGCCGGCCTCGGCCATCGCGCCCACGGCCGCCTCGTCGAGGAACATGCCGTGCTCGACGGAGCGCGCCCCGGAGCGGGCCGCCAGCTCCGCCGCCCGGGCGCCGTGCGCGTGCACCATCACGCCCCGCCCGCCCTGCCGGGTGGCCTCGTCCACCAGGGCGGCCATCTCCCCGGGCGTCAGCTGCACGTCGTGCACCCCGACCCCGCGGGACATGGAGCCGCTGGCCGTCACCTTGATCCAGTCGGCGCCGGCCCGCACCATCCGCCGCACCACCGCCCGGGCGTCCACCGGCCCGTCGAAGACCGGTTCGGGCATCGCCGGGTCCCCGAAGAAGTCGAGGTCGCCGGCGCGTATCGACCAGTGGTCGCCGATGCCGCCCGTGGTGCACACCTGGCGCAGCGAGACCAGGATCCGCGGCCCCTCGATCCAGCCGCGCTCCACCGCGACCCGGATCCCGGCGTCGGCGCCCCAGGCGTCCCGCACGGTGGTGATCCCGAGCCCGAGCAGGGTCCGCAGCACCGGCACGGCGGACAGCGGCCGCACCGAACGCGCCAGGCCGAAGGAGTCCTTCATGGTCTGGCTCAGGGCGACGTGCGTGTGGCAGTCGATGAACCCGGGCACCAGCAGCGAGCCCGCGCAGTCGACCGCCTCGTCGCCGTCGAGCCCCCGGCCGACGGCCACGATCCGGTCGCCCTCCACCACCACGTCGGCTCCCCTGACCTCACCGGAGACGACGTCGAGCACGGATCCTGAGCTGAAGAGAGTACGTTTCACCTGGTCATGGTCGCACCAGCAGCCCGAGCACGGTGGTCAGCGCCTCCCGCACCTGCTCGGGCCCCACCGACTCCGGGTCTACCAGGTGCTCGTTGGAAAGCCCGTTGGACAGGCAGTGCAGGATGAGCGCGGCCACCTCGGGGCTGACCCGGGGCCGGGCCCCGGTGCGCTCCGCGACCTCGGCGAACGAGCCGGCGGCCGCCTCCCGTTGGGCGCGCCGCAACGGCACCAGGATCGCCCTGATGCCCTCGTCCCGCGCCGCCTGCGCGGCGAACTCAAGCCCGAGCTGGCCTCGTTCGTCCGCCGCGACGATCCGCCCGGCCACCAGGCCGGCGGCGTGCTCGACGGCCTCGGCCGGGCCGTCGTTCTCGCCGACGCCGGCCCGCACGGCGGCCAGTTCGTCCGCCGAGCCCTCGCCGAGGATGGCGCCGAACAGCTCCTGTTTGCTGCCGAAGTTCGAGTAGACGGCGCCCTTGGTGAAGCCGGCGGCGCGCGCGATGTCCGCCAACCTGCTGTCGGCGTAGCCGCGTTCGGCGAACACCCGGGCGGCCGCGGCGAGCAGCCGCCGACGCACCTCGTCGCGGGGGACGCGCGGGATGGGACCCTGCGGAGTCTCTTCCGTCATGCACCCAGGGTATCGAGTACCGGCGGTATCAACCCTGGGTCGCGGCCAGCAGCAGCGCCTCGGTCCCCGGATGCGGCCCACCGCGCGCCCACTCCAGCGGCGTGAGCCCGGTTCCCGCGTCCTCCCGCACCTCGGGCCCCGCTCCGAACGCCAACAGCTCCCGCACCGCGTCCTCGTGCCCCCAACACGCGGCCGCGCACAGCGGAGTGCCCTCCGACCCCACCCCGGCACTCTCCCGGTCCGGCGCCGCGCCGGCCCGCAACAGCAGCCGCACGGAGTGGGCGTCGCCGTGCACGGCGGCGGCGTACAGCGCCGTCATCCCGTCGACGTCGCTCGCCTCCGGACTCACCCCGGCCCGCAACAGCCGCGCCACCACGGCCGGCTCACCGACCATGGCGGCCACCACCAGCCGCCCCTCGGCCTTCTTCCGCCGCCGCCGGTTCACGCGGTCCTCACGACCGCGGCCCAGGCCCCACCCGGGAAGACCAGGACGGGAACCCCGTCCCCCACCTCGACGCACGAGCCACCCCCCGTGTCGCTGAAGCTGCTCTTCCGCCAACCGGCGACGCCGAGTTCCACTCGGAACGCGTGCTCCACGGTAGGTGCCTTCCGCGACGGATCGAATCATGTCGAGCGACTGGCCTGGCGGGAGCGCCAACGCCCGAAGGTGAGCGTAGCCCTTCGGGTAAGCCACCACCTCGTCCTTTTCCTCGGTGTGACGGCCGACGTCGTCCCCCTCCTGGTAAGCGGACCGACTCCCGTCCGGCCGAGTGGTCGGCCCAGTTGGTCTGGCTCGGCACCTGCCGCGTCCCGGCGGCCCGGCGCCTGCTGGCCACACTCCGCACAGCCGCGCCGACCGAGCCGCGTCCGGACCTCAGCGCCCTGCTCCGGGAGGCCGACGCCCGCGGCGAACAGAACCGGGCCGTCAGGAGCGGCGGCGGCCGGTGCGGTGGGGTTGCCGCAGCGGAGGCACACACCGCCCGGGCCCGGGGTGTGCGCGCTGTTGGTATCGCCGATCCAGTCGAGACACGGGCTGTCGGCGGGCCGAGGGGCCAGGAGGCGCCGGAACACGGCACCTATGCGGCTGGTCATCTGGTCTCGCCTCCTGTCATGCCGCCGGCGCAGCCGTCGACGCCGTCGTGGTGTTCGTCTCTGCTGCGGGACCAGTACACAGCGGCAGGTTCTGCGGCGCGTCAACCCCGGGTTTGACGCGGACGACGGCCGCCGGCCCCCGCCCGTGGTGGGCACGGCGCCTCCCCTTCGAGGCGGAAGACCTACGGCCGCCAGGCCGCCAGCAGTTCCTCCGGGCCCACGACCTGGACGCCCGCGCCGACGTCGGACGTGACGCCGGAGCGGGAGACGGCGAGCAGCGGGGTGTTCTCGTCGGCGCCCGGGAGTCGGCCGCGGTGCAGGATGAGGCGGGAGAGGTCGCGGGCGTCGAACGGCTTCCGCTCCAGCCACTTGATCGAGCCGACGGCCGTGACGCGCTTGGCGACGGGGCCCCGGTCGGCGGCCACCACGTCGATCTCGGGGTCGTTGGTGCGGGTCCAGTACCCGCCGATCGCGCCGGAGCCCTCGGGTAGGCCCCCCGTGCGCATCCGGAGCAGCGCCTCCCGCACCACCGGTTCGATCGCCCGGCCGCGCCAGGCGGTCCACGACCGGCGGACGCGGTCGAGCACCAGATCGCCCCGGCCCCGCTCGATGTCCGGCAGGCCGGGACCGAGGAAGGCCAGCCAGAAGCGGAGGTGCGGGTCGGCCACCGCGTAGCGCGTCTCCCGCGAGGGGCGGGTGGAGAGCGGGCTGGCCGCCTCCACCACCCGCTTGTCCGTCAGCAGGCGCAGCGAACGGCCCAGACTGGTGGGCGCCAGTCCGCCGGCGGCCCTGCCGATCAGCGCATGGGTGCGCTCACCCGAGCCGATCGCCCCCAGCACCGCCCTGGCCTGCGCCTCGGCCGGGAACTCGGCGGCGAGCGACCGTTCGCCGCTCACCAGGGAGGCCGAGACGGAATCCGCCACCACGCCTTCCAGGTAGTCGAACACGGTGGCGCCGGCCTCGAACTCCTCCAGCACCAGAGGCAGTCCGCCCGTCACCAGATAGGCGTCGAACGCCTCGGCGGCCGGCAGGTCGAGCAGCTCGGCCACGTCGGCCGGATTGAGGGGAGGGACGACGAGCTCCGTGCCCCGCTGGTGGAAGGGCCGGTCGTAGTCGTTGAGGCGCTCCATCATCGCGAGGTCGGAGCCGACGCAGAGCAGGAGCACCGGCCGGCGGGACAGCTCGCGGTCGAAGATCTTCTGGAGGGTCCCCTCGAAGCCGGTGTCGTTCCTGATCAGGTAGGGCATCTCGTCGAGCACCACGATCGACGGGCTGTCCTGCGGCACGGCGACGGACAGCAGCCGGAGCGCCGCGTCCCAGCTGCCGAGCGGGCCGGCCGCGAGCGCCGCGCCCGGCAGGTCGGAGGCGGCCAGGGCTTCGGTGAACATCGCCAGATCCGCGTCCGCGCTGGGCAGCGCGGACGCGGTGAAGAAGAGGCTCGGTAGACCGGCGCGCTCGATGAACTCCTCCACCAGCCGCGACTTGCCCACCCGGCGCCGGCCTCGGATCAGGGCAGCCCGCCCGGGGCGCCCGGCCCGGCCACCCGCCGTGACCCGCTTCAACATTCCGTTCAGCGCCGCCAGTTCGCGCTGCCGACCGACGAAGCCCGACGCATCCACCAGGCGACCCCTCAAGACGTTCAGGCCCCGCAGCGAGCGGAGGCGCCCATTTTTGGTAGTACCAGAAATGAGACTACCAAATCCGGGCATCTCAGCGCCGGTCATCCGCTCGGTCGAGCCACGCACCTCGCTACCTGCGACGTGAGGGCGGCCACGCCGCGCGGGGATGACGCGGGCGAGCGAGGTTCTGCCGCAGGTTGTTCGCGGCTTCGGTGCCTGCGGCTCTTTCTCAGCCGCACCGAGTCATCCACCACCGATTCACTTCAGAATTCCCAGGAGCCGGTCGGCCAGCACCGCGGCCGAAGCGGGGTTCTGGCCGGTAACGAGATTGCGGTCTTCCACCAGGTACGGCTCCCAGACCGGGCCACGACTGAATTCGACACCGACCTTCTCCTGTAGATCGGTCTCCAGCAGCCATGTCACCCGAGATGCCAGTCCGACGCCTTCTTCCTCCTCGTTGGTGAAACACGTGACCCGATATCCCTTGAAAGGTGACTCACCGTGGATCCTGGTGGCCAGCATCGCGGAGGGGCCGTGGCACACGATGAAGAGGGGATTACCCGAGGCGAGCTGCGCCGTCAGCAGTCGACCGGCGTCGGCGTCCCACGCCAGGTCTGCCATCGGACCGTGGCCGCCGGGTAGGTAGACGGCGTCGTAGTCTTCGAGACGGACATCCGACAGCTTGAGGGGCCGCCGCATCACCTCCGCGGAACGGATGATGTTCTCCAGTTCGAGGGCCCGGTCCTCGCCGCCCGCCATGGAGGGGCGCAGGCTCATCATGTCGACGTTCGGAATCACGCCGCCGGGTGTTCCCACCACGACCTCGTGGCCGGCTTCCGTGATTTTCCGGTACGGCATCGCGAACTCTTCGGCCCAGTATCCGGTGGCATGCCTGGTGCCGTCCTTGAGTCCCCAATACGTCGCCCCGCTCACGATAAAAAGGACCTTCGCCATCACGCCATCCCCTCATCTCACACGACGCACTCGCCCCTCCCACTCTAATCGCGCGATGGAACGAGCGCCTGCGGACGGCCTTTGTGGATGGGCGGAGGAGATACAAGCAATAGCCGCCACTTCACACCGGAGAGCTGCAACAGGTGGGTACAGGGATCGCCGTGGCCCCTGGGGTGGAACGGCTGGGAGAGCTCCAGCGTCGGCCAGCCGAACGCCCGATCCTCACAGGAATGCCACTCGAATCCGCTACCTGTCGGACCCACGGCTACGGGAGCAGATCACCAGGGCGACGAACAAGGCCGAGGCATACAACGGGTACACGAAGTGGCTGCACTTCGGCACCGATGGCTACCTGCGCTCCCGCGATCCCGAACTCCAGGAGAAGGCCGTCGAGTTCCTCATGACAGACCACAAGAGTCTCATTCTCGTTCGCTCTGCGGAACAGCCGTCCGAGGGTTGTCACACACTCCACGACTCCAGGACGCTCCACGTGCCCCCGACCGCCTCGAAGACCCACTCCGAACCCTCGAAGACCTCCTCCCCGCTGGTGGGACGAAGGCGGCCGAAGCGTTCAGCGCACAGATCGACCTGCATCAGCCCGTTGAACCGGGTGAACCGCGGGGGATCATAGAGCACCCCCGCGGGAGCCCCCTGGCTCTCGTCGATCCGAAATCGCTTCACATCGACCAGGTCCAGGCACACGGGCTCCCATCGCAGGGCCTCGTCCACCACCCGGGCGTCGATCACCAGCCTCACGGCCCGCCCCCGCGGTTTCCATCCGAAGTCCTGGTCAACGATCACCCGGCGGATGCCGGAATCATGGAACTCGTAGCGTGCCAGCAGCGCCGCGATCCCGTCATCGGTCAACGCGTACGGCCCAAGCCTCCGCGACGGTACCGGTGCTATGAGATCCACTGTGCTCCTTGTCGAGGTGCTCATCGTATGAGGAGCACCCAGCCGACGCGACAGACCACGAGAGTCTGGTCCCTGCTCGCTCTACACGACAGCCCGCCTCGCGCACCCGAGTTCGGCGCCGCCGAGAACAGTTGAGACCGCCAGGCACGGACGTCTCAGCGCTGGTCGTCCGCTCGGTCGAGCCGCGCGCCCTCGACGTCGAGGTCGGGGAGGACGCGGTCGAGCCAGCGGGGCAGCCACCAGGCGGCGCGGCCGGTCAGGGCCAGGACGGCCGGGACCAGGGTCATCCGCACCAGGAAGGCGTCGATGGCGATGCCGACGGCCAGGCCGAGGGCGATCGGCTTCAGGCTGAGGTCCTCCACGGTGACGAAGCTCGCGAACACCGCGAACATGATCAGCGCCGCCGCGGTGACCACCCGTGAGGCGTGCCCGGCGCCGGCGACCACGGCCTCCCGGGGGTGACCGGTGCGCACGAACTCCTCCCGCATCCGGGAGACCAGGAAGACCTCGTAGTCCATCGCGAGCCCGAACAGGACGGCGATCAGCAGGATCGGCGTGAAGCTGAACACCGGCCCGGCGGTCGCCACCCCGAACAGGTCGGCCAGCCAGCCCCACTGGAAGACCGCGACCACCGCGCCGAGCGCCGCCCCGATCGACAGCAGGAACCCGGCGGCGGCCTTGAGCGGCACCACGATCGACCGGAACACCAGCAGGAGCAGCACCAGCGCGAGGCCGACCACGACGGCCGCGAACGGCAGCAGGGCGTCGGAGAGCCGGTCGGACAGGTCGATGGCGGCGGCCGTCGACCCGGTGACCAGCACCTCGGCGCCGACCGCGGCGGCGAGCGCCGGCACGGCCGCCCGGATGTCGCGGACCAGCCGCTTGGTGGGCTCGTCGCGCGGCCCGTCCTCGGGGACGACGGTGACGATGGCCGTGCGGCCGTCGTCGGCGGGCTGCGGCTCGCTCACGGCCGCGATGCCCGGCTGGTCGAGCCCGGCCGCGACCGTCGTGGCCGCCGCCACCGGGTCCGCGCCCTCCGCGGTCCGCACCAGCACCAGCAGTCGGCCGTTGTTGCCGGGGCCGAACGCGTCGGATATCAGGTCGTACGCCCTGCGTTGGGTGGTCTCGGGGGCGGCGGTGCCGTTGTCCGGCATGCCGAGTTCGAGGCGGAGCGCGGGCAGCGCGACGGCGAGCAGCGCGGCGGTCACCGCGACCACGGTGACCAGCGGTCGCCTGATCGCCAGGGCGGTCCAACGCCGGCCGGCGCCACGGGAGTCGGCGGCGGTGGCGCGCCGGGCGGCCCGCGACCCCGGCCTGGGCCGCAGCCGCTCCCCGGCCAGGCCGAACAGCGCCGGCAGCAGGGTGACGGCGACGGCCACCGCGAGCAGCACCGTCCAGGCGGCGGCGAGTCCCATCACGGTCAGGAACGGGATGCCGACGACGGTGAGCCCGGCGAGCGCGATGATCACGGTGAGACCGGCGAAGACGACGGCCGCGCCGGCGGTCGCGGTGGCGCGGGCCGCCGACTCCTCGACCGCCATGCCGGCGGCCAGTTGGCCGCGGTGCCGGGACAGGATCAGCAGCGCGTAGTCGATGCCCACCGCGAGGCCGATCATCAGGGCCAGCGTGGGGGCCGTCGAGGAGACGGTGGCGGCGTTGGAGACCAGCATCAGCGAGAGCAGCCCGACGACCAGCCCGATCAGCGCGGTCAGCAGCGGCAGCCCGGCGGCGAGCAGCGAGCCGAAGGTCGTCAGCAGCACGACGACGGCGACCGCGAGACCGATGACCTCGCCGATGCCGACCTCGACGCCGGCCGTGCTGTAGACGCTGCCGCCGACCTCGGCCCGGAGGCCGGATCCGGCGGCCCGCGCGGCGATGTCCTCCAGGGCCGTGACGCTGGAGTCCTCCAGCGCGTCGCGCTTGATCGGGTAGAGCACCTGGGCGAGCGCGGTGCGGCCGTCCTCCGACACGGTGCCGGAGGCGAACGGGTCGACGGCCCGCTCGACCTGCGGCGCCTCGCCCGCCTCCCGCACGGCGCGCTCGATCGCCTCGCGGTGGGGCGGGTCGGCGACGGCCTCCCCCTCGGGCGCCTGGAAGACCAACTGCGCCGTCACCCCGGTCGCCGAGGGGAGGGTGCGCTCCAACAGGTCGATGCCGGCCTGCGATTCGGATCCGGGGATGGTCGCCTCGCTGTCGAGGCTCGCTCCGACGGCCGCGAACGCCCCGCCGGTGAGTGCCAGGAGCAGCAGCCAGCCGGCGACGAAGCGCCCGCGTCGCCGGAAGGCGAGCCGGCCGAGCGAGTGGAGGAAACGGGACATCGGGCGGTGGTCCTTCCGGTTGGTGGTGACCGCGACCCGCAGCATACCCTTGGTATCGAATACCTTAAGTATCCAAATCCGGATCCGGAGGCTCCCCATGACCCCGCGCCCCCTCGCCCTCGTCGGCGCGCTGACCCTGGCCGCCGCGGCCGCGATCGGCACCCTCGCCGTGGTCACCACCACGGAGGCCACGACGGAGCGGCGCGACTTCGGCCCGGTCGGCGACCGCCTCACGATCGCCGCCGGGGAGGGCGCCCTCGACGTCCGGCCGGCCGACGTCGACGAGGTGGAGGTGGTCCGCCGGCTCTCCGGCCGAACCCTGCTCGGCGACCGCCCCGAGGCGCACTGGGACCTGTCGGACGACACCGGCACGCTGAGCCTGACCACCGACTGCGGACTGATCGGCTGGTGCGACGTCCGCTACGAGATACGCGTGCCGCGCGGCACGGCGGTGACGGTGGCCGGCGGCAGCGGCGCGATCACCGCCACCGGCTTCACCGCGCCGTTGGAGATCACCTCGGACAACGGCGCGATCACCGTCGCCGACGCCGTCGCCGCCGATGTCCGGGCCACGACGGAGAACGGCACGATCCGCCTGGCCTTCGCCGCCGTCCCCGAGGCGGTGACGGCCACCGCCGAGAACGGCGCGGTGACCGTGGAACTCCCCCGGGCGACCTACCGGGTGGCCACCACGACCGAGAACGGCGACGTCGACGTCGACGTGCCGGAGTCCGCGGACAGCCCCCACACCGTCACGGTCCGCACGGAGAACGGCGCGATCGCCCTCCGCACAGCGCCGGCCCCGAACGGGACCTAGGAACGGAGGAGTTCCCCGGCGCCCGTCGTGTCGAGCCAGTCCCAGAACTGCTGGTGCCCGCCGAGCTCCCACTCCTTGAGGGCCCAGTTCACCACCGTCGGATTGCCGGCGGCGTCCAGGACGTCCAGGTCGAGCAGGAAACAGCTGAAGTCGCTGGAGCCGACGCCCACGACGAAGCGGTCGGGCGGCAGCCAGCCGAGGCGTTCGGACACCGCGCGCCAGCCGTCGTCGGAGAAGAACCCGAGCATGTTGTAGCTCAGGTCGCCGCCGACGCGGGCGTCATGGGGCGCGACCAGATGGTGGTGGACGGCCGAGAGGTCGCGGACGGGCCGGGGAACGGGGCCCGCCGGCGCCGGCACCGTGGCGGTCGGTTCGACGTGGCGCGGGGCCGAGCCGACCACGACGGAGAGGTGGTAGCCGAGCGCTGGATCGGCGAACCGCTCCAGGCCGCCCGGCGGCTCGACGGTGACGCCGTCGCCCCGGTCGTCCGGCGCCCAGCAGAGGTAGGCGAGGGCTGGTTCCCCCCGCTCGGTGGTGAGCAGCGCGAGGCCGAGAGCCCGGTCGTGGAGGGCCGTCACGAAGCCGGGAGCCAGGCCGGCCAGCAGCGCACGCTCCAGTCGCCGACGACGGCGGTGGTCGCCGCTCCCGACGGCCGCGAACTCGGCCGACAGCGCGGCGGCTTCACGCTCCGGCAGGGGCACAGTCGGTTCGGGTGGGGCCCCGGCGTCACCTGCCTGGGGCTCGGCGGCCGGCGTCTCGCCCAGCCCCCGGAAGGTGACGCCGGGTACCAGCCGGGGAAGGTCGCCGAGCTCCGTCACCCCGGTGTTGCGCACGGGACACCACGGTGCCGGAGAGACCGGCCAACGCGCCGTCGACCACCTCGACCTCGATAGCGCCCATCTGACCTCCCGTCACCTCGCGGCTCGACGAACACCGGCCACGACCTACCGTCATGGTGCCAGCCGCCACCGACAGGCGACGCGGCCCCACGAAGATCCGGAAGACGGCCCTAGAGCCGCGGCACCAGGTCCAGCCAGGCCCGCGTCTCGCGCCGCAGGGCGTCGTCCCGGAGGTGATCGACCAGCCAGTCGAGGGACGGCAGCACCCAGCGCAGGTCGTTGAGCCGCGCCGACTCCTCGGGGGGGCGTTGCCCGGGGGTGATCGGCTCGCCGGGGACGTGGAGGCGTCCTTGGCGCGCGCGGTGGGCCGCGTCGAGGGCCTTCTCCCGGGTCAGCGGCAGGTGGTCGAGGGTGTAGCGCACGGCGGCGTCCGGGGTGAACTCGGGCGGGAGGCCGTCGAGTGGTGGGGAGTAGCGCAGCGCGATCGCCGCGAGCCGGACTCGCCAGTAGCCGACGTAGCAGGGGCTCAGCCCGCCGAACCGCGGCACGAGGTCGAGGAGTCGGGCGGCGAACTCCCAGGTGGCCAGCCGCTCGGCGGCCGGCAGCGGCCGCCGGGGGGAGCACTGGGTCTCGGCGGCCTCCAGCATCGCCGTCCACCACTGGCTCGGCACGCCGTCCGGGAACCTGCGGCACAGCCAGGAGCCGCGGGCGTCGTCGGTAGCGTCCCGCAGTTCGCGGAACTCCCGTCGGATGTCCGTCACGCGGGTGACCTCCCGCCGTAGTCGGTGATGCCGTCGAAGCGGACCCGGACGCCCGCGTTCTCGAACGCGGCCACGCCCTGGCTGAGGAAGTTCTCGGCGATGTCCGGCGTCGGCGTGAAGTGGCCGGTCATGTTGTCGATCTGCGCGGCGAGGTGACGGCCCGGCTCGAAGACGACCTGTCCCGCCCCGTAGACGTCACCGCCCGCCGTGAGGACGGGATGGTGGATTCCGGGCATGGCCTGGATGATATGCAGGTTGCTGCTGCTGTCCACCGCCCAGAGGAAGCGCCCGCCGGCGCCCACGGCGTCGTTGAAGGCCTGGGTTCCCGCGGTGAGCGGCGTCAGTCCCGAGAACTCCATGTCCAGCATCTCAAGGCCCAGGTCGTCCGGTCGGTTGTTCGGCACCAGCACCCCGCCCGGATAGGGGGACAGGCCGAGCGGGTCGATCCACGCCAGGGGGTTGGGCACATACGCCATGGGGTTGGGCGCCGGGGCCAGGCCGAGCGGGTCCGGGGTCGCGTAGCGGGCGCTCTCCGGGTCGTAGTAGCGCAGGACGTTGTAGTGCAACCCGGTCTCCGGGTCGTGGTACTGCCCGGGGAACCGGAGCGGCGTGTAGGCCGAGCTGTTCGCCGGCCACGAGGTGATGCCCCACAGGGTCCTCCGCGCCCGCCAGGCGACGGTCCCCGCCTCGTCCACGAGTTCGGTCGGCGCGCCCACCAGGTCGGTGACGATCGCGAAGAAGCGGGCGTCGATCTCCTCCTGGCCGGTCGCGTCACCGAGGCGCTCGGTCTGCGCCACGGGCCGACGGCCTTCGTGGTCCCAAGTGAGGGTGACCGGGTACGGCAGCTCCGGCCCCGTGGTGGTCTGTTCCGTGAGCGTCGGGCCGTCCCAGGTGTAGCGGGTCTCCTCGGTGACGGTCGCCCCGTCCGCCGCCAGGCGCTGCTTCGCGAGCCGCCGCCCGAACGGGTCATAGTGGTAGCGCCAGACCGTGCCGTCCGGGGTGACGACGCGCGTCAGCCGGTCCTCGGCGCTCCACTCGTAACGCCACACCTCCGGCTTGCGGGAGAGCCGGTTCCGACGCCGCAGCGCGACACGCCCGGCCGCGTCGTACTCGTAGCGCACGGCGCCCGCGCCGGTCAACAGGGTGCCGTCGTAGGCGCGTTCGCCCCGAACGTCCGAACCACCCCGCCGCGTCGGCCAGTCGGCGCGCGTCTGGTTGCCCGCCGGATCGTAGGCGTAGGACTCGGTCCACCCCTCGGCCCGCACCTCGGTCACCCGCCCGGCGCCGTCCACGTCGAAGTCGACCCCGCCGCGCGCCGCGTCGTGGACGCGCACCGGGATCCCGTCCGGCCGGTAGGCGTAGGACCGTTGGTGCAGCGGCGCGCCGTCCAGTGACACGAGTTGGTCGGTCAGCCGTCCCGCCTGGTCCCAGTCGTGGGCCAGCAGCAGCGAGTCGCCGACCCGGCGCGCGACCTCGCGGCCCGCCGCGTCGTGGGTGAACGTGATGTGGTGGCCCGAGGTGGTCAGCGCGGTGCGGCGGCCGGCCGCGTCGTAGGCGTACTCCGCCCGCACGCCGGTGGGCGTGGTCCGCCCGCTGCGCCGCCCCGCCGGGTCGTACTCCACGGCCAGGGTACGGCCGTTCACCGACTCGGCGATCGCGCGCCCCCGCCGGTCGCGCTCCCAACGGATGTCGCAGTCCGGCGCCGTGACGTGCAGCGGCCGGCCGGCGGGGTCGTACGCGTAGTGGGTGACCACGCCGTCGGCCCGCTTCTCGGTGATCCGGCCCAGCGCGTCGCGCCGGTACGTCACGGTCTGCCCGGCGGCGTTGGTCCGGCTCGTGATCCGGCCGGCCGCGTCACGCTCGTAGGTCACCCGGCGGCCGTCGAAGTCCCGCTCCGCGACCAGCCGGCCGGCCGCGTCGTAGGTGTACTCCCAGGTGGCGCCCCGCGGGTCACGGACCAGGGTCAGCCGGAGCGAGGCGTCGTGCTCGAACTCGTAGCGGACGCCGTCGGGGCCGGTGCGGGCGGTCATCAGGTCGAAGTGGCTGAACTCGTACTCCGTGACCGCGCCGTTGGCGTCCGTGTGGCGGACGCAGTTGCCCTCGCCGTCGTACGTCCAGGAGCTTTCGGTACCGTCGGGCCCCAGCAGGCGGGCGAGTCGGCCGTCGGGCGTCCACCAGAACCTGGTCGTGGCGTTCAGCGGGTCGACGGTCTCTCTGATCCGGCCGAAGGCGTCGTAGCGGCGGAGCACGCGGTTGCCCAGCGGGTCGGTGATCTCGGTCGGCAGGCCGGCGGCGTTGGTGCGGATCCGGGTCGTGGCGCCGAGCGGGTCCGTGACGGCGGCCAGCCGGCCGTCCTGGTACGCGTACCGGGTGGTGGCGCCGGTCGGGTCCTTCACCGCCGTGCGGTTGCCCCGCGCGTCGTAGGTGTGGCTCCAGACGGTCCCGTCCTGGTGGCTGACGCGGGTCGGGCCGCCCGACGCGTCGTACGCGATCCGCGTCGTCCCGCCGTCCGGGTGTTCGACCGTGACGGGCCGGCCCGACTCGTCGTGACCGAAGCGGGTGGTGTGGCCGAGCGGATCGGTGCGGGCGGTCAACCGGTGCTGGGAGTCGTACACGGACCGGGTGATCCCACCGCACCCGTCGAGCTCGGCGACCACCCGGTGGGAGTCGTCGATGACATACCGGGTCGTCTCGCCCCGCGCGGTGGTGAGCGTCGTGACCCGGGCGTCCGGCCAGTCGGGGTGGCGGCCCTCGTAGGCGATGGTGAGGGAGACATGGCCGGCCTCGCCGGCCTCTGCCACGCAGCGGTCCCGGTCGTCGTAGGTGTAGTGGTAGGCACGGTCGTTGGTGTCCGTCCACGAGGTGACGCGGAGCCGCGCGTCGTAGCCGAACCGGAGGGGAAGACCCGAGGAGTTGGTGACGGCGGTGAGGTTGCCGTCGGTGTAACCGTAGCGTCGGACGACCGTCTCACCGAGTGCGAGGGTGGTGACGCGCCCCGACTCGGTGGTGAGCGTGAGGTGGTAGCCACCGGAGTGGCGGATCGCGGTCGGGGCGCCCTCGGCGTCGTAGTCGACGTCGACGCGGTTGCCGTTGCGGTCGGATATGCCGAGCAGGCGGCACTCGCCGCGCTCGTCGGGGCGGCGGAAGTGGCGGGCGTGGCCGGTGAACGGATCGGTGAGGACGTAGCCCCCGCCGTCCTGACGGTGGAGCGGCCGGCGCGGTCCGACCTCCGGGAGCACGGGGAACTCGGGGACCTTGGGGTGGGGATAGGCCAGGACCAGGCCGTCCTCGGCGAGGAACACCACGCCCTGGTCGTCGACTTCGAGGCGCTGGTCGAGCGTGGAAGACCAGGTGGGCCCGAACCAGCCGCCCGCGCCGTAGCCGGACTGGGCGCGGCGGGTGAACGCGAAGGGCAGCGTCCCGGGCAGGGTGAGATCGGTCTGCGGCAGGAACATGTGGCCAGTGGCCAGGTCGACCGGGTCGGTGCCGGCGCTGGGGATCATGTCGCGCGGGCGGGCGAAGGCGGACCGCATCCCGTCGGCGATCAGCGTCCGTCCCCGGGTGGCCAGGCCCCGCAGCCCCTGTCCCATGCCACGCAGCCCCATGGTGGCGAGGGAACGCATGCCGCGTGCCAGGCCGCCGAGGGTGGTGAGGCCGCGCATGCCGGGTATGCAGTCGAGCGCGGCGAAGGCCACGTCCCACAGCGACGCCCGGCCGTTGGCGTAGTCGTAGAGGGTGTCGGCGAGGACGACGAGGGCCGCGGCGAGGACGATGAGGGCGAGCGGGCCCCCGATGATCATCACGACGATGCCCAGCACCGCGACGACGACCTTGCAGATCTCCACGATGGTGTCCCAGTTCTCGGACACCCAGTGGATCGCGTCCTCCCACCAACGACGGTTTTGGATACCGGCGTCCGACGCCTCGTCGATGTCCGAGGCGCAGGCGCCGGCCGCGTCCTCCCGCATCTCCTTCGCCTGCCGGGCCAACTCCCGTGCGGCGGAGAGGGCTTCCTCGGCGGAGTCCACCCGGCCCTGGGCGTCGGAGGCCGCCCGGTCAGCGGCGGACGCGTCGCGCGTGGCGGCGCGGACCTCGGCCTCGGACGGGGGTTCCACGTTCTCGCGCTCGCCCTCGCGCTCCAGGCGATCGGCCTCGTCACCGGCCCGCGACACCCAGTCCTGCGCGTCGGAGAGCGCCGACTGCGCGGACGACAGGTCCGCCTGGGCGGCGATGGCCCGGTCCAGGGCCCGGTCGGCCATGCCCTGGGCGGTCTCCAACTTCGGCCAGTACGTCTGGAGGGCCTGGGCCGCCATGTCGTACGAGGTCCGCAGCTTCTCCAGGTTGCCCGGCACCCCGTCGAACTCCGACCTGAACGCCTCCGCCGACAACCCGGCCCAGTCCATCACGGCCCGGTCCTCGGACATCCCCCGCACCTGGCCCAACGCCTCGCCGACGTCGTCGGCGAACGTCTGGAGTTGGTCTGCCAGCGTCCGCACCTCCTCCGGATTCCCCGGAGTCGGGTCGGAGTCCATCTCGACGGGACTCCAGTCGGCTGGTCGCACCATGATCGTTCGCCCCCGTGATCATCATCTGCTCCGATGATGGGGCAAGAGCATAGCCCCAGGCGGCTAGATGCCGAGCACCAGCTTCGCGGTCGTGAAGTAGATGACCAGCCCGGTGGCGTCCACGAGGGTGGTCACCATCGGGGCCGACACCACCGCCGGGTCGATGCGGAGCTTCTTGGCCAGCAGGGGCATGGTGCCGCCGACCGTGGAGGCCCAGGCGCAGATGACGATCAGGGTGATGGCGACGACGGCCGCCACGTCGGCGCCGACGAAGACCGCGCCGACCACGAAGCCGACGGCCGCCAGCATCAGGCCGAGCAACAGGCCGGTGCGGCACTCGCGCCAGATGACCCGGAGCAGGTCGGAGGTGCGGACCTCGCCGACCGCCAGGGCGCGGACGGCCGCGGTGGCGGCCTGGGCGCCGGTGTTGCCGCCGGTGCCGATCAACAGCGGGACGAAGAGCGCGAGTTGGGTGACCGACTCCAGGGTGGACTCGAACGCCTGGTTGACCGAGACGGTCAGCGTCGCCGCGACCAGCAGCAGCATCAGCCACAGCATCCTGGTGCGGGAGAGCTGGAAGACGCTGGCCGACATGTAGTGCCGCTCCAGCGGCTCGGCGCCGGCCTGCCGCGCCACGTCCTCGGTGTCGGCCGCCTCGATGACCTCGAAGGCGTCGTCGCTGGTCAGCAGTCCGACCAGCCGGTCCTCGCTGTCCACCACCGGCAGGTCGAGGACGTTGGTCTCGCGCATCAGCCGGGCCGCCGACTCGGCCGGCTCGGTGGCCTGGGCGCGCGGCGGCTCGGTGACCACCAACTCGGAGACCATGGCGGTCGGTTCGCTGAGGACGAGCTCGCGCAGCTCGACGATGCCGGTGAGGCGGCGCCCCCGGTCCACCACCGGCAGGGTGTAGATGGTCTCGGCCCGCGCGCCCCGGCGGCGCACCACCTCCAGCGCCTGTTCGACCGTCAGGTCCTGTTGGAGGGCGACCGTCTCGGGGGTCATGAAGCGGCCGACCGAGCCCTCCGGGTAGCCGAGCAGGGCGGCCGTCATCTGCCGCTCGTGGGCGCTCAGCCCGGCCAGCACCCGCTTGGCGACCTTGGCCGGCGCCTCCTTGAGCATCCGGGCCCGGTCGTCCGGGTCCATGTTCTCGACGAGGTCGCGGAACGCCTGGTCGCGCAGCCCCTCCAGGATCTGCTGCTGGTCGACGGGGTCGAGTTCCTCGAAGACCTCGAGCGCGCGGTCCTTGTCGAGCAGCCGGAAGGTGATCACGGACTGGACGGCGTCCATCCGGGCGATCTCGTCCGCGATGGCGTACGGCGGCTGGGTCTCCAGCCACTCCAGGGCGCCGGCGAGGTCCTGCTCGTCCAGCAGCACGGGAAGGTGGGTCATGGCGGTGGAACCCCCAGGAA
Organism: Streptomyces hainanensis; assembly: GCF_004348415.1. GTDB lineage: Bacteria > Actinomycetota > Actinomycetes > Streptomycetales > Streptomycetaceae > Streptomyces > Streptomyces hainanensis. The sequence goes on from NZ_SMKI01000041.1 coordinate 18,910, forward strand.
ACGGAAGGCGAGCACGGGCATCCGGGGCACGCGCACACGCCGACCGCCCCAGGAGCCGCCGCCAAACGGTGGGGGGCTACCTGAGCGTGCCGGCGCGGCGCGGGGGATGACTGGGAGGGTCACTGCGCATCGCAGCGTCACCTCCCGCCGTGTCGTTCCACCGAGGCTTTCGCCAAGTCCGTCATTCAGGGTACTAGCCATCGCCGACGATCATGGCAAAAATTCCGACATAACGGACAGTCAGTCCGTCGGTTCACCTGATCGTTTCGGCCCGGACGTCGGGCGGTGGCTCAGCCGACGCGATCGAGCACGATCGAGCCGCCGGACCCCGGGAGGCCCTCCGCGGCGTCCGACGGCGCGATCCGGATCGCCTCGTCGCCCGCCAGCGCCGCGAGCGCCGGCTCGAACCGCTCGGGGGTGTCGGTGTGCAGGGTCAACAGCGGGGCGCCGGCCGTCACCCGGTCCCCCGGCTTGGCGTGCAGCTCCACGCCGGCCGCCGCCTGCACCGGGTCCTCCTTGCGGGCCCGGCCGGCACCGAGCCGCCAGGCCGCCACGCCCACCGCGTAGGCGTCGAGCCCGGTCAGCACACCGGACCGGGACGCCACCACGGTGTGCGTCTCGCGGGCGGTCGGCGACGGCGCGTCCGGGTCGCCGCCCTGGGCCGCGATCATCCGCCGCCAACGGTCCATCGCCGAGCCGTCGGCGAGCGCCGCCGCCGGATCGGCGTCCGGCAGCCCGGCCGCGTCCAGCATCTCCCTGGCCAGCGCCAGCGTCAGCTCCACCACGTCCGCCGGGCCGCCGCCCGCCAGCACCTCGACGGACTCCCGCACCTCCAGCGCGTTGCCGGCCGTCAGCCCCAGCGGCGTGGACATGTCGGTGAGCAGCGCCACCGTCCGCACCCCGTGGTCGGTGCCGAGCCCCACCATCGTCTCGGCCAACTCGCGGGCGTCGGCGAACGTCTTCATGAACGCGCCCGAGCCGACCTTGACGTCCAGCACCAGCGCGCCGGTGCCCTCGGCGATCTTCTTGGACATGATCGACGAGGCGATCAGCGGGATCGACTCGACGGTGCCCGTGACGTCCCGCAGCGCGTACAGCTTGCGGTCGGCCGGGGCCAGGCCCTCGCCGGCCGCGCAGACCACGGCGCCGGCCGAGCCCAACACGTCCAGCATCTCGTCGTTGGACAACGACGCACGCCAACCCGGGATCGACTCCAGCTTGTCGAGCGTGCCGCCGCTGTGCCCGAGCCCACGCCCGGACAGCTGCGGCACGGCCGCCCCACAGGCCGCCACCAGCGGGGCGAGCGGCAGGGTGATCTTGTCGCCGACGCCGCCCGTCGAGTGCTTGTCGGTGGTGGGCAGCGGCAGCTTCGAGAAGTCCATCCGCTCGCCCGAGGCGATCATCGCCGCCGTCCAACGGGCGATCTCGGCGCGGTCCATGCCGTTCAGGAAGATCGCCATGGCCAGCGCCGACATCTGCTCGTCGGCCACCTCGCCCCGCACGTAGGCGTCGATCACCCAGTCGATCTGCTCGGGCGTCAGCGCCAGGCCGTCCCGCTTGGCCCTGATCACGCTGATGGCGTCCATACCGTTCAACTGCTCACATTCCTCAGTTGCTTTCCAACTGCCAGGCGTCCGGCAGCAGTTCGGCCAGCGGCCGGATGCCGTCCCGGGTGTCGACCAGCAGCTCGGGGCCGCCGTGCTCCATCAGCAGCTGCCGACAGCGGCCACACGGCAGGATGATCTCGCCGCGCCCGTCGCAGCAGGTGAAGTGGGTCAGCCGGCCGCCGCCCGTGGCGTGCAGCGCGGAGACCAGGCCGCACTCGGCGCACAGCCCGAGCCCGTACGAGGCGTTCTCCACGTTGCAGCCGCTGACGGTGCGCCCGTCCTCGGCGACCAGCGCGGCGGCGCCCACCGGGTACGCCGAGTAGGGGGCGTACGCCCGGGACATGGCGTCCCTGGCCGCCGCGCGCAGCGCCGCCCAGTCGACGCCGTCGTCAGCGGTGTTCGGGGTCGGATTCGGGGTCGGGGTGCTCACCCCGGGATTCTCCGTCACCGCGCCTGGCCCCTGCGATAGGGCTTGCCCACGGCGCGCGGCGTGCGCAGCCGTTGCGAGAACAGTGCGAGCACCAGCAGCGTCGCCAGGTAGGGGCTGGCGGTGATCAGCTCGCGCGGGATGCTGTCGCTGGCGGCGTACCAGAGCCACAACAGCCCGGCCAGCACCACGCTGGTGGCCGCCGCCGCGCGCTTGCCCCGGGTGAACTGCCAGACGGCGAGCACCAGCAGGCCGAGCGAGAACAGCAGCAGCATGGCGTGCACGGTGGCCGCCTCGCGGGTCTGCAGCGCGTCCATGAAGCCGAAGAGCCCGGCGCCGGCGGCGACTCCGCCCGGCCGCCAGTTGCCGAAGATCATGGTGGCCAGGCCCAGGTAGCCGCGGCCACCGGTCTGCCCGTCCTGGTACATCCGGATCAGCACGGCCAGGTAGGCGCCACCGAGGCCGGCCAGGCCGCCGGAGACGGCGAGCGCCACGTACTTGTAGAGGTACACGTTGACGCCGAGCGACTCGGTGGCCTGCGGGTTCTCGCCGCAGGAGCGGAGCCGCAGGCCGAACGCGGAGCGCCACAGCACGAAGTAGCTGCCGACGAAGAGCAGCACGGCGAGCAGCGTCAGCCAGGACACGTTGGCGACGGCGGCCCGCAGGATGCCCGCGGTGTCGGAGACGAGGAACCAGTGGCGGTCGGCGATGTTCCCCAGCGCGTCGGAGACCCCTGGCACGGTGAACGGTTCGAGCCGGTCCATCTGTGGGGACTGCTTGTCGTTGCCGCCGGCCGCGGACGCCGCCTCGTTCTCGCCGAACCACAGCCTGGCCAGGAACTGGACGACGCCGAGCGCCAGGATGTTGATGGCGACGCCGGAGACGATGTGGTCGACGCCGAAGGTGACGGTGGCCAGCGCGTGCACGAGGCCGCCCAGCATGCCGCCCACGATGCCGGCCGCCACGGCGGCCCACGGCCCGTGCTGCCAGCCGATCCAGCCGGCGGCGAACAGGCCGAGCATCATCATGCCCTCGAGGCCGATGTTGACCACGCCGGACCGTTCGGCCCACAGGCCGCCCAGGCCGGCCAGGCCGATCGGCACGGCGAACGTCATGGCGCTGGTCCACTGTTGGGTGGAGGTGATGCTGGGCTCGTCGGTGACGGCGCGCACCACGGACAGCAGCAGCAGCGCGCCGGCCACGACGAGCAGCAGCCCGGCGGACGTCAGCCGGGGCCGGCGGCCCCCGCCGCCCTCGGGGTCGTGAGCGGGTCGCACTCTGGCGGCCAGGTTGGAGAGGGTCGTGGTCACGCGGACACCTCCGCCGAGTCAGAGTCGTTCTTGCGGGTCGCCCCGGACGAGCCGGAGGCGCCGCCCTGGGCGGCGGCCAGTTCCTCGCCCACCATGCGCTGCTGGCGCCTGATCCCCCACCGGCGGACCAGTTCGTAGGCGACGACGACGGAGAGCACGATGACGCCCTGCATCACGAGGATGATCTCCTGCGCGTAGTCCTCGGCCTCCAGTTGGGTGGAGGTGCGTTCGAGGAAGCCCCAGAGCAGCGCGGCGAAGCCCATGCCGAGCGGGTGGTTGCGGCCGAGCAGGGCGATGGCTATGCCGGTGAAGCCGAGCCCCTCGGGGAAGTCGTTGCCGTAGTTGCCCGACTCGTTCAGCAGGGTCGGCATGCCGACCAGTCCTGCCACCGCGCCGGAGAGCAGCATCGCGGTCACCACGGTGCGCTTGACGCTGACGCCGCTGGCCTCGGCGGCCGGCTCGGACATGCCGACGGCCCGCAGGTCGAAGCCGAAGCGGGTGCGGTTGAGCACGAACCAGTAGGTGATGCCGATCAGCACGGCGATCACCACCGTGCCGTGGACCGGCTGGACCTGGGTCTCGAACTCGAAGAACATGCTGGAGTCCGGGAGGTCCGTGGTGTGGACGATGTTCCCGTCCAGCTCGGCGAGCCGGCCCTGCTGGAGGAAGTAGCCGATCAGCGAGCCGCCGAGGAAGTTCAGCATGATCGTGGTGATGACCTCGCTGACCCCCCGGCTGGCCTTCAGCCAGCCGGCGATGCCCGCCCAGACGGCGCCGACGGCCATCGCGGTGAGGAGGATCACCGGGATCCGCAGGGCGCCCGGCAGGCTGAGCGCGCCGCCGACCACCGCCGCGAAGAACGCGGCGACCCGGTACTGGCCGTCCACGCCGATGTTGAACAGGTTCATCCGGAAGCCGATGGCGACGGCGACCGCTGACAGGTAGTAGGGGATGGCCCGGTTGACGATCCAGACCTGGCTGTCGCTCTTGGTGCCGAAGTCGAGCATCACCTCGTAGGCCCGGAACGGGTTCTGGCCGGTGACGCTCATCACCGCCGAGGTGATGGCGATGGCGGTGACGATCGCCAGCAGCGGGGCGGCGACGCCGAGCACGAGTTTCTCGCGGTCGATCCGCAGCGCGTTCCTCACGCCTCGTCACCGCCTTCCGGGTCGGGTGGGGTCTCCAGGTGGCCGGTGGCCGCGCCGGTCATGGCGGTGCCCAGCTCCTCGGGGGTGATGGTGGCGGGGTCGGCGTCCGCGACCAGCCGGCCGCGGTACATCACGCGCAGGCTGTCGGAGAGCCCGATCAGCTCGTCCAGGTCGGCCGAGATCAGCAGCACGGCGAGACCCTCGCGTCTCGCCTGCCTGATCTGGTCCCAGATCTGGGCCTGGGCACCGACGTCCACGCCACGCGTCGGGTGGGCCGCGATCAGCACCTTGGGGTGGTGGCTCATCTCGCGGCCGAAGATCAGCTTCTGCTGGTTGCCGCCGGACAGCGAGCCGGCGGTGACCTCGATGCCGGGGGTGCGGACGTCGTACTCCTCGACGATCCGCCGGGTGTCCTGGCGGGCGGTGCCGATGGTGAGGAACGGCGGCCGGCCGTTGGGCGGCTCGGTCACGTGGCCGAGCATCCGGTTCTCCCAGAGCGGCGCGTCGAGCAGCAGCCCGTGCCGGTGCCGGTCCTCCGGGATGTAGCCGACGCCGGACTCGCGCCTGGTCCTGGTGGAGGCCCGGGAGACGTCGACGCCGTCCAGCGTGACGGTGCCGGCGTCCGGGCGGCGGATGCCCATGACGGCCTCGACCAGCTCGGCCTGGCCGTTGCCCTCCACGCCGGCGATGCCGAGGACCTCGCCGCGGTGGATGGTGAAGCCGACGTCGCCCAGCACCTCGCGCGGCAGCCCGTCCGAGTCGGTGCCGGCGAGCCGCAGCCCCTCGACGGTGAGCACCGGCTGGTCGGTGACCGTCGACTCGCGGGTCTCCGGGGTCGGCAGCTCGCTGCCGACCATCAGCTCGGCCAGCCGCTTGGGGGTGGTCTCGGCCGGCACCACGGACCCGACGGTGGTGCCCTGCCTGATCACGGTGATGTCGTCGGCGACGGACAGCACCTCGCCCAGCTTGTGCGAGATGAAGATGACGGTCAGGCCCTCGGCGGTCAGCTCGCGCAGGTTGTCGAAGAGCGCGTCCACCTCCTGCGGGACGAGCACGGCGGTCGGCTCGTCCAGGATCAGGGTGCGGGCGCCGCGGTACAGCACCTTGAGGATCTCCACGCGCTGCCGGTCGGCGACGCCGATCTCCTCCACGAGGACGTCGGGCCGCACGCCGAGCCCGTAGGACGCGGAGAGCTCGGTGATCCGCGCGCGGGCGCGGGCCCCGATGCCGTGCAGCTTCTCGGCACCGAGGACGACGTTCTCCAGCACGGTGAGGTTGTCCGCCAGCATGAAGTGCTGGTGGACCATGCCTATGCCGCGTGCGATGGCGTCGGCCGGGCTGCCGAAGGAGGCGCGTTCGCCGTCGATCTCGATGGTGCCCTCGTCCGGCTTCTGCATGCCGTAGAGGATCTTCATCAGGGTCGACTTGCCGGCGCCGTTCTCCCCGACCAGGGCGTGCACGGTGCCGCGTTCGACGGTGATGTTGATGTCGTGGTTGGCGACGACACCGGGGAACCGCTTGGTGATGCCGCGCAGCGCGACGGCCGGGACGGCCGGCTCCTCGCCGGACCCCGCGCCACGCTGGGGCGGAACGGTGGAGGCTGTGATGGCGCACACTCCTTGGACAGCGAAAGGCCCCGGCGGGGCCAGGGCCCCGAAGGGACCGCGACTTCTCCCACTACCGGCCGGCTTGGCGGCCGACCGGACCCTGCGACCGGGGCCGTTGGCCGAGCCCCGGCAAGCGTACGGCCCCTGACGGGGCCGGGGCCCCGAAGGGCCCCTGGCCGACATCCGACCGAGGCCGGCGGCCGGCCGGCTTCGCCGGTTGGCCTGGCCCTACCGGGCTGGGCCGGCGAGACCGGGCCGGTACGACCGGCCGGCTTCGCCGGGCTGCCCGGCGAGGCCGAAGACCGATCGGCCCGTCCGGACCGCGAGGGTCCGTAGCCCCCGTTGGCCCGGCCTGGCCTGGCCGGAGGCCCGACCTCCGGAGGACGAACCACCCGGGACCGGGGCCCCGAAGGGCCCCTGGCCGACATCCGACCCCGGCCGGGCACGACCGGCCGGCTTCGCCGGGCTGCCCCGGCGAGGCCGAAGACCGATCAGCGGCCTCGGCCCGTCCGGACCGCCGGGATCCGTAGCCCCCGTCGACCCGGCCTGGCCCGGCCGAAGGCGGAACTGCCGGCGGCCCATGCCCTCCTGGGCCGGCTGCCCGGCCGGAGGCCGGGGCTAGGGCCGCCAGGCCGGCTTGCCGCCGGCTCCGGTCGGCCGGAGGCCAAGCCCTCGGGGGCCCGCCCCCGGTCCGGCCGGAGGCCGGACCGCCAGGGGCGCGCGCCCCCTTGGGGCCGGGCCGGAAGGCCGGGGAA
>NZ_SMKI01000420.1 GCF_004348415.1 Streptomyces hainanensis
GGGAGAAGCGGGTGAGTGACGCGCGCCCCCTCGTACGAGTGACGAAGTTATCCACATACACCGGGTTGTCCACCAAGATCCACTTCTCTTCGCCGTCTCGCGCACAGTCGGTGACGGAGGTGACACGGAATGAATCATCGAGGAGCGCTGGGGCGTTTCGGGGAGGACGTGGCCGTCCGGCGGCTGCGGGACTCCGGGTTGACGGTGCTGGAGCGCAACTGGCGCTGCCGCGCCGGGGAGATCGACATCGTGGCCGGGGAGTCGGCCGGCGGCGGCACCGTGGTGGTCTGCGAGGTGAAGACGCGGCGGCTCGGGAGGCTGCCGCAGTTCGAGCACCCGATGGCCGCGGTGACGCCGCGCAAGGCCGACCGGCTTCGGGAACTCGCCGAGTGGTGGCTGAGCGAACGCTGGCTCGCCAGGTTCGGCGCCCCGCCGCCCGGCGGGGTGCGGATCGACCTGATCGGGGTCCTGCTCCCGCGGCGCGGCGCGCCGCTGGTCCAGCACGCGCGGGGGGTGGCGTGATGGCGTTCGCCCGCACCTGCGCGGTGGCCCTGGTGGGCGTGGAGGGAGTCGTCGTCGAGGTCCAGGCCGACCTGGAGCCGGGGGTCGCCGCCTTCTCGCTGGTCGGCCTGGCCGACAAGTCGTTGAGCGAGAGCCGGGACCGGGTGCGGGCCGCGGTGATCAACTCGGGGGCCCAGTGGCCCCAGAAGAAGCTGACCGTGGGGCTCAGCCCGGCCGCGGTGCCCAAGTTCGGCAGCGGATTCGACCTCGCCGTCGCCTGCGCGGTGCTGGCGGCGGCCGAGCGGATCGACCCACGGTCCATCGCGGACCTGATGATGATCGGCGAGCTCGCGCTCGACGGGCGGGTGCGCCCGGTGCGCGGGGTGCTGCCCGCGGTGCTCACCGCGGCGGACGCCGGCTACCGGCAGGTGGTGGTACCCGAGCAGGCGGCGGCCGAGGCGGCCCTGGTGCCGGACGTGTCGGTGCTCGGGGTGCGCAGCCTGGCCCAGCTGATCGCGCTGCTCGCCGACGAGCCGGTGCCCGAGGAGCCGGGCACGGTCGGGCCCGACCCGGGTGGGCCCGAGGGGCGGGCACGCGTCCCGCTCGGCCCCGGCTGGGGCTATCCCCAGCCCGCCGGGGTCTTCTGCGCCGCGGGCGGCCGGGCCGTGCCCGACCTGGTCGACGTGTCGGGCCAGCGGCTGGCCCGCCGGGCCCTGGAGGTGGCGGCCGCCGGGCGGCACCACCTCCTCTTCAAGGGCGCGCCGGGCGCGGGCAAGACGATGCTGGCCGAGCGGCTGCCCGGGCTGCTGCCACCGCTGACACACCAGGAGTCGCTGGAGGTCACCGCCGTGCACTCGGTCAGCGGCTCGCTGCCGCCCGGCCGCCCGATGATCGACCGGCCGCCGTACTGCGCGCCGCACCACTCGGCCTCGATGGCCTCGCTGGTCGGCGGCGGCAGCGGGCTGCCGCGCCCCGGGGCGATGTCGCTCGCCCACCACGGGGTGCTGTTCCTCGACGAGGCGGCGGAGATGAACGGCCAGGTGCTCGACGCGCTGCGGCAGCCGTTGGAGTCCGGATTCGTGGTGGTGGCCAGGGCGGCCGGCATGATGCGGATGCCCGCCAGGGTGTTGCTGGTCCTGGCGGCCAACCCGTGCCCGTGCGGGCGCCACGGCTCGCCGGGCGGCGAGTGCGAGTGCATGCCGGCCACCGTCCGGCGCTATCGGGCCCGGCTCTCCGGGCCGCTGCTCGACCGGATCGACCTGCGCGTCCGGGTGGAGCCGGTGAGCCGGGCCGATCTGGTGGCGGTGGCCGGCGGCGAACCCACCGCGGTGGTGGCGGAGCGGGTGCTGGCGGCCCGGGAGCGGGCGGCCGCGCGGTACGGCGGCGCGCCCTGGGCGACCAACGGGGAGGTGCCGGGCCACGAGCTGCGCACCCGCTGGGCGCCGCCGCCCGGTGCGCTGAACCGGGCCGAGCAGGACATGGACCGCGGGCTGCTCACGGCCAGGGGCCTGGACAGGGTGCTCCGCGTCGCGTGGACGGTGGCGGACCTGGCCGGCCACGACCGGCCCACCGCGGAGGACGTGGACGCGGCGCTCGAGCTGCGCACCGGGGTGCGGCGCGGCGCCGGCGTCGCGGGGAGCCTGCCGTGACGGCGGGGCGGGTGGCGCCGGCGGTCCCACGGCCCGTCACCGGGGAGTGCCGGCTGGCGCGCGCCGCGCTGACCAGGCTCGCCGAGCCGGGGGACGAGCAGGTGGGGCGTTGGCTCGCGGAGTTCGGCCCCGAGGAGGTCTGGCGCGCGGTGCGCGCGGGCGACCGGCTGCCCGGTGCGAGCCGGGACCGGTGGGCGGGGCTTCGGCTGCGCGCCAGGCGGGTCGATCCTGGGCGGGATCTGGCGGCGGTCGCCGCGCTCGGCGGGCGGTTCCTGTGCCCGGGAGATCGGGAGTGGCCGAGCCAGTTGGGCGATCTGGGGGCGGCCGGTCCTGTGGGGCTGTGGGTGCGCGGGCCCTGCTCGCTGCGGTTCACGGCGCTGCGCTCGGTGGCGCTGGTGGGCTCGCGGGCGTGCAGCGACTACGGGGCGCACGTGGCGACCGAGTTCGCCGGGGCGCTGGCCGAGCGGGGCTGGGCGGTGGTCTCCGGCGCGGCCTACGGGGTGGACGGCGCGGCGCATCGCGGCGCGCTGGCGGTGGGCGGCACCACCGTCGCGGTGCTCGCCTGCGGGGTGGACGTGGGCTATCCGGCCGCGCACCGGGAACTGCTCGACCGGATCGCCGGCGGTGGTCTGCTGGTGGCCGAGCTGCCACCCGGCGAACATCCGACGCGGCCCAGGTTCGTCGAGCGGAACCGGCTGATCGCCGCGTTGACCAGGGGCACGGTCGTGGTGGAGGCGGCGCGGCGCAGCGGCTCGCTGGTGACGGCCCGACACGCGAGCCGGCTCGGGCGCCGTCTGATGGCGGTGCCGGGTCCGGTCACGTCGAGTCTGTCGGCGGGCGCGCACCGGCTCATCCGGGAGGCCGCCGTGCTGGTGTCCGACGCGGCCGAGGTCATCGAACTGGTGGGAGACATGGGTGAGTTGCCGCCCGAGGAGGTGAGCCCCGCGGTGCCGAGGGAGTTGCTGGCACCGGAGTCGGGTCGGGTGTTGGAGGCGTTGCCCGCCTGGGGCGCGCTGGGCGCGGAGGAGATCGCGCGCCGGGCGTGCACGGGAGAGCCCAGCGCGCTCGCTCGGCTGCGCGAGCTCAGCTGTCTGGGTTTCGTCGAACGGGTTGGCGAACGCTGGCAGTTGTCGAGGCCCGGCGGCCGACACGCGGACGGCGGGGATCCACCGGGATGTGGCGGCACGTAACACCACGGTGCGGGCAGCGGAACGTATCTGCGCATAGCCGATCACCGCCCACATGCGCAACGCGACCCGACAGTCACGCTACGCTCACAGGGTTCTGTCGACAGAACCGCTTCCCCGTACACCTATCTCCCGCAGGTATTTCCCGCAGAACGGCTCAAGACAACGCATGCCACAGCACTCCTCCGGGCCCCGGCACGCGGCTCCGGCGGCTCCGGCCGCGACGGGGGGCGCCGCCGCTCCGACCGCGCCGACCGCGCTCGACGAGCTGTGGCGTTCGTACAAGACCAGCGGCGACGAGCGGCTGCGCGAGCAGCTGATCCTCCACTACTCGCCGCTGGTCAAGTACGTGGCGGGCCGGGTCAGCGTGGGGCTGCCGCCCAACGTGGAGCAGGCGGACTTCGTGTCGTCCGGGGTGTTCGGCCTGATCGACGCGATCGAGAAGTTCGATCCCGGGCGGTCCATCAAGTTCGAGACGTACGCGATCACCCGGATCCGCGGGGCCATGATCGACGAACTCCGGGCGCTGGACTGGATTCCCCGCTCGGTGCGGCAGAAGGCGCGGGCGATCGAGCGGGCGTACGCCACCCTGGAGGCTTCGCTGCGCCGCACTCCCTCGGAGTCCGAGGTGGCCGAGGAGATGGAGATCTCCCTGGAGGAACTGCACGCCGTGTTCAGCCAGTTGTCGCTGGCCAACGTGGTGGCCCTGGAGGAGCTGCTGCACGCGGGCGGCGAGGGCGGCGACCGGCTCAGCCTGATGGACACGCTGGAGGACACCGCGGCCGACGACCCGGTGGAGGTCGCGGAGGACCGGGAGCTCCGCCGGCTGCTGGCCCGCGCGGTGAACACCCTGCCGGACCGGGAGAAGACCGTGGTCACGCTCTACTACTACGAGGGGCTCACGCTGGCCGAGATCGGCGAGGTGTTGGGGGTCACGGAGAGCCGGGTCAGCCAGATCCACACCAAGTCCGTGCTCCAACTCCGCGCCAAGCTCGCCGACGTGCACGGCTGAGCCCCGGGCCTCGTCGGTTCCGTGCCCCGCGGGCCGCCGACGCTCTACAGTGATGGCGTGCCCAGGATCCGAGCGGCCACGGTGGCCGAGCACCGGAGAATCCAGCGCGGCGCCCTCCTCGACGCCGCCAGGTCACTGTTGTCCGAGGGCGGGGTCCGCGCGCTGACCTTTCCGGCGCTGGCCGAGCGCACCGGTCTGGCCCGCTCCTCCGTGTACGAGTACTTCCGCTCCAGAGCCGAGTTGGTCGAGGCGCTCTGCGAGGACGATCTCCCCCTGTGGACGGCGGAGGTGGCGGCGGCGATGGCGGTGGCCGACACCCCGGCCGACAAGCTCGGCGCCTATGTGCGGCACCAGGTGGCGCTGGCGGCCGACGGGCGGCACCGGGCCGTGATGGCGATCGCGGCGGGCGAGCTCGACGCGGCGGCCAGGGCCGGCACCCGACCGGACCCGGCCTGGGAGCGGATCAGGGCCGCGCACGGCGGCCTCGTCGACCTGGTGGTCGGCGCGCTGGCGGACCTCGGGCACGAGGACCCCCGGCTGGTGGCCCGCCTGCTGCAGGGCATGATCGACGCCGCCGTCCGCCGCGGCCCCGACCCCGGCGTCGCCGAGGTCGCGGTGCGGATGGCCCTGCACGGCGCCGCCGGCGCCCCCGGTCACACCACCACCACCGTCGCCCCCGCCGTCGGGGAGCGGGACGCCCTCGGTGGGGAGCAGCCTGACGGGCCCGGTGCCCAGCAGGTGCGCGGGTAGCAGCGTGAGCGGGTCGAGGTAGGTCTCGCCACGCAGCAGCCCCCAGTGCAGGCAGGCCGTGGGGCAGTGGAAGGGCCCGGCGGCCAGTTCGCCGACCACCTGGCCGGCCGCCACCCGCTCCCCCACCTCGACCGCGGCCAGCACCGGCTCGTGCGTGATCGGCAGTGGCGGCGAGCCCCCGTCGTCCAGCTCGATGGTGAGCACCCCGCGCCCGGCGACCTGGCCCGCGAACGCCACCGTGCCGGGCATCGCCGCCCGGACCTCGGCGCCCGGCGCGGTGGCCAGGTCGACCCCGCGGTGCCCGGCCGCCCAGGGCGTCGGCGGCGGGTCCCAGAGCGCGGCCACCACGGGCCGCGGCCCACCCGCCGGCCCCGGCACCGGCCAGGCGGCAGCCGCCCCGGCCCCGGCCGCGACCGCCTCCGTGGGGGCCGGGTCGCCGGGAACCTGGTCGGTGGGGGCCCCACTCGCGGCGGGCACGGCGAGGAGGAACACGGAGAGCAACGCGGTCAACACGGTCATGCGTTCAGGCTGCCGCCTCCGGTCCCCCGGCGGGATTCTGGCCGCGATCCTGTGGACAACCGGCGATCCGTGGACAACGCCGTCGCCCGTACGGGTGAGACCGGAGCGTCAGGTGCCCCGCGCGCCGCCGAAGCCCGAGTCCTCCGGTAGGTCGAGCTCGCTCCGGTTCAGCTCCTCGATGTTCACGTCCTTGAACGTGAGTACCCGCACCTGCTTGACGAAGCGGGCCGGCCTGTACATGTCCCACACCCAGGCGTCGGCCATGGAGACCTCGAAGAACACCTCACCCTGGACGGAGTGCACCTGCATCTCGTAGTCGTTGGTGAGATAGAAACGCCGCTCGGTCTCGATCACATACGTGAATAGCCCGACCACGTCCCGGTACTCCCGGTAGAGCTTGAGCTCCATCTCGGTCTCGTACTTTTCGAGGTCCTCGGCACTCATGGCGTGATCCCCTTCAGCCGTGCGTTCCCTCATTGTGCGCCACCGGCGGCGTCGGCACGCCACGGCGGTCCGCCCGAGCCCGACCCAGCCGGCCCGCGACCGGCCCGTAGAGGGCTCCGCAGACGATCAGCACGGCGCCCACGACGATGGCGTACGTCAGCGGCCCCAGCGGCCCGGCCCCCGACACCCCGCCGGGCAGCCCTGCGAATCCCGTGGCCCTGGGCAGCGTGCCGAGCCGGTCGAACGGCCAGACGGTGGCCTCCACCCGCCCGGACACCGCCGCCACCGGCACCGTGCCGGGGTCGGAGTCGGTGAGCTGGTCGCGGGAGTCGAGCGAGTCCACCCGGTGGTCGCCGAGCAGGAAGATCTCCCCGTCAGGCACGGTGGCCTCGAACTGGGTGCTCAAGGCGTCGTACGCCTGGTCGACGTACGGCTCGTCGATCGGCTCGCCGTTCACCATCAGCCGGCCGCTCTCGTCACAGCAGGTCACGGTGTCCCCGCCGACGCCCACGACCCGCTTGATCATCGGCAGATCGCCCCAGGCCGCGTCGCGGAAGACCACCACGTCCCCGCGCCGCACGTCGGTGCCGTCGACCCGCTGGGCAAGCACCCGGTCGCCCGCGGTCACCGCGGGCGACATCGAGTTCGTCGGCACCGTGTACGGCTGATAGAGGAACGCCGCGAGCACGAACCCGCCGAGAAACAGCGCGCAGCCCACCGCGACGGCCACCGCGGACAACCTCCGCTCAAGCCGTCCACCACGCTCCGGCGCTCCGCTCATC
>NZ_SMKI01000421.1 GCF_004348415.1 Streptomyces hainanensis
GGTGGGTGGGGGAGAACCCCCGGCCGACATAATGCCGGCATGCACCGTCTCGTCCTCGCCACCCGCAACGCCCACAAGGTCACCGAGCTGCGCAGCATCCTCGCGGACGCCGGCATCACGGCGGAGCTCGTCGGCGCCGACGCCTTCCCGGAGGTCGGGGACGTCAAGGAGACCGGCGTCACCTTCGCCGAGAACGCGCTGCTCAAGGCTCGTGCCCTCGCGGCGGCGACCCGGCTGCCCGCCGTCGCCGACGACTCCGGGCTCTGTGTCGACGTCCTCGGCGGCGCGCCCGGGATCTTCTCCGCGCGGTGGGCCGGCCGGCACGGCGACGACCGGGCCAACCTGGAACTGCTCCTCGCCCAACTCGCCGACGTCTCCGACCCGCACCGGGGCGCGCACTTCGCCTGCGCCGCGGCCCTCGTGCTGCCGGACGGCACCGAGCGGGTGACCGAGGGCCGACTGCGCGGCACCCTGCGGCACGCCCCGGCCGGTGCCGGAGGCTTCGGCTACGACCCGATCCTCCAGCCGGACGGCGACACCAGGACCTGCGCCGAGCTGAGCCCGGCGGAGAAGAACGCCATCAGCCACCGCGGCCTGGCCTTCCGGGCCCTGGCCGCCGAGATCGCGGCTATGCCGACGTCGTCGTCCCGGTGAGGTAGGCGGAGACCACCACGTTCGCCGAGTAGCTCTGCCGCTCCCGGTCGAAGGTGCCGCCGCAGGTGATCAGCCGCAGCTCGGCGTCCCGCTGGCCGGAGCCCGAGGCGGGGCCCGACGCGCCGTAGACCCGCTCCGCGTCGAACTCCTCGCGCTCCACCACGTCCACGCCGCGCACCGTGAACTCGGCGACGGCGCCGTCGGCGCGCTCCACCCGCACCTCGGCGCCCGGCTCCAGCGTGCTCAGCGCGTAGAAGACGGCGGGCTCCCGCTCGGTGTCCACGTGCCCGACGAGCACCGAGGAGCCGGCGGCGCCGGGCGTCGGCCCGCCGCCGTACCAGCCGACGAGGTCGGGGCTGCTCATCGGCGGCGGCTCGACCCCGCCGGCCGCGTCCACGCCGCGTTCCACGATGTCGGCCCGGACGCCGAGCGTCTCGATCTCCACGGAACGCGGCGGCGCGGAGCCGGAGAGCGGCCGGGCGGCCGGCGGCATCTCCCGGCCCTCGTCGGCCGTCGCCCAGGGGAGTCCCACGCGGCCCGGCAGCCCGCCGTCGGTGACCTCCCTGGCCCACAGCCAGATGCCGAGCAGCACCAGCGTCCAGGTGAGCACCGGGAACAGCCGGCTCCCGCCGTGCGTCACCTCGCCCCGCGGCGCAGCCGGCGCACCGCGAACACCGCGCCGGCGGCCAGCAGTCCGCCGGTGGCGAGGGCGAGACCGGCGGGCCCCGTCGTGGCGCCGGCCGGGGCCGGTTCGCCCGCGGTGCCGCCGCCGCCCGCGCCGACCGGGGCGCTGGGCCGGCCGGGGTGTTCCGGCCGTTCGCCGTGGCCGGGGCTCTCGGGCCGCTCGTGCTGTCCGCCGGGTTCCGGAAGCTCCGGTGACTCCGGCCGCTCGGGGTGTTCCGGCCGTTCGCCGGGTTCGGGTCGGCCGGAGGCGCTCGGCAGCGGCTGTCCGGCCGGCTGGCCGTCGGTGACGACGGTCAGCCGGCCGGCGACCGGCGCTCCGTCGCACATCACCTCGACCGGGTAGCCGCCCGGCTCCAACGTCGATCTGACCCGGGCCTCGCCGAAGAGCTCGCCGCCGGGCGCCGCCGCGAGCGTCGCCTCCGCGACGAAGCCCTCGGAGCTGGCCTCCGCGGCGCCGGCCCCACAGCCGCTGACCCGCAGCTCCACCTCGTCGCCCGGGCGGGCGTCGGCCGGCCACACCTTCAGCTCGGCGCCGGTGGCCGGCGGTTCGGGATCCGGCGCGCGGACGAGCCCGGTGGCCGCCAGCGTCACGGTGGCCGCACACAGGGTGAACTTCAGGGGAGTGGCGATGCCCATGGCAGGAACCTCCGGGTCGGTACCACGAAGGTCTCCCGCCACGCGCTCCGCCGCATCCGCAGCACGCCCAGACGGGGGGCGACCGCGGACGGTCGGTCAGATCCGGTCGACGAGATCCGCGATCGAGTCCACCACGGCCGAGGGGCGGAACGGGAAGCGGTCGATCTCGTCCACCCTCGTCAGCCCGGTCAGCACCAGGAACGTCTGCATGCCCGCCTCGAGACCGGCCAGCACGTCCGTGTCCATCCGGTCGCCGATCATCGCGCTGGTCTCCGAGTGCGCGCCGATCATGTTGAGGCCCGTGCGCATCATCAGCGGGTTGGGCTTGCCCACGAAGTACGGGTCGCGGCCGGTGGCCTTGGTGATCAGCGCCGCCACCGAGCCGGTGGCCGGGAGCGCGCCCTCCGTGGAGGGTCCGGTGTGGTCCGGGTTGGTGGCGATGAACCGGGCGCCGTCGTTGATCAGCCGGATCGCCTTGGTCAGCGACTCGAAGCTGTAGGTCCTGGTCTCGCCGAGCACCACGTAGTCGGGGGCGACGTCGGTCAGCACATAGCCCACGTCGTGCAGCGCCGTCGTCAGCCCGGCCTCGCCGATCACATAGGCCGTGCCGCCCGGCCGCTGGTCGTCGAGGAACTGCGCCGTGGCCAACGCCGAGGTCCAGATGGCCTCCACCGGCACGTCGAGGCCCATCCTGGCCAGCCGGGCCTGGAGGTCCCGCCGGGTGTAGATCGAGTTGTTGGTCAGCACCAGGAACGGGAGCCCGGACTCCTTCAGCCGGGTGAGGAACCGCTCCGCGCCGGGCACCGGGACGCCCTCGTGGATCAGCACCCCGTCCATATCCGTCAGCCACGACTCGATCGGCTTGCGTTCTGCCACGTCGACGACTCCTTAGATGGTGCTCAGAGGTACTCGGGGGTGCTCGGAGGCGCTCAGAGAGCGAGGTCCTTGATGATCTTGGCGACGTGGCCGGTGGCCTTGACGTTGTAGAGGGCCCGATCCACCTTGCCGTCCTCGTCCACGATGACGGTGGAGCGGATGACGCCGGTGACCGTCTTGCCGTACAGCTTCTTCTCGCCGAAGGCACCATAGGCGGTCAGCACCGCCTTGTCAGGGTCGCTGACCAGCGTGATCCGAAGGTTCTCCCGCTCCCGGAACTTCGCCAGCTTCTCCGGCTTGTCGGGGGAGACCCCGATCACGTCGTAGCCGGCGGTGGCGAGCAGCTCCAGGTTGTCCGTGAAGTCGCACGCCTGCTTGGTGCAGCCGGGGGTGAGGGCCGCGGGGTAGAAGTAGACGATGACCTTGCGGCCCGCGTGGTCGGCCAGCGACACCGGGCGGCCGTCGGCGTCGGGCAGGGTGAAGGCCGGCGCCGGGTCTCCCGGCTGCAGACGCGTGCTCATGGCGGCTCCCTCGGAACTTCTCGGAGCTCGCCGGACGCGGTGGCGAGCTGGTACGCCACCCAGCCTAAACGGGGGGACCGACAGGCACGGTCCAGGCGGAGCTGACACACTGTGCCCAGCAAGCGGACCATGAGGAAGGGGCGGCAGCGTGAGCGAGGCAGCCGGGACACCCGCGACGCCGGCGGAGATCGAGGCGCGCATCGCGCGGCGGCGGGAGAACCTCGCCAGGGCGTTGGACGAGATCGGTACCCGCGTCCACCCGAGCACCATCGTCGGCGACGTGCGGGCGCGGGCCGCCGCCAGCGTGGACCGCACCACCGGACGGGCCCTCGAAGCCGTCAACCGCACCGTCACCGGCGTGCGTTCGCAGGTCGTCTCGGAGAACGGCGGCCCACGGCTCGACCGCCTGGTGCCGGTGGCGCTGCTGACGGTCGCCGCGGTGGGCCTGCTGGTGGTCTCCGCCCGCCGCCGACGCCGGTAGTTCCGGCTTCACAGACCTGAGATACGGTCATCACGTGAGTTCTTCCGCGCCGTCCCACGACAAGCTGCCCATCCGGATGCTGCACGACCGGGTGCTGGTCCGCGCCGACTCCGCCGAGGGCGAGCGCCGTTCCCTCGGCGGCATCGTCATCCCCGCGACGGCCCAGGTCGGCCGCCGCCTCGACTGGGCCGAGGTCGTCGCCGTCGGGCAGAACGTGCGGACCGTGGAGCCGGGCGACCGGGTGCTGTACGACCCGGAGGAGCGGGCCGAGGTCGAGGTCCGCGGCGTCTCCTACCTGTTGATGCGCGAGCGCGACCTGCACGCCGTCGCCGCCGAGCGCCTCCAGGGAACCGAGGACTCCACCGGGCTCTACCTGTAGCCCTCCCCGAAGACCGCCCGGACAGGACCTAGCCGAACCCCACCACCCCGACGACCGGCACCCGTACGAGGTAGGAGCCCGTCGGGAGCATCGCCGCCGGCGACCGGCCCGGCGCCTCGTCCGGGCTGCCCGTGCCACCGCCGTCGCCGCCGGGATCCGGCGTCCCGGCCGGCCCCTCGGTCTCCACCGGGGACTCGCCGCCGCCCGGCGTGCCGGTTCCACCGCCCGGCTCCGCGGGGCCCGTCCGTTCCGGCTCCCGAGGTTCGGCCGGTCCCTCCGACTCGGCCGGCTCCTCGGTCTCGTCCCGTTCCTCGGACGAGGGTTCGTCCGCCGGTTCGTCCGGCGCGATGTCGCTCCCCTCCAGCTCGAACCGCCGCTCCCGCGTGCCCTCCAGTGCCTCCCGGGTGTACTGCGCCCAGATCTCGGCCGGGAACCCGCCGCCGTTGATCCGCTCCATGCCCGCGGCGCCGTACAGCCTTCGCTGCTCGCCGGACTCGGGGTCCTGCCCGAACACCGCGACCACGGTGGCCAGTTCCGGCGTGTAGCCGGCGAACCAGGCGGCCCGGTCCTCCTCCGCGGTGCCCGTCTTGCCGGCGGCCTGCCGGCCCGACTCGGCGGCGGCCCGGCCGGTGCCCGCGCGGACCACGCCGGCCAGCACCGCCGTGGTGCCGTCCGCGGCCTCCCGGGAGACGGCGCGCTCCACGCGCTGCTCCGGCAGTTCGACCTTCTCGCCGTTCCTGGTGACCTCGGTGACCAGCGTGGCGTCCCGGTGCATGCCGTGCGCGGCCAGCGTCGCGTACGCCTCGGCCACGTCCAGGGTGCTGGGGGTCGCGGTGCCGAGCGAGATCGAGCCCTGGGCGCCGTCGAGCCCCGGGGTGGTCTCGGGGATGCCGAGCCCGACCGCCGTCTCGCGCACCCGCTTGGGCCCGACGTCGGCGCCCATCTGCGCGAACACCGCGTTGACGGACCGGTCCATGGCGTCGGTGACGGAGAGCGTGTCGAAGTCCTCGCCGCCCTCGTTCTCCGGCGCCCAGCCGCTGCCCTCGCCGCCGCGGCCGATCACCTCGCGGCCGCTGTCACCCTCGTACTCGGTGTCGGGGCCGATCCGTTCGCCGTCCGCGGTCTCCGACTCGTGTTCCAGCGCCGCCGTGTAGACGATCGGCTTGAACGTGGACGCCGCCTGGTAGTCGCGCCGGGTCGCGTTGTTGACGTACTGCTCGGTGTAGTCCCGGCCGCCGTACATCGCGACCACCCGGCCGGACTCCACGTCCACCGAGGTGGCGCCCGCCCGGACGTACGAGTCGGGCGGCTCGTCGGCCGCGAGCCCGTCGAGCAGCCGCTCGTTCACCGCGCGGGTGAGGGCGCGCTGCCGCTCGGGCTCGATCGTGGTGGTGATCCGGTAGCCGCCATCGGCCAGTTGGCTCTCGTCGGCGACGCCGGCCTCCTCCAGGTACTGCTTCACCGCCTCCACCAGGTAGCCGCGCTCGCCGGAGAGGCTGTCGGCCGGCGTGACCTCGCGCGGCTCGGGGAACTCCATCCCGTCCCGCCGCCGCTCGTCGAGCCACCCCTCGGAGACCATGCCGTCCAGCACGTACTCCCAACGGGCCACCGCGCGCGGCTCGTTGTCCGGGTTGACCCGGACGTCGTAGGCGCTCGGCGCGTTGAGCAGCGCGGCCAGGTAGGCGCCCTCGGCGGTGCCGAGCTCGTCGACGTCCTTGTCGTAGTAGGCGTGGGCGGCGGCCTGGATGCCGTAGGCGTTGCGCCCGAAGTAGCTGGTGTTGAGGTAGCCCTCCAGGATGTCGTCCTTGCTGACCTCGCGCCCGAGCTTCACCGCGATGATCAGCTCCTTGACCTTGCGGCTGACGGTCTGCCGCTGGTCCAGGTAGTAGTTCTTCACATACTGCTGGGTGATGGTCGATCCGGACTGCTTGTCCCCGCCGCGCACCATGTTCCAGGCCGCCCGCACCATCGCCGTGACGTCGACGGCCGGGTCGTGGTAGAAGTTCCGGTCCTCGGCGGCCAGTACCGCGTTCCGCACCGTCCTCGGCACCTCGGACAGCGACACGCTCTCCCGGTTCACCTCGCCGGCCACCGCGAGCTGCGAACCGTCCGCGTAGCGGTAGACGTTCGCCTCGGCGGCGGCCGCCGACTTGGGCTCGGGAATGTCCACCAGCAGATAGGCGGCCGCCAACGACCCGGAGCCGCCGAGCACGCCGAGCGTGGCGCCGGCGAACACCATCCGCCAGGTGGGCAGCAGCCGCCGCAGCCCGTGCCGGCGCGGCCGCCGACGCCGGCCGCGCAGCCCGCCGGTGTGCCTGGCCGGCCACCCGGGCCAGCTCGGCCGCCACCGGCGGCCGCCCGCGGCCGCGCCGCGCCGGCCCGTCTCGCCGTCGGTCATCGGCTCACCTGCCCCGGGCCCCGGGCCGCCGGGGGTGCGCTCGTCTCATACCCGACCGTCTAGGGCACCCGCGCGCCGACGGCCCCGAGCCCCGGCCCGCCGATCGCCCGGACGGCGGTAGCGGCTCACCCGTAGGAGCGGCCCGTGCGGACCGGATCGCGGGCGCCCTCCGGGCGGCGCCTAGCTGCCGCCCCCACCCC
>NZ_SMKI01000422.1 GCF_004348415.1 Streptomyces hainanensis
CCCCGCCGCCCGCCGCCGTCGCCCGCGGGCTGGCGATCAGCCCGGCCGGGCGCGACTCGCCCCCGCGCGGGTCAGCGCCCCGCGGGTAGCCGCTCGCGTTCTCTTCCTCGCCCCGTATCACTGGCCGCTTCCCTGAAGGTCCCCTCTGGCAGGAGCTGTCGACCAGCTCTCCCCCCTGCCCTTGGGACGATAGTGACACGAGAGACGCGCCGAGGGGCGCGGTCCGTGACATACGGCACCATGGGCGCCATGGCCGGCCAAGAAACCCACCAGCTTCCGGAGTACGCCGACCGGGTGCTCGCCGCGGTCGAGGGCATTCCCGCGGGGCGGGTACTCACCTACAAGGACGTCGCCGAGTGGATCGGCGAGGGCGGACCGCGCCAGGTCGGCCACGTGATGGCGGTCTACGGCGGCGCCGTGCCGTGGTGGCGCGTGGTCCGCGCCGACGGCCGACCGCTGCCCGGGCACGAGCGGCGCGCGCTCGAGCACTACCGCGTCGAGGGCACCCCGCTGCGACATCAGGCCGACGGCACGCCACGGCTCGACATGCGCACGGCCCGTTGGGACGGAGCGGGCGCCGACCCGCGCCCGCTCCCCTGAGGCGCCGGCCGGGGCCGGCGCACTCACCGGTACCACCGGTCGGGCTGCGCCCGGGGGCCCGACTGGCGTACCGTCTCCCCATCCGTCACCGAGAATCCGCGATGCACGTGAGCCACGTGAGCCTCTCCGTCCCGTCCACTGACCGCCCGCCGTCCGCTCCGGGAGCGTATCGACTGGTACGCACCCCGATCGCCGACGCGCGTGTCCCTGCTGTTGACGCCAGTCAGCGCGCCGTGGTTGAGCATTCCGGCGGACCGCTGCTGGTGCTGGCCGGCCCCGGCACGGGCAAGACGACCACGCTGGTCGAGTCCGTCGCCCGGCGCGTGGCCGGCGGCACCGATCCCGAGCGGGTCCTGGTGCTCACCTTCAGCCGGAAGGCCGCGGCCGAGCTGCGGGACCGGATGACGGCCCGTATGGGAGGTCGTTCCCCGCGGGCGACCACATTCCACTCGTTCGCGTACGCCTTCGTCCGCGCCCACCAGGACCGCGAGCTCTACGCCGAGCCGCCGCGCCTGCTCTCCGGCCCGGAACAGGACCTCTACCTGCGGGAACTCCTCGCCGGCCACCATGACCCGGAGCGCCGGGGGCGCGGGATCGACTGGCCGGACGAACTGCGCGCCTGCCTCACCACCCGCGGCTTCGCCGACGAGCTCCGCGCCGTCCTCGCGCGCTCCCGCGAGCTGGGGCTCGGCCCCGGCACGCTCGCCTCGTTCGCCCGCGAGACCGGCCGGGACGACTGGGCGGCCGCCGCCCACTTCCTCGCCGAGTACCTGGACGTCACCGAGGCCCAGGGCGTCCTCGACTACACCGAACTGGTGCGCGGCGCGGTCCGGCTCGCCGAGCGCCCCGAGGTGGCCGCGGCCGTCCGCGGCCGCTACGACGCGGTCTTCGTCGACGAGTACCAGGACACCGACCCGGCGCAGGTCGCGCTGCTCCGCGCGCTCGCCGGGGACGGGCGCGACCTGGTGGTGTTCGGCGACCCCGACCAGTCGATCTACGCCTTCCGCGGCGCCGACGTCAACGGCGTCCTCGGCTTCGCCGACGCCTTCCCCACCCGCGCCGGGGCCCCCGCGCCGGTCGCCGTGCTGGACACCAACCGCCGCAGCGGTGCCGCGCTGTTGGCCGCGACGCGGCTGCTCACCCAGCGGATGCCGCTGGCCAGGCTGCCCGCCGACGCCGTCCGCCGGCACCGCGCGCTGGCCGCCGACCGGTCGGGCGGCCGCGTCGAGGCGTTCACGTACCCGACGCCCGGCGCCGAACTCGACAACATCGCCGATCTGTTGCGCCGCGCCCACCTGGAGGACGGCGTGCCGTGGGGCGAGATGGCCGTGCTGGTGCGCGCCGGTTCCCGCTCCATCCCCGGCGTGCGCCGGGCGCTCACCTCGGCCGGCGTGCCCCTCCAGGTGGACGGTGACGACCTGCCGCTGCGCCAGGAGCCGGCCGTCGCGCCGCTGCTCACCGCGCTGCGCGCCGTCGCCGAGCCGGGGCCGGAGCCGACCGTGCTCGCCCCCGACACCGCGCTCGCGCTGCTCACCTCGCCGCTCGGCGGGATGGACGCCGCCGACCTGCGCCGGCTCGGGCGGGCGCTGCGCAACGAGGAGCGGGCCGCCGGCGTCGCCGTGCCGCCCGCCTCCGACGACCTGATAGCGCGGGCGCTGGCCGAGCCGGAACGGCTGGTCACCCACGAGCCGTCCTACGCCGGCGCGGCGCAGCGGCTCGGGCTGCTGCTGCGCAAGGCACGCGAGCTGCTGGCCGGCGGCGGCAGCGCCGAGGAGGCGCTGTGGCTGCTGTGGGACGGCACCTCCTGGCCGGCCAGGCTGGAGCGGTCGGCCCGGCGCGGCGGCGCGGGCGGGCGGAACGCGGACCGTGACCTGGACGCCATCTGCGCCCTGTTCGAGGCGGCGGCGCGGGCCGAGGAGCGGCTCGGCGGGCGGGGCGTCCGCAACTTCCTCGAAGAGCTCGACGCCCACGACATCGCGGCCGACACGCTCGCCGCGCGGGCCGTGCGGCCGGACGCGGTGCGGCTGATGACCGCCCACCGGGCCAAGGGGCTCGAATGGTCGCTGGTGGTCGTCGCGGGCGTCCAGGAGGGGCTCTGGCCCGACCTGCGGCGGCGCGGCTCGCTGTTGGAGGCGGACCGGATCGGCCGGGACGGGCTCGCCGACCCGCTGAGCCCGGGAGCGCTGCTGGCCGAGGAGCGGCGGCTCTTCTACGTGGCCGCCACCCGGGCCAGGGACCGGCTCGTGGTGACCGCGGTGCAGGGCGCGGACGAGGGCGACCAGCCGTCCCGCTTCCTGCGGGAACTCGGCGCCGAGCCGCGGGAGGTCGGCGGCCGGCCGCACCGGCCGCTGGCCCTCGCCGCCATGGTGGCCGAGCTGCGGGCCACCACCGTCGACCCGGCGGCCTCGCCGGCGCTGCGCCGGGCCGCCGCCCGGCGGCTCGCCGACCTGGCGGCGCTGCGGGACGACGAGGGACACCCGCTGGCGCCCGCCGCCCACCCGGAGCGTTGGTGGGGCCTGCGCGCCCCCACCAGGGCCGCCGCGCCGCTGCGCGACCCGGAGCGCCCCGTGGCGCTCTCCGGCAGCGCCCTCGACCAGCTGGTCAACACCTGCTCGTTGCAGTGGTTCCTGGGCCGCGAGGTGCACGCCGACGCGCCGGCCACCGCCGCCCAGGGCTTCGGGAACGTGCTGCACGTGCTCGCCGACGAGGTGGCGTCCGGCACCGCCCCGGCCGATCTCGCGGTGCTGATGGAGCGGTTGGAGACGGTCTGGGACGGTCTCGCCTTCGAGGCGCCCTGGCAGTCGCGCCGCGAGCAGGCGGAGGCACGGGCCGCGCTGGAGCGCTTCCTGCGCTGGCACGTGCTCCAGGGCCGGGACGGCCGGGAACCGGCCGCCAGCGAGCAGGAGTTCGAGGTCGTCCTGTCGGCCGGCGAACACCAGGTGCGGATCCGGGGCGTGTTGGACCGCGTCGAGCGGGACGCCGAGGGCCGGGTCTACGTCGTCGACTTCAAGACCGGCCGCTCCAAGCCGACCAGGGCCGAGGTCGAGCGGCACCCGCAGCTCGCCGTCTACCAGCTCGCGGTGCGGGACGGCGAGGCGGTCCCCGGCGAACTCGGCGGCGCCGAACTCGTCCACCTGCGGCAGGGCGCGCCCAAACGGGAGGGCGGCGACGCGCTGCCCACCGTGCAGCGGCAGGAGGCGCTCGACCCGACCAACGGCGAGTGGGTCGGCGAACTCCTGGCCACCGCCGCCGGAAAGGTCCTCGACGAGCGGTTCGCGCCGGCCGCCGGACAGCACTGCGGCTCCTGTGCCTTCCGGGGCGCGTGCAGCGCCAGGCCGGAGGGGCGGCAGGTGGTGGAGTAGCGGCGCCGGGCCCTGGCCGGGCGAGCCGCCCCGGCCGAGGTCGCGGCCCCGGGGGCCCGGCTCGGCCCGGGGATGTCGGTGGTCGGCGTTAGGGTTTCCCAGGTGCCCGCCCGACTCACCCGCCCCGAGGAGCTCAAGGAGCTGCTCGGCATCCCGTTCACCGCGGAGCAGTTGGCGTGCGTCACCGCGCCGCCGGCGCCGCAGGCGATCGTGGCCGGCGCCGGCTCCGGCAAGACGACGGTGATGGCGGCCCGGGTCGTGTGGCTGACCGGCACCGGGCAGGTGGCGCCCGAGCGGGTGCTCGGCCTCACCTTCACCAACAAGGCGGCCGGCGAGCTGGCCGAGCGGGTCCGCAAGGCGTTGGCCAGGGCGGGCATCACCGACACGGCGGACCAGGACCCGTCGGGCGAGCCGGCCGGCGAGCCGCGGATCTCCACCTACCACGCGTTCGCCGGCCAGTTGCTGCGCGACCACGGGCTGCGGCTCGGCATCGAGCCGGCCGCCAGGCTGCTCGCCGACGCCGGCCGCTTCCAGCTGGCGGCCGAGGTGCTGCGCTCGGCACCCCCCGACTTCGAGCCGCCGAGCGCGTCGTTCACCACCCTCGTCACCGACCTCGTCGCCCTCGACGGCGAGTTGTCCGAGCACCTGGTCACCCCGGAGCGGCTGCGCGCCTTCGACGCCGAGCTGCTCGCCGAGCTCGGCCGCGCCGAGCTCACCAACGCCGACCTCCGCCAGGTGCCACAGGCCGCGCTCGGCCGCGGCCAGCTCCTCGGCGTCGTCGAGGAGTACCGGGCCCGCAAGCGCGCCCGCGACCTGCTGGACTTCGGCGACCAGATCGCGCTCGCCGCCACCCTGGCCGGCGAGGTGCCCGAGGTGGGGCGGCTGCTGCGCGAGGAGTACGCCGTGGTGCTGCTCGACGAGTACCAGGACACGTCCGTCGCCCAACGCGTCATGCTCGCCGGCCTGTTCGGCGGCGGCACCGGCCACGCCGTCACCGCCGTCGGCGACCCCTGCCAGGCCATCTACGGCTGGCGCGGCGCCTCCGTCGCCAACCTCGACGACTTCCCCGACCACTTCCCGCGGCGCGACGGCGGCCCGGCCGACAGGTACAGCCTCAGCGAGAACCGGCGCAGCGGCGGCCGGCTGCTCACCCTGGCCAACGACCTGTCGGCGCCGCTGCGCGAGCGGCACCCGGCCGTCGTGCCGCTCCGCCCGGCCGACGGCGCCGAACAGGCCGGCCTGGTGCGCTGCGCCCTGCACACCACCCACGCCGAGGAGCTGACCTGGCTGGCCGACGCCGTCGCGCACCGGGTCGCCACCGGCACCCCGCCGGGCGAGATCGCCGTGCTGTGCCGCACCGCCGCCGAGTTCGCCGACATCCAGCGGGTGCTGGTCGAGCGCGACGTGCCGGTCGAGGTGGTGGGCCTGGCCGGGCTGCTGCACCTGCCGGAGGTCGCGGACCTGGTGTCCGTCTGCCAGGTGATGGCCGACCCGACGGCCAACGCCGCCCTGGTGCGGCTGCTCACCGGGCCGCGCTGGCGGATCGGGCCGCGCGACCTGGCGCTGCTCGGCCGGCGCGCCCGGCTGCTGGTGCGCCAGGTCGACGGTGGCGAGGGGGAGCCGCTCGCGGCGGCCGTCGAGGGCACCGACCCGGCCGAGATCACCTCGCTCGCCGACGCGTTGGACACCTTCGTGGACGGCGGCGGGCCGGGCCCCGGCGAGGACGACGGGCTGCCGTTCTCCACCGAGGCCCGGCTCCGCTTCGCCCATCTGGCCGCCGAGATCCGGGAGTTGCGGCGCGCGCTCGGCGACCCGCTGATGGACGTGCTGCACCGGGTGCTGGCCGTCACCGGCCTCGAGGTGGAGCTGTCGGCCTCCCCGCAGGCCCTGGCCGCCCGCCGCCGGGAGACGCTGAGCGCCTTCCTCGACCTGGCCGCCGGCTTCGCCGCGGGGCGGGCCGGCACCGCCGTCGACGGCGAGGCCACGCTCCCCGCGTTCCTCGGTTTCCTGCGCGCCGCAGCCCAGTACGACAAGGGGCTCGACGGCTCGCTGCCCGGCGGCGAGAACACCGTGAAGGTGCTCACCGCGCACAAGGCCAAGGGCCTGGAATGGGACGTGGTCGTGGTGCCCGGGCTGTGCGCCGGCGTCTTCCCGGCCAGGTCGTCGCGGGACTCCTGGCTCCGGCAGGCCAGGACACTGCCGCACCCGCTGCGCGGCGACGCGGCGACGCTGCCCGCCGTCGAGGACTGGACGTCGGCGGCCCACAAGGAGTACCTGGCGGCCGTCGCCGAGCAGCTGCGGCTGGAGGAGCTGCGGCTCGGCTACGTCACCTTCACCCGGCCCCGCGCCCTGCTCCTCGGCTCCGGACACTGGTGGGGGCCGAGCCAGAAGAGGCGGCGCGGCCCCTCGGACTTCCTCACCGCGCTGCGCGCCCACTGCGAGTCGGGACCCGACCACGGCGAGGTCGAGGTCTGGGCCGACGAACCCCCGGAGGAGGCCGAGAACCCGGCGCTGGCCGCGCCCGAGCGCGACCGGGCCTGGCCGCTGCCGCTCGACCCGGTGGCCCTGACCCGCCGCCGGGAGGCGGCCAACGCGGTGCTGGCCAGGCTCGCCGGCGCGGCCCCGGAACCCGAGGCCGAGGCGGCGGCGGAGGAGGCCGAGCTCACTCCGGAGGAGCAACGGGCCGTGGCTTCCTGGGACCGCGACCTGGCCGCGCTCGGCGGCGAGCTGCGGCAGGCCAGGTCGGCGGTGCGCGAGGTGCCGCTGCCGCTGTCGCTCTCCGCCTCCCAGGTGCAGCGGCTGGCCGCCGACCCGGACGGCTTCGCCCGCGAGCTGGCCAGGCCGATGCCCCGCCCGCCC
>NZ_SMKI01000423.1 GCF_004348415.1 Streptomyces hainanensis
GGCGTGGGGGTCCCGGCGGGGGTCGGCACCTGACCGGGCGTCGGCTCGGCGGCCGGGGCGCCCTCGGCCGGGGTGCGACGGAACTGGCCGCGCGGGTCGATCCGCCCGGCCGCCGACGCCGGCGAGGGACTGACGTCCTCGTCGGAGCCCCAGGAGACCCGCTGGTCCCCGGAGTGCGCCACCTGCGGGCCGGAGTCGGCCGGCCCGGTCGGCGATGGGTCCTCGTCGAAGAAGAAGGGCTGTGTCTCGTCCTTGGGCGGAGCCTGCGCCGGCGTCGGCGCCTGCGGCACCGTCCCGGCACCGGTCGGCGGGGTGGGGACCGGCTCGCCCTCCCGAGGCTCGGGCCGGCTGCTGCCCGGCACCCACGTGGTGCCGTTCCAGTACCGGATGTAGCCGGGAATGGACGGGTCCGGATACCAGTTGGGCCCCGGGCCGCCGCTGGCGCCTTCCGCGGGTGGGGAGCTCATGCGGTCCGAATCTCCTCGTCCGTGCTTTCTGGTCGCGACTGCGGGTAAGCATGGTACGTCGCAGGCGGCCAGCGTCATTCCAGTCTGTCCGAGAAGGACCTTAACGAACACCGTCCGGTTCCCACGTGTCGTATCGCTCTATCGACGCGTGAATCGCGGCGCGCGCCGCCGTTCGGTGCCCGAGGAAGTCCGTGTTGTCGGCCCACTGGTCGACGGAACCGGTCAAGGGCGCCCGCCGCAGCGCCGGATCGGTGAGCGTGTCCACCAACTCCGTCGCGAACCGGCCCGCGTCGAGCACCAGGAACGGCCGACTGTGATAGGGCCGCGGGGCCGGATCGAGCGGCGCGGTCAACCCGGACGCGTTGTGGAGTGCCGCGACCCGCTCGTAGGCATGGCAGAGGTGCCGCTCGCGGAGCGCGGCGCCGGTGGCCGCGAGCGCGCCGCGCAGCGCGGGCGCCAACTCGGCGGCGATCGGCAGCCCGGCGAAGGCGCTCCCCAACCACTTGGCGTAGGGCGGGTAGCGGCGCGCGTAGAGCAGGCACAGCCGCATCAGATCGCGGACCAGCCGGCCGGTGACCACCGCCGCCCCGAGGTGGTCCCCCACCTCGGCACAGCGCCCCGGGAACGCCTCCTCCTGTGCGAGACGTTGCCACTGGGAGGCGAGCAGCCAGCGCCAGGTCTCGTCCGGATACCAGGCCAGCCGTGCCCGGGCCTCGGTCAACTCCCCCACGCCGTCGTGGAACACGGCGCCCGCGGTGGTCTCGGCGAGCCGCTGCCACGGCATGGCGAGCCAGTCCGTCGTGGTGGGCTCGGCGGCGAGGCCGCGGTCGGCGAGCCAGGAGCCGACGTCGGTCACCGTCACCCGGTGGGCGACGGGCCCCTCGGTGGGCGCCATCAGCCCGACCGGGTCGCGGGGCGAGGCGGAGGGGCGGAAGTTCGTGGGCCAGCCGCGCACCGCCTTGGGCAGCCGGTGGGCGAACAGCCGCGCCAACTCGGCGGCGTGCTCGGCCGCGTCGTCGGGGGGCAGGAACAGTTCGAGGCGCGGGCCCCACTCGTGGTCGGCCGAGCGGGCGGTGTCGAAGCCGAGCACCTCGGAGCCGGGGCCGATCCGGGCGGCGGCGTACGGCAGACCGGGGAGGTGTTCGTCGAGCAGGGGGCGCACGGCCTCCTCGTAGAGCAGGCGGGAGAGCTGGAGGCCGGGCAGGAAGGCGGGAGTTGGCGAGGTCACCGGATCACTGTGCGAGGGGGGCGGCCGGCGGTCCATCGAATATCGCCCGGGCACGCCGCGCGTCAGGGTGCCGGTGGCGCGTCGTAAGCCCGTAGCCCGTCGCGGGCACCGTCGCGGGCACCGTCGCGGGCACCACCGGAAGCCGCCGGAACGAATCTCGCGAAGTCGCGTAATGAAACACCGCCCGGCCCCTCTCTCCCCACGCAGGACCGCACAGAGAAGGGCGCATCCCATGCACACGATCATCGAGCGGGAGTTGGACCTCCAGTTGGTGCTCTCGCCTGAGCGCAGCGTTCCGGTGCCGGCTCGGCTCGTGTACCGGTCCGACGATCCCTATGCCGTACACATCACCTTCCACCTGGGCTCCGACGTCCCGGTGCACTGGACCTTCGCCAGGGACCTGCTGGTGGAGGGGGTCTTCCGGCCCTCGGGCGAGGGCGACGTACGGGTCTGGCCGGCCAAGCCGGCCGGCCGGAACATCATCTGCCTGTCGCTGCGCTCACCCGACGGCGAGGCGCTGCTGCACGTGCCGGCGGTGCCGCTCTCGGCGTGGCTCGAGCGGACCCTGCGGGTGGTGCCGCCGGGCACGGAGGGCGACTCCGGCGACGTGGAGGACGAACTACGAGGCCTGCTGATCCCCGGCAGAGCCGAGGAGCCGGGCGAGGCGGCGTCCTGAAGGGGCCGGGTCAGGCGCCGCCGGCCGCCGCGTGCCGCACCAGCGGGATCACCCGCAGCGGCACGGGGTTCTCCATCACGATCGCGGTGGACGAGCGCACGATGCCGGGGAAGCCGACGACCCGGTCGATCACCCGCTGGAGGTCGGCGTTGGAGCGGGCCACCAGGCGGCAGAGCATGTCGCCCTGGCCGGTGATGGTGTGCAGTTCCAGCACCTCGGGGACGCCGCCGAGGTGGCGGCGCACCTCCTCGCCCCGGCCCTGGGTGATCTCCAGCGTGGCGAAGGCGGTGACCGGGAAGCCGATGGCCGCCGGATCCACGTCCGGGCCGAACCCCCGGATGACGCCTGCCGTCTGGAGTTTCTCCAGCCTGGCCTGGGCCGTGCCGCGGGCGACGCCGAGCCGCCGGGACGCCTCGAGCACGCCGATCCGCGGCTCCCTGGCCAGCAGTTCGATCAGTCGCGCGTCGAGTTCGTCGATTGCCATGCGGTGGCCCCCTTCTCGCGGGCCAGACTGTACAGAAATCCCTCTCCGCTTCACCAAGCCGACCCGGAATCGGCCCGATTTCCGCTACATGGTGTGCAGGACATGAGGATTTCCCGCGTTCGACCGCCGGATTCGCACGGTGTACCGCAGCAATTTCCGGCCGATCAGCGTGAAAGGGCCGCGCCGGGGAATCTGTACCTACACCACCCCCCACAAGCCGCCCCCGCGACCTGCACTCGCGGGGGCGGTTGGGGCAGTCGGGGAAAGATCGGCGGCACCGGGCCCGCGGAGTGGGCCCAGGGCCGCGACAGGTCCTAGCAGCTCGGCACGGACTCCCCGGCCGCCAGCGCGCGCAGGTCGTCCACCGCGCCGCTCAGCGTCGTGACCGGGATCAGCCGCAGCCCGTCGGGCAGGTCGGCCTGGGCGTCGGAGCACTCGTCGCGCGGCACCAGGAAGACGGTGGCGCCGTCGCGGGCCGCCGCCCTGGTCTTCAGCGGCACGCCGCCCACCGGGCCGACCGTGCCGTCCGCCTCGATGGTGCCGGTGCCGGCGATCACCCGGCCGCCGGTGAGGTCGCCGCCCCGCCCGTCGCCGGCCAGCAGGTCGACGACGCCGAGCGAGAAGAGCAGGCCGGCGCTCGGGCCGCCGACGTCGGGGAGATTGAGCTCGACCGAGACGTCCGAGTCGTCCATGCCGAGGTAGGACAGGGCCGCGGCCGCCGCCGTGTCCTGCGACTCCCGCATCTGCTGGGCGTTGTGCTCGCGGATCTCCCGCGTCGAGTCGCCCACCGGGTAGACGGAGCTGCGGGGCATGACGGCGCGGTCGTCGGCGAAGTAGCCGCTGATCACGTCGGAGAGCCGGATCGTGGCGTCGGGGCCGGTGGCCACGATGGTGGTGAGCCGCAGCTCGCCCTCGGTCTCGCGGACCGGGGCGCCGGAGACGGTGATCACCGGCTGCCCTTCCGCCTCGCCGAGGACGTCGGCGGTCGACCCCGGATAGGTCACCGAGAACGGCAGCGGCACGATCGCCACCACCGCGAACAGCGCCACCACCAGCGCGCCGCACAGGACGAGCGTCAGCGGGCGGCGGCCGCGGCGCGGCGTCTTGACGGCGACCGGGTCCTGGGGCGCGGCGGGGGCAGCGGGCATGCAGCGAATCTAACGCAGAACGGCGGCGACCTCTTCGGCGGCCCGAACCACCCGGGGCCCGACCTCGGGCGGCACGGCCTCGCTCAGCATGACCACGCCGACGCTGCCCTCGATGCCGCAGTCCCTGGGCAGCGGGGCCGCGGCGCCCGAGCCGCCGGCCTCCAACTCGCCGCGGGTGAGCACGAATCCGTCCTCGTCGTTGATGTCCTTGCAGCGGCCGGTGAGGATGGCGCGCCCCGCGGCGCCGCGGTCGAGTGGATGCCGGAAGCCGGTGCGGTAGGCCACGTGGTAGTCGGTCCAGCTCGGCTCCACCACGGCCACGGTCAGGGCGTCCGTGCCGTCGACCACGGTCAGGTGGGCGGTGGCGCCGACGTCCTCGGCGAGCGCGCGCAGGGCCGGCAGCGCGGCCTCCCGTACCAGGGGATGCACCTGGCGGCCCAGGCCGAGCACCCCGACGCCGACCCGGGCGCGGCCGCCCGCGTCCCGTCTGACCAGGGAGTGCTGTTCCAGGGTGGCGAGCAGCCGGTAGACCACGGTCCGGTTCACGCCGAGCTGGCGCGACAACTCGGTGACCGTCAGCCCGTGGTCGGACTCGGCGAGCAGCTTGAGGACACGCAGTCCTCGGTCGAGCGTCTGAGAGGTCTCCGCGGTCACGGCGCCCCCTTCCGGGTCAGCGGTGTGCGTGCCGTTCGTCCCGTTCGGCAGCGCGCACGGGATGCCATCACAGGACATGGCAGGTGAGACGGATCACTGGCCGCTGCGCACCGGGGCGACTCTGCCACCGAGTGTGCGCGTGTCCGGAAACTTATCGATCAGCACCGGTTACCGGAAGAGGACGTCCAAAATCCGAGCAACCACGACAGGATTTGGACTGTTCTGGGAGAAATGACCGAGCGATAGGCGAGGGGGTCTCGGTCACCGCATGCGCGTGGCCCACTCCCTGACCTTCTGCACCCGCTGCCGCAGCTGCCCCGCCGTGGCCTCGGCGCTCGGCGGGCCGCCGCAGACCCGGCGCAGCTCGGTGTGGATCACGCCGTGCGGCTTGCCCGTCTGGTGGGAGTAGGCGCCGACCAGGGAGTTCAGCTCGCGGCGCAGCTCCATCATCTCCTTGTGGCTGAGCACCGGCCGGTTCTCCGCGGGGACCTCGAGCAGGTCGGCCTCCTCGTCGGGGCGGCGCCTGCTGTGCGCGATCTGCCGGGACTGCCGCTTCTGGAGCAGCAGCCGCACCTGGTCCGGTTCGAGCAGCCCGGGGATGCCGAGGTAGTCCTGCTCCTCCTCGCTGCCGGGGTGGGCCTGCATGCCGAACTCGGCGCCGTCGTACATGACCCGGTCGAAGACGGCCTCGGACTCCAGGGCCTCGAAGGGGAGTTGGTCCTGCTCGCCGTCGGGCTCGTTCTGCTCGCGCTCGGCCTCCTCGAGCAGGGCGGCCTCCTCCGCGTACGGGTCCTCCTCGGCGTCCTTCTTCGGCTTGTCCAGCACATGGTCGCGCTCCAGTTCCAGCTCGTGCGCGAACCCGAGGAGCGTCGGGATGGTGGGCAGGAAGACGGAGGCGGTCTCGCCGCGCCGCCGGGAGCGCACGAAGCGGCCCACGGCCTGGGCGAAGAACAGCGGGGTGGCGATGGTGGTGGCGTAGACCCCGACCGCCAGCCGGGGCACGTCCACGCCCTCGGACACCATCCGGACGGCGACCATCCACCGCTGCTCGCCGCCCCGGAACTCCTCGATCCGCCCCGAGGCGCCCGAGTCGTCGGAGAGCACCAGGGTGGCCGAGGTGCCGGTGATCTCCCGGATCAGCTTGGCGTAGGCGCGGGCCGACTCCTGGTCGGTGGCGATCACCAGGCCGCCGGCGTCGTGGATGGACCTGCGCACCTCGGTCAGCCGCCGGTCGGCGGCGGCGAGCACCGCCGGCATCCACTCGCCCCGGGGGTCGAGCGCGGTGCGCCACGCCTGGGAGGTGGCGTCCTTGGTCATCGGCTCGCCCAGCTTGGCGGCGATCTCGTCCCCGGCCTTGGTGCGCCAGCGCATGCTGCCGCTGTAGGAGAGGAAGATGACCGGCCGGACCACGCCGTCGGCCAGCGCGTTGCCGTAGCCGTAGGTGTAGTCGGCGACGGAGCGGCGGATGCCGTCCGCGTCCTCCCCGTAGGAGACGAACGGGATCGGGTTGGTGTCCGAGCGGAACGGGGTGCCGGTGAGCGCCAGCCGCCGGGTGGCCGGCTCGAACGCCTCCAGGCACGCCTCGCCCCAGGACCGGGAGTCGCCGGCGTGGTGGATCTCGTCCAGGATGACCAGGGTCTTGCGCTGCTCGCAGCGGTTGCGGTGGAGCATCGGCCGCACCCCGATGCCGGCGTAGGTGATGGCGACGCCGTGGTAGTCCCGGCTCAGGGGGCCGGCGCTGTACTCCGGGTCGAGCCGGATGCCTATCCGGGCGGCGGCCTCGGCCCACTGGGTCTTCAGGTGTTCGGTGGGGGCGACGACCGTCACCTGCTGGACGACGTGGTGGTGCAGCAGCCAGGAGGCCAGGGTCAGCGCGAACGTCGTCTTGCCGGCGCCGGGGGTGGCGACGGCCAGGAAGTCCCGCGGCTGGCGCCGCAGGTACTCCTCCATCGCCCCCTCCTGCCAGGCGCGCAGCTTGCCCGCCGTGCCCCAGGGGGCGCGGCCGGGGAAGGCGGGCGAGAGGTGGTGCGAGGAATGCGGTGCGGACGAGGCGGTGGTAGTCACGGTCTCCGGAATGGGGGCTCGGGATCGGCAACCGCGCCAGCCTACAAGGGCCGGCGGGCAGGCCGCGGCGGCGAGCCCCCACCCCGCCCCAAC
>NZ_SMKI01000424.1 GCF_004348415.1 Streptomyces hainanensis
CCTGCCCTCCGAGGGGGGCACCCCGCGGTGGTCCGACGGCGAGTTGACGGTCCTCGGCTGGGACCGGGCCAAGGAGACCGCGCTCCGGTTCGACCTCGGCCGCGAGGAGCAGGAACTGTCGAGCGGCCTGCGCGTCGGCGGGCACGACATAGGCGAGGAGGCGGTCGCCGCCCTCGGGGTCCCGGTGTGCGACGACGACGGCGGTGTCCACGGCCGGGTGCGTGGTCAGCACGGCCTCCACCTCGCCGGGCTCGATCCGGAGCCCGCGCACCTTGATCTGCCGGTCCGCGCGTCCGACGAAGTCCAACTCCCCCGCCGCGTTCCACCGGGCCAGGTCGCCGGTGCGGTACATCCGTGTGCCGGCCGGTCCGAAGGGGTCGGCGAGGAAGCGCTCCGCCGTCAGCCCGGCGCGCCCGACGTAGCCGCGCGCCAGCCCGGCACCGGCGGCGTACAGCTCCCCGACCACGCCGGTCGGCACGGGGCGCAGCCGCTCGTCCAGGACGTAGGCCCTGGTGTTCTCGATGGGGGGCCCGATCGGCGGGCGGGCGTCGTCCCGCAGGGGGCCCGTCATGCTGACGCAGACGGTGAACTCGGTGGGCCCGTAGCCGTTGACCATCGTGCGGCCGCCGCGCCACCGCTCGACCAGTTCGGCGGAGCAGACGTCCGCGGCGACGATGAGGTTCCTCGGGAACGTGCCGGGGGCCGGCAGCGCGGCGAGGACGGGCGGAGGCAGGCTCACCTGCGTGATGCGCCGGTCGGTGAGGGTGTGCGCGAGCGGCTCCCCGGGGACGAGCCGCTCGGCCGGCACGATGACGAGGGTCGCTCCGGCCAGCAGGGCGCTGAACATCTCCAGGACGGCGGCGTCGAAGCCGGCCGGCGAGAACTGGAGGAACCTGTCGCCGACCGCGATGTTCAGCGTCTCGGCGATGTGCCGGGCCAGGTTGGGGATTCCGGCGTGGGTGACGAGGACGCCCTTGGGCGTGCCCGTGGAGCCCGAGGTGTAGATGACGTACGCCGCGCCCCGCGGGCCCGGCCGGCCGCCGCGCTCGTCGTCGCGCGGGTCCGCCGGGTCCCGGTCGGCCAGCAGCCGCTCGGTTTCCCGGGTGCCGAGGACCAGCCGCGCCGGCTCGGCGGGGAGCCGGGTGGCCATCGCCTCGACGGTGACCACACACACGGGACGGGCGTCCGCGAGCATGACGGCGATGCGCTCGTCCGGGTACTCCGGATCGACGGGGAGGTAGGCCCCGCCCGCCTTGAGGACCGCGAGCGACGCCACGACGAGGTCCACCGACCTGGGCAGCGCGAGCGCCACGATGCGCTCGGGGCCGACGCCCAGGTCGACCAGGATCCGGGCGAGGCGGTTGGCCCGGGCGTTGACGTCGCGGAAGGTGAACGGCCGGCCGTGGGACTCGACGGCCACGGCGTCCGGGTCCGAGGCGACGCGCCGTTCGAACAGCTCGGTCACGTTCTGGTCGGGCAGCGGGCGGAGCGTGTCGTTGTACTCGACCAGCAGGCGGTGCCGCTCGTCAGGGCCGAGTGGGTCGACGGTGCCGACGCGGGCGTCCGGGTGGCTGGTGACGGACCGCAGGACCTGGCTCAGCCGGCTCAGCAGGAGGGCGGCGGTTGGTGCGTCGAACAGGTCTCGCGCGTAGATCAGGTGGCCTTCGACGCCGGCCGGCGCCCCGTGGTCGGAGAACCGCTCGGTCAGGTTGAACGCCAGGTCGAACGAGGCGACGCCGGTGTCGACGGGTTCGATCTCCGCCCGGAGCCCGGTCAGTCGCGGTAGCGCCTCGGCGTTGTTCTGGAGCGCGAGCAGGACCTGGAAGAGGGGGTGGTGGGAGAGCGACCTGGCCGGGTTCAGCACCTCGACCAGCCGCTCGAACGGCACGTCCTGGTGGGCGAAGGCGGCGAGGTCGCTCTCGCGCACCCTGGCCAGCAGGTCCCGGAACGTCGGGTCTCCGGAGAGGTCGGTCCGCAGCACGAGGGTGTTGACGAAGAAGCCGACGAGATCGTCCAGCGCGTCGTCGGTACGGCCCGCGACCGGGCTCCCGATCGGGACGTCGGTACCGGCCCCGAGCCGCGACAGCGTCACCGCGAGCGCCGCCTGGAGCACCATGAACACGCTGGTGCCGGTCTCGGCGGCCAGGGCCCGTACCGCCGCGTGCAGTTCGGGCTCGACGGTGTACGGTGCGCGCGCTCCTCGGTAGCTGGCGGCCGCGGGGCGTGGGCGGTCGGTCGGCAGGTCGAGCCGCTCCGGGACGCCGTCCAGGGCGGTGCGCCAGTAGGCCAGCTGTCGCGCGGCCAGGCTGTCGGAGTCGGCCTCGTCCCCCAGCAGCTCGCGTTGCCACAGGGCGTAGTCCGCGTACTGCACCGGCAGTGGCGCCCAGCCGGGCGCGCCGCCGGCGCACCGCGCCGCGTACGCCCGCCCGAGGTCGCCGAGCAGGGGCCCGAGCGACCAGCCGTCGCCCGCGATGTGGTGGACGACGAGCAGCAGCACGTGCTCGTCGGTGTCCAGGGCGTACAGGGCGGCGCGCAGGGGAGGTTCGGCCGTCAGGTCGAAGCCGCGGCGGGCCGACTCCGCGAGCAGCCCGGCCAGTTCGGCGTGGTCGGTGGGCACCGCCTCGATGGCCGGGCTGGCGGCGTCCGCGTCGAGGATCGTCTGGAACGGCGTGCCGTCGCGCTCGGGGAAGACGGTGCGCAGGCTCTCGTGCCGGGCGATGACGTCGCGCAGCGCGAGGCGCAGCGCGTCCACGTCGAGGTCGCCCCGGAGCCGCAGCGCGCCGGGCATGTTGTACGGGAGCGCGGCGCCGTCCATGCGCTGGAGGAACCACATGCGTCGCTGCGCGTAGGACACGGGGGTCGGCTCGGGCCGCTCCATCGGCAGCAGCACGGGGCGCGACTGCCCGGCGCCCGGGAGGCGCGCGGCGAGCTGCGCCGGTGAGGGTGCCTGGAACAGGGTGGCGAGCGGGAGTTCGACGCCGAGGACGGTGCGGACGCGGTTGATGAGGCGGGTGGCCAGGAGCGAGTGGCCGCCCAGGTCGAAGAAGCCGTCGTCCACGCCCACCTCGGGCTGGCCGAGCACCTCGGCGAAGAGCGCGCACAGCAGCTCCTCCACCGGTGAGGCCGGCGCGCGGGAGAGGTCGGGTACCACGGCACCGGGCGCCGGCAGGGCGGCCTGGTCGAGCTTGCCGTTCGGCGTGAGGGGAAGGGCGTCGAGCACCACGAACGCGCCGGGGACCATCGGGGCGGGCAGGCGGGCGGCCGTGTGGGCACGCAGCTCGGCCGGGTCGGGCGCGGCCGCGGGATCCGCCGGGACGGCGTACGCCACCAGCCGCCTCTCGTCGGCCTCGTCGTCGCGGAGCACGACCGCGACCGTGCTCACGGCGGGGTGCGCGGCGAGCACGGACTCGATCTCGCCCGGCTCGACCCGCACGCCGCGAAGCTTCACCTGCCGGTCGGCGCGCCCGGCGAACTCCAGCTGGCCGAGGGCGTTCCAGCGTGCCAGATCGCCGGTGCGGTACATCCGCCCACCTGTCGGGCCGAACGGGTCGGCCACGAAGCGCTCGGCGGTGAGCCCGGCGCGGCCGGCGTATCCGCGCGCCAGCCCGGCACCGGCCACGTACAGCTCGCCGAGCACGCCGGGGGGCACGGGCCGCAGCGACTCGTCCAACACGTACACCCGCGTGTTCGGCGTCGGCCGCCCGATCGGCGGGGCGCCCGCCGCCCCGCCCTCGTCCGCCTCGGGAGTGGTGAACGCCGTGGCGTTCACCGTGGCCTCCGCGGGCCCGTAGGCGTTGACCAACTCGACCCGGTCGGCGACCCGTTGGAAGCGCGCCACCAGTTCCCGGCCCAGCACGTCCCCGGCGCACAGTACCCGCCGCAGCGAGGGGACGTCGCGGACGGCCAGCTCCTCGACCAGGCCGTCCAGCAGGGCGGGGACGATGTCCAGCGTGGTGACCCGGTGGTCGCGCATCACCTCGGCCAGCGCCCGTGGGTCGCCCTCCGCGCCGGGCGGGGCCACCACGAGCCGGTGTCCGGTCAGCAGCGGCCAGAAGATCTCTTCGAGGGACGCGTCGAAACCCAGCGACGACTTGTGCAGCACCGCGTCCGCCCCCTCAAGGGGGAACCGTTCCTGCACGGCCGAGACCATCGACATCACGTTCCGGTGGCTGAGCACGACCCCCTTGGGCGCCCCCGTCGACCCGGACGTGTACACCAGCACGGCGGCCGAGAGACCGGTCGGGTCCGGCTCGTCCCCGCTCGTCTCCGGCGCGGTCGGCGGCTGCTTCGCCACCAACTCGGCCGTGTCACCGCGGTCGAGGACCAGCACCTCACAGCCGCCGGGGAGCCGATCGGCCGCCTCGACGGTGGTCAGGAGGCAGACCGGGTCGGCGTCGCGGAGCATGAACGCGATGCGCTCCTCCGGATAGCCGGGGTCGATCGGCAGGTAGGCCCCGCCGGCCTTCAGCACGGCGAGCAGCGCCACCACCAGGTCAGTCGACCGGGGCATGGCGACGGCCACCACGCGTTCGGATGCCACGCCCCGCTCGCTCAGCAGCCGCGCCAGCCGGTGCGACCGGGCGTCCAACTCCTCGTAGGTGAGGGCCTGTTCCCCGCACTCCACGGCCGTCGCGCCGGGCTGGGCCGCCACCTGCCGCGCGAAGCCCTCGGTGACGCGGTCGGCGACCACGGGGAGCGCCGTGTCGTTGTAGTCGACGAGCAGTTGGTGGCGCTCACGCTCGCTCAGGGTGTCGACGGCGCCGACGGACAGGTCGGGGCGGGAGAGGACGGCCGCCAGGACGCGCCGGTACCGCTCCAGCAGCGCCCGCACCCCGCTCTCGTCGAACACGTCCATGGCGAAGAGCACGGGACCGTCGATGCCGAGCGGGCGGTCGTCGGTGGCGAAGCGCTCGGTCAGGCTGAGCGTCAGGTCGAAGCGCGCCACGCCCGGATCGATGGGCTCGATCTCGACCGCGAGGCCGGGCAGGCGCAGCCTGGGCTCCGGGTTGTTCTGGAGCGCGAGCATCACCTGGAAGAGCGGGTGGTGGGAGAGGGACCTGGTGGGGTTCAGGATCTCGACCAGCCGCTCGAACGGCACGTCCTGGTGGGCGAACGCCGCGAGATCCGTGTCGCGCACGCGCGTCACCAACTCCCGGAACGTCGGGTCTCCCGACAGGTCGGTCCGCAGCACGAGGGTGTTGACGAAG
Source organism: Streptomyces hainanensis (assembly GCF_004348415.1). Classification (GTDB taxonomy): domain Bacteria; phylum Actinomycetota; class Actinomycetes; order Streptomycetales; family Streptomycetaceae; genus Streptomyces; species Streptomyces hainanensis. The sequence goes on from NZ_SMKI01000424.1 coordinate 5,208, forward strand.
AACCCGACGAGGTCGTCGAGCGCGTCGTCCGTGCGGCCGGCGACCGGACTGCCGATCGGGATGTCCTTCCCCGCGCCGAGCCGCGACAGCGTCACCGCCAGTGCCGCCTGGAGCACCATGAACACGCTGACCCCGGCGTCCAGGGCGAACGCGACGGCGCGCCGGTGCAGTTCGGCGTCCAGCCGCAGCTCGACCGCCCCGCCCCGGCCCGAGGCCACGGCCGGCCTCGGCCGGTCGAAGGGGAGCGGGATCTGCTCGGGCAGTCCGTCGAGCGTGGAGGTCCAGTAGGACATCTGCCGGGAGATCAGACTGCCCTCGTCGTGCTCGTCGCCCAGGAGCGTCCGCTGCCAGAGGGTGTAGTCGGCGTACTGGACGGGCAGCGGTGTCCAGTCCGGTGCCCGTCCGGTGCAGTGGGCGGCATAGGCCCGGCCGAGGTCCTCGGCCAGGGGGACGAGGGACCAGCCGTCGGCGGCGATGTGGTGGACGACGAGCAGGAGAACGTACTCGTCGTCGCCCAGGTCGTGCAGGGTGGCGCGCAGCGGCGCCTCCGCCGTCAGGTCGAACGCACGGCGGGCTTCCTCGACGAGCGTGTCGCGCAACGCGTCGTGGCTCGTCGCCCGGACCTCGATACGGGGGGCGGCGGCTTCCACGTCCAGGACGATCTGGCAGGGGTCGCCGTCCACCTCGGGGAAGACGGTCCGCAGGGTCTCGTGGCGGGCCACGACGTCGTGGAACGCCCGCCGCAGGGCGTCCGGTTCGACGGTGCCGCGCAGCCGGAGGGCGCCCGGCATGTTGTAGGCGAGACCGGCACCGTCCATGCGCTGGAGGAACCACATGCGGCGTTGGGCGTAGGACAGCGGCATCCGCTCGGGGCGTGCGACCGGTTCCAGCGCGGGCCGCGCGTGCCCCGCCTCCTCGATGCGGGCGGCGAGCCCGGCGACGGACGGCGCGTCGAAGACCGCCCCGATCGGCAGTTCCACCGCGAGTGTGGAACGGATCCGGCTCACCAGACGGGTGGCGAGCAGCGAATGGCCCCCCAGGTGGAAGAAGTTGTCCTCCACCCCCACCTCGGGCAGACCCAACACCTCGGCGAACAAACCACACAACAGCCGCTCACGTGCGGTCACCGGACCACGCGAGGAGGTCCGCGCACCGAAGTCCGGCGCGGGCAACGCCCTGCGGTCCAGCTTCCCGTTCACCGTCAACGGCAGCCGGTCGAGCACCACGAAAGCCGCCGGCACCATGTACTCGGGCAACCGCTCACCGCACCACGACCGGCAGGCCGCCACGAGCGAGGAGAGGCCCTGGGCCGTGGACGGGCTGTTCGCATAGCGTGACGCGTCGCGCGCCGGGTCCTCCGTGGGTTCGTAGACGCGCGTCAGCGGCATGTCCGCCTCGGTGTAGAGGGCGTCGAGGGTGCCGGTGGTCGTCCCGGGCGTGAACGTCACCCCGACCCGGTAGCCAAGCCGCTCGCCCAACGCGTACAACTCCTCCGGATCCACACCCCCCGCCCGGTCGTCCAACCGCGCGCGAGCCGCGGCGACATCACCGCTCTCCTCGAACACCGACCACGCCCCCGCCTCACCCACCACCCGAG
>NZ_SMKI01000425.1 GCF_004348415.1 Streptomyces hainanensis
GGGTACAAGCGCGCTGCGCGCGCTTGTAAGACCGTCCGCTTCGCGGACGGAGCCCCCCGCTTCGCGGGGGGCAACGGATTCCCGCTTCGCGGAAATCCGAGACGCAGTCGGATTCACGCTTCGCGCGAATCCCGCCTCCGCTCCGCTCCGGCGGGAAAAACGCGCCCAGGGGAATGGGGGGTGACAGCATCGCGGGATGATGTGGGCTGTGTAACTACGGGAATTCCAGGCAGGCGCCGGGATTTGAGACCGAACGAGAGACGTGCGGACCGGAGCCGTGCTCCGGTCCGCACGTCTCTCGTTCGGGTGGATTCCGTGCGGCGTTGGGTTGACAGGAAGGGTTGACTGTCCGATCAACTGCTCTCCTCAGGACGCCAAGTGCGCCCGGAGTGCCGAGTGCTGACAAGCGCTGACGCTGTTCGCGTGACGTGCATCACAACGCATCAAGCTTCACGTTGCGCAGGATGCACCTGTGTAGACTCAGGGATCGCGATGGCCTCCCGATTGAGCGTGCGGGGAGGGTGTCGACGGTCTTCAGTGTTTCGGTTTCTGTCGGGAGAGCCGAAATAGAGACGACGCCTTTTAAGCTCCGGGATCATCAAATTGAGACAGTAGAGGCCGGGGGGGGCGGGCGCTGGATATTCCGCCGGGAATGCGAATTCCTGCGGCCGGATTGCGCGCGACGGTGGTAATGCCGTGCGGCTCGGGAAAGACGATGGTGGCCGCTTTCACCGCCCGGCGCGTGGCCCGGAATGGCCGGGTCCTGGTGTCGACGCTGGATCTGCTGACCCAGACGGTCGCCGCGTGGCAGGCCGCCGGCCACAAGGGCCCGGCGGTCGCGGTCTGCTCGCTGGCGGACGACCCGGTGCCACCACACCGTCACTATCACCGCCTTCAAATACATCGACCATGCACTCCGAATGCCTTCGCCCCCCGCGCAAAGTGCCGACACCCGGGGCTCGAGCAGGGGATGGCGCTTGGGGTGCGGGCGGCGTATCGAGGGGACGGTAGTGTGTGGGAAGCGTCGCGTGCCGGTGGCAGACCGTGTCAGGCATGGAGGCGCCGGATTGAAGGAGACCGACGATGCGCTCGTCGCACCCTTCGCTCTCGCGTGACTGAGCGCGAGACGGCCAGGCTCGTCGCCTGGAGCCAAGAACTCCGCCAGGTGCATCACCGACTACGGGAAGCGCTGCTCGTGACTCGCGCCTCCCTCGCCGACGGGACCCCCGGTGAGGCAGCCGCCCGTGAACTGCTGCTGTATTGCCACGGCTTCTGCACAGCGCTCGACGGCCACCACCGAGGTGAGGACAGCACCCTATTCCCAGCCATCGCAGCTGCCCATCCGGAGCTGCGGCCGGTGCTGATTCTGCTTGAGCAGGATCACTCGATGATCGCCCATCTTCTCGACAGCCTCCGTGCCGCAGTCGACCGGGCCGCGCCGCCTGAGGAGCTTGACAGTCATCTCGAAGGCATCGCAGCGATCATGGAAAACCACTTCCGTTACGAAGAGCGGCAACTGCTCACTGTGCTCGAAACCTTGGGTCTGGCAGCCGCGCCTCAAGATGTGCTGGGCCCGCTATGATCCCGAGCTGGACAGTGGGTAATGGTGGTGATCGTCCGGAGAGAGGAACGGGGAAGAAGTCTTTTAAGCTCCGGGATCATCAAATTGAGGCGGTAGAGGCCGGGGCGCGGGCGCTGGATATTCCGCCGGGAATGCGAATTCCTGCGGCGGGATTGCGCGCGACGGTGGTGATGCCGTGCGGCTCGGGAAAGACGATGGTGGCCGCTTTCACCGCCCGGCGCGTGGCCCGGAATGGCCGGGTGCTGGTGTTGGTGCCGACGCTGGATCTGCTGACCCAGACGGTCGGCGCGTGGCAGTCGGCCGGTCACAAGGGCCCGGCGGTCGCGGTCTGCTCGCTCCAAGACGACCCGGTGCTGTGGGGCCGCAGGGTGCGGGCGACCACCAGCGCCCCGCAACTGGCGCTGTGGCACGGCTCCGGGCCGGTCACCATCTACGCCACCTACTCCTCCCTGCCGGTCCTGGTCGAGGCGTTCGAGGGCTCCTACGGCCTCCCGATGGACCCGCTGGACCTGGTGGTCGTCGACGAGGCGCACCGCACCTCCGGGTCGATGGGGAAGGCGTGGACCGACGTCCACAACAACCAGCTACTGCCGGCGCTCCGGCGGCTGTACCTGACGGCGACGCCCCGCATCTGGCAGGAACGCCCGCCCACCGAGCCGCTGCGCGACCCGCTGCCCGAGGAGATGGCCGCCAGCATGGACGACGAAACGATTTTCGGGCCAGTCGTCTACCGCATGAACCTCGCCTCCGGCGTAGCCCGAGGCCTGCTCGCCCGGTACCAGATCATCGTCGTCGAGCTCGTCGACCCCCAGCTCCCGCCCGACCAGCTCCACGGCCCGGAGAAACGCGAGGAGAAGATCCGCGGCCTTCGGCTCGGGGCGCTCCAGGCGGCGATGCTCAAGACCACGCGCGAGCACGACCTGAAGACGATGATCACCTTCCACCACCGCACCGTCGAGGCCCAAGCCTTCGCCACCGGACTGCCAGCGGTCGGGAAGAAGCTCCACCAGGCGGAGCCCGAGCGGTACCCGGCGAAGGTCTGGTCGGGGTGGTTGAAGGGCGAGCACGAGGCCGACCACCGCGCGACCGTTCTCGAGGAGTTCGGTACCCGAGCCGGCCTCGCGATCCTCTCGAACTGCCGCGTCCTCGGCGAAGGCGTCGACATCAGGGCCGTGGACTCCGTGGCTCTTCTCGACCCGAAGGGATCACCGGTCGATATCGTCCAAGCCATCGGCCGCGCCCTGCGGCAAAAGCCGAATGAGGGTAAGCTTGCTTCGCTTATCGTCCCGGTGTTTCTGGCACCTGGTGAGCAGCCCGATGACATGTTCTCCTCGGCTTCATATAAGCCCTTGGTGAAGGTGCTTGAAGGGCTGCGTGCACATGATGAACAGGCCATCGAATTGCTGGCTATTCCGCAGACGAACACCGGCTCGGAGTCGCCGACCACCACCATCGGAGTGCCGCCGGAGCATGGTGATGAAGAGGGTCGGCTCTTGCTGCGGTTCTCCTCGAAGCGGGACCCGGCGGCGGTCGCGGAATGGATCGCCTACAACGTCATCGACACCGAACGCCAGGACTGGGGCCGCGGGCTGGAGGCGCTGCGCGCCTACCGCAAGCGCGAGAAGAACGCGCGGGTACCGTTCTCCCACCGCGAGGGCGCCTTCCCCCTCGGGCAGTGGCTGGCGGATCAACGGAAAACCTTCCAGGCCGGCGCCATGAACGGCGGCCGCGCCCGCCGCCTCGAAGCCCTCGGCATGGTCTGGGACGAACGCGAGCTCGCGTGGGAGGAGACCCTCGACGTCCTGCGGGCCTACCACGGCGAGTACGGGACGCTGGCGGCTCCGAGGTCCGCGACGATCCTGGACCGCCCGGTAGGGATGCTCCTGGCCAACCTCCGCCGGCCCGGCGGGCTCGGGAAGGACACAGCCCGAGCCGAGCGCCGCACGCGCCAACTGGCGGCGATCGACCCCCACTGGAACCCGGCCTGGCCCATCGAGTGGCAGAGAAACTACGCCGGCATCCAGCAGTGCGTGGACGGCGGCGCCGACCCCGACGACATCCTCCCCGGCGTCACCGTGGCCGGCATCGATGTCGGGACGTGGCTGCGGCGCCAGCGACACGCCTGGAAGCACCTGTCCGAGGCACAGCGCAGGCTGCTCGCGGATCTGGCCATCGGCCCGCTCCACACGGCCCCTGAGGCCGTACAGGGCGCAGTGGAGGCCGTGCAGGAGCCTGCCGGGCCGGAGGCCGGCGGCGCCACCGTGCCGGCCGCGAGGAAGCCCACCAACGGGCGCGCGGGGTCGTTCGAGCGGGGCCTGGCCGCCGCCCGCCAATACCTCGCCCGCGAAGGCCACCTCCGCGTTCCCCGCAGCCACATCGAGCACCTAGCCCTCGAAGACGCCGCCGCCGGCGACGGCGGCCAGGAACAGCCCGAGACCGTCGACGTCCGCCTCGGTGTCTGGAGATCCAACATGCGCAGCCGGCGCGACAAGCTGCCCATCGAGCAGCAGACCGCCCTCGACGAGATCGGGTTGTAGGAGTCTCGGGTGTCGGCGTGCCGTAGCTGAATGTGGCGTGCTGGGTGGTAGGTGTCTGGCACGTGTTCCCGGCGCCGCGGTGAGTCCTCGTGGTGGAGTGCTGGGTGTCTCTGGGTTCGTTGGAGGTTCTCGTGTCCCTGTACACCGCTGAGACGATTCCGGCCACGTTCCTGAACGCGCCGGAAGGTGGCTTCAGGGCGCAGGACCTGCCCAAGGAGGAAGAGGACCTCCTGAAGACCGAGCTCATGATGGTGATCTCCCAGATGGCTCTTGGTCCGCTGGGTGGGCTCGTGGGGCTCGTGTTGAACGAGTTGTGGCCCAATCCGCAGACAGATCTGAAGCAGGTTTTCCAGGGGATCTTGGACAAGATGATGGTGGTCATTGAGAGGATGGTCGACGAGAAGATCAAGACGGCTGTCTCGAATCTCTATCACAAGCTGATGGAGAATGAGTTGGCTGGCTTGTACAAGGTTGTTGACTACTATCACACCGTCGCGCGCACCGATCCGGGAAATGCGCCAGCCGCTTTTATCTCCGCTCACGAGCAGATTCTTCACGACATGCCGGCTTTTCAGGACGCCGACTATGGCTATCTCGTGTTGCCGTTCTTCGCTCAGGTGGCCAACCTGCACATCATGCTGCTTCGCGAGGGCATCAACTACGCCGACGAACTTGGCCTGAGCGATGCGCATCGGGAAGAGCTCATCAAGATGCTCAAGGATGTGGCGTCGGAGGACGGGGCCTACACCTCCTACATGAAGAAGACCTTCGACGCCCACGCCTTCAGTACAGGTGGGTCGGACGAGTGCTACCTGACGCTGGACTATCAGCGTGAGAACTACGTCCGGGGCGCCGAGTATGGGCGGTATTTCTGGCCCGCGCTCGCCGATTGCAATAATGCGCCGGAGAAACTGTACCGTGAAGCCACCGTGTATCTTCGCTGCGGGTCCGTGCTCCACATGGAGGATGCGGCGAAGCCGCTGGTGGCCCCGAATTATCTCTACGAGCACAAGCGCGAACCGGCACTCGTTTCATACAAGGCGGACATGCATGCCCCTGTCTCTTCCGACAACGGTTCCTCCTTGCTGGGGTTGCACTTGCATTACTCCGACGGACATTCCACTTGGTATTACGCAGATGACATGGACGAGCCCGCTTACACCGTGAATGATTCGTCAGAGTCTGGATACTCCGGTGTCACGCTCTACCTCGACGTGCAGGGGGGTGAAAGGGACGAGCTCAGGGGTTTCGCCGGATGGCAACTCGGCGACGCGAAACTCTCCACGTATCTGCATAGCGCATCGGCTGTTCACGTCGAGTTCAAAGCCAAGGACTGGTCCGTGTGCGACGTGAGATACGCAGGGCGATGCAATCCGCTGAGGAACGTCTACGAATCGGGCGTCATCGTGGGCGTTCACCCGACTGATGAGTACATCACGCCCGACAAGCAGTTCACCGTGCCGTCGGGAGCGTTGTGCCGGGTGCACGTCGCCGAGGGTGACGGGACGCTGGACCTGGCGCGTTACGCGTTGTCGGAGGCGGTACCGGTCGTTTTGCGCAAGCACAACGGGTCCGACTCCCAGCTGTGGCAGTTCCAGGAGGCCGGTGAGAACGCGTTCCGGCTCGTGAACGCCTACAACGGCCAGGCCCTCGCCCTCCGTGAGGGGCAGGTGCTCACCACCTCCGTCCTCCAGGAGGCGACCAGCTGGGCCCTGGAGGTCGCCGAGGATCACACCCAGCGCCTCACCGCCACGATCGGCCCCGGCCACCACCTGGCGGCCGACGGGAACGCCCTCACCACCACGACGCCGGCGGCGGCGACCGGAGGGCAGGCGGGAAACGCCCGGTGGGTCGTGGTCGTCGATCCCACCCGCAGCCTGGCCAAGCTGCGCTCCACGCTGCCGAACCTCACCACGAGCCTGGTCAACGTCGACGGCCGCAGCGACCTCCACATGACGCTGACCAACCCCACCTCCGGTAGCACGGTGGAAAACTGGACCCTCCAGTTCATCCTGCCCGCCGAAGCCGGCACCGCCCTGACCACCACCTCCCCCGTCAACGTCACCGCGGTCGAGGAGGAACGCGGCATCCACGTCACCCTGATCCCCACCGGCGACCAGCGCGACCTCCACCCCGGCAGGGCCTTCTCCTTCGTCCTCGCCACCACCAACCCCGCACCGGCCGCACTACCACCAGCCGCGGTACGCCTCAACGACACCGCCATCAGCGGATAGCCCGCCAGCGTCCACCGATGCCGGCATCCCAATGCCGCACGCGAGGCACCAGCCACCGACCCGCCGCCGTCATCGTCGTCATGAAGGTCGGGACCGTTCGCGTGAACCCGTCGGCGCCGCCCGGATGACGTGCCGTGCGCCCCTGGCACCGGCTCTCGTTACGCCCCGGGAGGAGACCGCGCAAGGCGGTCCCCCGGTAGTAGATGAGGCACCCCCATGCGCAGCTTCCGCACCGCCGTGGCCGCCGCGGCCCTGGCCATCGCCGGACTCGCCGGCACCGCCACCACCGCGCTGGCCGGCGACATCAACATCGAGTACGAACAGAACATCCCGGTCTGCAGCCCCCAAAGCGATGTCGCGGTCGTCGGCCTCACCATCCCCATCGTGACACCGGAGACCGTCAGGGCGTGCGGGTCCAACTAGCGGCCCCGCACCCCCGCGCCC
>NZ_SMKI01000426.1 GCF_004348415.1 Streptomyces hainanensis
GGGGACAACCCCCGCGCGGAACGCCGGGGCTCAGGCCGCCGCGGCCACCTGCGCCGCCTCGCGGCGCCTCGCACGGGCGCGTTGGATCAGCAGGCCGCCGACGCCGAGGATCAGCACCCCGTAGAGCGAGCCGGCGATCGGGCTGGAGACCAGTACCGAGGCGTCGCCCTCGCTGACCGCCATCGCCCGCCGGAACTCCGTCTCGGCGAGCGGGCCGAGGATGACGCCGATCAGGACCGGTGCGACCGGCAGCCCGTAGCGACGCATGGCGAAGCCGAGCAGGCCGATGGCCAGCACGAGCACCAGGTCCAGGATCTTGCTGCTGGTCGCGTAGACGCCCAGCATCGCGAAGACCGTGATCCCGGCGTAGAGGTAGTGCTTCGGCAGCTTCAGCAGCTTCGCCCACAGCGGCGCGAACGGGAGGTTGAGGATCAGCAGGACGACCATCCCGATGAAGAAGCTGGCGAGCAGCGCCCACACCAGCTCGCTGGCCCGCTCGAACAGCAGCGGTCCCGGCTGGAGGCCGTACTGCCGGAACGCGGCCAGCATCACGGCGGCGGTGGCCGACGTCGGCAGGCCGAGGGCCAGCAGCGCGCCCATGGCGGTGCCCGCCGTGGCGTTGCCGGCGGCCTCGGGGCCGGCGACGCCCTGGATGGCGCCCTTGCCGAACATGGAGTCCGGCTTCCGGGAGGCGAGCCGGCGTTCGGTGCCGTAGGCGAGGAACGTCGGCACCTCGGAGCCGCCGACCGGGATGATGCCGAACGGCACGCCGATGCTGGTGCCGCGCAGCCAGGCCGGCAGTGCGAGCCTGAACTCCTTGCGGGACAGCCAGAGTCGGCCGCTCGACGGGATGAGCTTGGTGTCCTCCTTGGTGCCGCGGCGGGCGGCGACCGCGATGACCTCGCCGAGGGCGAGGAGGCCCACGGTGATCACGACGATGTTGATGCCGTCGAACAACTCGGGCTGGCCGGCGGTGAACCGGGAGGCGCCGGACATGCCGTCGACGCCGACCAGCGCGATCGCCAGGCCGATGGCCAGCGCCGCGAGGCCCCGGATCAGCGACTCGGCGACGACGGCGGAGATCGCGACGAACGCGAACACCGCGAGGGCCAGGTACTCCTCGGGACCGAAGAGGGTGGCCAGTTCGGCGAGCGAGGGGGCGAAGAAGACCACGAGGACGGAGGACAGGATGCCGCCGATGAACGCGGCGATCGCGGAGGTCGCGAGGGCCTGGGCGGCGCGGCCGTCCTTGGCCATCTTGTGGCCCTCGATGGTCCCGGCGATCGCGGTGCTGTTGCCGGGGGTGTTCATCAGGATGCCGGATATGGAGTCGCCGAAGAGCCCGCCGAACAGGACGCCGGCGAACATGATGAACGCGCCGATCGGGTCGAGCGAGAACGTGACGGGCAGCAGCAGGGCCACTGCCATCGCCGAGCCGAGGCCGGGCAGCACGCCGACGGCGGTGCCGAGCAGGGCGCCGACGAACACCCAGAGCATGTTCATCGGCGTGAGGACGGTGAGGAATCCGTCGCCGAGGTTGGTCAATGAGTCCATCAGAACACTCCTGCCAGGATGCCCGGGGGAAGGTTGAGTCCGAGGCCCGCGGAGAAGGCGAGTTGGACGATCGAGGAGACGGCGAGCGACAGGAACACGTCGAAGACCACGCGGCGGCTGCCGAGTGCCCGTGCGACGCCCCAGAACAGCAGGGTGCCGGAGAGCAGCCAGCCCAGCGGGTCGAGCAGCACGATGAAGGCGACGACCGTGCCGACGACGCCGGCCACGGCCAGCCGGTTGCTGCGAATCCTGGTGGCCTCAGCCTCAGCCTCAGCCTCCGCACCGTCCTCGGCCTCAGCGCCAGCGCCAGCGCCAGCCATGGCCCCGGCCCCGGCCGAGGCCCCGGCCTCGGCCTCGGCGGGCGCGCCCGGTGCGGCGACCCGTTCCGGTTCGGGGTTCCGCAGCACGTCGACGCCGAGCAGGACGGCGAACACGAAGCAGGCGATCGAGATGATCGTCGGGAACAGTTGCGGTCCGGGGGACGCGACGTTCGCGGGGACGTCCATCGTCGCCGTCCCGATCGCCAGCACCAGGCCGACGACGAACAGCAGCACCGGGAGGATCAGGCCCGTGCGGCGGCGCAGGAAGTCGGCGGGGCCGCCGGGCGGGTTCGTGGGCGTCGCCGTGGGGGAGTCGAGTTCGGTGCTCACAGGCCCAGCTCCTCGATGATGGCGTCGACCCTGGCCTGGTCTTCGCGGATGAACTCGGTGAACTCGTCGCCGGTCAGCAGGGAATCGACCCAGCGGTGCCGGTCGAGGGCGTCGGCCCACTCGGGGGTCTCGGTCATCTCCTCGACGATCGAGATCAGTTCGGTCCGCTCCTCCTCGGTGATGCCGGGCGGGGCGACGAGGCCGCGCCAGTTGGGCAGCGACACGTCGATGCCCTGGTCGATCAGGGTCGGGGTGTCGATGCCGGGCACCGGCTGCTCGGCCGAGACGGCGAGCGCCCGCAGGTTGCCGGCCTCGATCTGGTCGCGGAAGTCGTTGTAGCCGCTGATGCCGATCTCGACGGTGTCGGACAGCAGGGCGGTCAGCACCTCGCCGCCGCCGGCGAACGCGATGTAGTTGAGCTCGGCCGGGTCGATGCCGGCCTCGCCGGCGGTGAGGCCGGCCAGCAGGTGGTCGGTGCCGCCGAGGGCGCCGCCGCCGATCGCGTGGCCGTGCGGGTTCTCCTGCCAGGCCGCGATGAAGTCGTCGAGGGTCTGGTAGGGCGAGTCCGCCGGGACGATCAGGACCTCGTAGTCCTCGGCGAGCCTGGCGATCGGCGTGGTGTCCAGCAGGTCGACCGAGGAGTTGTTGACGGTGATCGCGCCGAGCATGACGGTGCCAGTCATCATCAGCCGGGTCGGGTCGTCGCCGATCTCGGCGAACTGGCTGAGGCCGATGGTGCCTCCGGCGCCCGGCACGTTGACGACCTGGACGTTGTTCACGACCGAGCCGGCGCGCAGCGCCTGTTGGAACTCCCGCGAGGCGAGGTCCCAGCCGCCGCCGGGCGCCGCGGGCGCCGTCACGGTCAGCTTGGACCTGGGGGTGGCGCCCGAGGCGGAACCGCTGGCGTCGACGGCGGCGAAGCCGACCAACACCAGCGTGATCACGACCCCGAGGACGGCCGGGGCGGGATGTTGCTTCCGCACGGTCACTCCCTTGTGGCGTGGTATTTCGTGGTTTGCGACACCGAGGGTGTCCGCCTAGTAGATATAGATGACCGGCAGGTGGTATACAACCCTTCGGATCAGATCGACTTAGATCGAGATTGATCAGTTAGTGGATCGCTCGGTGGATCGCTGGATGGATCGTGGAGGGGGCGGGATGGTGTCCACACCGGCCGGGGAAAGCGTCGACGGCGGTGGTATCCGCGCGGTGAGCCGCGCCTGGCGGGTGCTGCGCGCGTTCACCCCGGAACGCATGTCGCTCACCCTGGCCGACCTGGTGCGGGAGACCGGCCTGCCGCGGACGACCGTGCTGCGGCTGGTCGACACCCTGGCCGCCGAGAACCTGTTGGAGTCCGGCGCGGACGGTCGGATACGCGTCGGCACCAGCCTGATCGCGTTCGCCGCGTTCGCCGACGCGGCCTGGACCGTGCCGCCCGCCTCGCTGGCCCGGATGCAGGCCCTGGCCGCCGAGACCGGCGAGACCGTCAGCCTCTACGTGCGGGACGGCGTGCGACGGGTGGTGGTCGGCCAGGCGCCGAGCCCCAACACCCTGCGGCACGCGGTGCAGCCGGGCGACGAACTGCCGATGTCCGTCGGCTCCGCGGCCTATGTGCTGCTCAGCCTCGAACCCGCGGCGGAGCTCGACGGCTTGGTCGCCCGGATCGTCGCCGAGTCCGGCGGCGACCCCGAGGCCATCGGGGCCGGGGTGGCGGCCGCGAGGGAGCGCGGCTGGAGCCTCACCCACGGGCAGCGGGAGGCCGGCAACAGCGGTCTCGCGGTGCCCGTCCCGTCCCCCGGAGGACGCCCGCCGGCCCGCACCACGGTGCTCGCCCTCGGCGGCCCCACCGTGCGGTTCACCGAAGACCGGATCCAGGGCTTCGTCCACGCCGTCCGCCGCTGCGCCGAGGACATCGCGCGCACCGGACTGCCGCCCGCGCTCTACTGACCGACCACCCGACGCACCCATCGACCTACCACCCGACGTATCCACCGACGAAGGAGAACCGTGCACGACTACCCGAAGCCCGGCGCGCTGCCCGTCGCCACCGTCTCGGACGCCATGGACCGGTTCGGGGTGGCCGACGGCATCCGCCCGCTGTGGCCCGGCGCCCAGCTGTCGGGACCCGCGTTCACCGTGTGGACCAGGCCGGGCGACAACAAGGGGCTGCACGCGGCCTTCGAGACGATCCGACGCGGCGAGGTACTGGTCGTCAACGGCGGTGGCGACGCCACGCGCGCCCTGATCGGCGAGTTGGTGGTCCAGAAGGCCAAGGCCCTGGCGATCGGCGGCATCGTGCTCGACGGCGCCGCCCGCGACGTCGCCGAACTCGCCGAGCTCGGCGTGCCGGTGTTCGCGAGGGCGGTCACGCCCGCCGGGCCGTGGAAGACCGGCCCCTACCTGATCGGCTCCACCATCGCGGTCGGCGGCGTGCCGGTCAGCCCCGGTGACTGGGTGCTCGGTGACGACGACGGCGTCGCGGTCGTGCCGAGCGGGCGGGTCGCCCAGGTCGTCGACGGCGCGCGGACCCTCATCGAGGGCGAGGCCGAGCGCCGCGCCGCCAACCAGCGGCTGGTGCCGCGTGACTGACCGGCCCCTCGTCTGGATTCCGCGGCCCGTCCACCAGGACGCGGTGACGCGCCTCGGCGAGGTCGCCGAGGTGCGCCTCGGCTTCGGCCCGCACGCCGTCACGTTCGACGAGGTGAGCGACCGGGTGGCCGCGATCCTGCTGCGCACCGCGCGCGTCGACGGCGCCATGATGGACCGGGCGCCCCGCCTGCGGATCGTGGCCAGGCACGGCGTCGGCCTCGACACCGTCGACGTGGCGCGCGCCAGGGAGTTGGGGATCGCCGTCACCACCACCCCGACGGCCAACGCGCGGTCGGTCGCCGAACACGCCGTCGCGCTGCTGCTCGCCGTCCGCCGCGGCATCGGCATCGCGGTGCGCAACGAGGGCGACACCAGGGCCGCGATCAGCGGCCGCGAACTCTCCGGCGCCACGCTCGGCCTGCTCGGCTTCGGCCGGATCGCCCGACAGGTCGCCACCATCGGCGCCCACGGCTTCGGCATGCGGGTGCTGGCCCACGACCCGATGGTGCCGGCGGCCGAGATCGCCGCCGCCGGTGCCGAACCCGTGGACCTGCCCGCGCTGTTGGCCGGCTCCGACAACCTCAGCCTGCACGTGCCGCTTGTTCCGGAGACCCGCGGGCTCCTCGGGCTGCCCGAACTGCTGGCGCTGCCCGAGGGCGCCGTCGTCGTCAACACCGCGCGCGGCGGCGTCCTGGACGAGGACGCGCTGCTCACCGCCGTCCGGCGCGGGCACCTCGCGGGCGCCGGCCTCGACGTGACCGAGGTCGAACCGCTGCCCGACGACCACCCGCTGCGCGCCGAGCCCACGGTCGTCATCACCCCGCACACCGGGGCCCAGACCGCCGAGGCGCTGCGGCGGATGGCGACCGAGGCGGCCGACCACATCGTCGAGCACCTCGGCGGCTGACAGATTTCACCGTCTGTCAGGCCTCAGCTGATTTCTGTCATCCGCCATCCGCCATCCGCCATCCGCCATCCGCCATCCGCCATCCGCCATCCGCCATCCGCCATTCATCGTCCGTCACCCGTCGTCCGTCGTCCGTCAGCGGTCCGCCGGTAGATCGCGCTCCGGCGGGCCGTGGTAGCCGGCCAGCAGCGGCCGGGGGATCGGGCCCTTGATGCGGGAGCCGCTCGACGTCTCCTCCCAGGCGTGGGCGAGGATGCCGACGCTGCGGGAGAGCACGAACAGGCCCCGGCCCAACTCGGGCGGGAAGCCCAGCTCGGCGTAGATGATGGCGGTCGCCCCGTCGATGTTCATCGGTACCGGGCGGGCCCGGCCCTCGGCCAGCGCCGCCTCGACCGCGAGGCCGGCGGCCAGCGCGTGCCCCGGCACCTCGCCCCGCTCGACGGCCTCCCCGACCAGGGCGAGCAGTGGGTCGCGGCGCGGGTCGCGGGGGTGGAAGCGGTGCCCGAACCCGGGAACGTAGGCGCGGCGGGCGCGGAAGTCGGCGACGACCGCCCCCGCGTCCTCCCCGCCGACCACCCGGGCCAGCACCTCCATGCACTGCTGGCCGGCGCCGCCGTGCACGTCGCCGAGCAGCCCGGCGCCGGTCGCGACGGCGCTGTTCAGGCCGACGCCGCAGGTCGCCGCCATCCGGGCGGCGGCGATCGACGGGGCCTGCGGGCCGTGGTCGACGGCCGCCACCAGCGCCGCCTCCAGCAGCCGGCCCTGGACCGGGGTGGGCAGTTCGCCGCGGAGCATCAGCCAGATCTGCTCGGCGAACGTGATCCGGCCGACCAACTGCTCCACGGGGTAGCCCCGGAGTCTGATCACGCCCGGGTGGATCTCGGTCACCGCCGTCGACCACCAGTCGGTGACCCGGCGCCGCTCGATCATCGGCTCGCCCTCGGGGTCCGGCTGGCTCATATCGCACCGTTCTCTCGCAGGTCGGCGGCCAGCACCACGCCGAGGACGCACACGCCGAGGGCCATCGCGAGCAGCGGGATCAGCAGCAGGTCGCTGCCCGTCGCCGCCC
>NZ_SMKI01000427.1 GCF_004348415.1 Streptomyces hainanensis
ACCCCCGAGTTGGCCGCGCTGCTCCCCCGACGCACCGCCATCACCCGCGCCTCGGCCGGCCGCGGCTCCCACGCCCAGGCGCTGGCCGCCAACGTCGACACCGTCGCCGTCGCCGTCTCCCTCGCCGGCCGCGCCGCGCCCGGCCTCGTCGAGCGGCTCCTCGCCCTCGCCTGGGAGAGCGGCGCCCAACCCGTCATCGCCCTCACCAAGGCCGACCTCGCCGACCGCGACCCCGCCGAGACCCTCGCCGAGTTCTCCGCACTCGCCCCCGGCGTCGACGTCCTCCTCACCAGCTCCGCCACCGGCGAGGGCCTCGACACCCTCGCCGCCGTCCTGACCGGCACCGTCGTGCTGCTCGGCCCCTCGGGCGCCGGCAAGTCGAGCCTCGGCAACACCCTGCTCGGCGAGGAACTCCTCGCCACCGGCCACGTCCGCGAACAGGACGGCAGGGGCCGGCACACCACCGTCCACCGCGAGTTGGTGCCGCTGCCCGCCGGCGGCGTCCTCATCGACACCCCGGGCCTCCGCGCCGTCGGACTCCAGGACACCGGCGACGGCATCGAGCAGGTCTTCGCCGAGATCACCCGACTCGCCCCGCACTGCCGCTTCGCCGACTGCGCCCACCAGACCGAACCCGGCTGCGCCGTCCTCGCCGCCGTCGAGGACGGCACCCTGCCCGAACGACGGCTCGTCAGCTACCGCAAGCTGCTGCGCGAGTCCGCCTGGGCCGCGTCCCGCGACGACGCCCGGCTCCGCGCCCAACGCACCGCGGAACGCAAGGCCATCACCCGCCACCTGCGCGCCACCTACCAGCACCGCGACCAACGTCCCTGACCCGACGCCGAGTCGACGCCGGGCAGGCATCGGGTCGGCATCGGGTCGACATCGGACCGTGGGCGTGCCCGGCCCGCCGGGTGCGCCCACCCCACCGTGCCTCCATGCGACGTCCATGCCACCTTCACCCGCATCAACCGGGGATTCCCAGGGGCCGAACGTCAGTTGAGGACGCTAACGTCAGGGGGGTAGGTAATAGACTCGCAGCCGGGTTGAGGGGGCGCGACATGAGCTACGGCGACGACTACGACGACACGCGCGCCGGCGGCGTCTCCGCCGGCACTCGGACGCGTCTGCCCGAGCAGCGCGAGTCCGCCGCCCGGCGCCAACCCGCCTCCACCGGACGCAGCCTGGCCGCCATCGTCGGCGTCGTCGTCCTGCTGCTCGGCGCCATCGTGTTCGCCAGCCGGACCGGCGGCGACGGTGGCGGCGGCGGCGGGGGTGCCGGCGACGACCGGGACCCCGACCGCGCCCAGGCCACCGCGCCCAGCGGCGAGGCCCCCGTGGACACTTCGACCAACGGCATCCCCGTCGGCCACCCGGCGACCGAGCAGGGCGCCCAGAGCGCCGCCGCCAACTACGCCGTGGCGCTCGGCGGCACCGAGATGTTCGACCCGCAACGCCGCCCCACCATCGTCAACACGGTCTACGCCCCCGACGTCGCCGCCGCCCAGGCCGCCGAGTACGAGCGGACGTACACCGACCCCGATTTCCTCACCCGCATCGGCCTCTCCGAAGTCGGCGCCGCACCGAGCGGCACCACCTTCGTCGCCCGCGTCAATCCGGTCGGCACCAGCATCGTGGAGTTCGACGGCGACACCGCCCGCGTCGCCGTCTGGTACTCGACCCTGTTCGGCCTCGCCGGCGCCGACTCCAGAAACCCGGTCACCGAAGGCTGGTACACGACCACCTACGACCTCGTCCGGGTCGAGGACGACTGGAAGATCACCGACTTCGACGAGCAAGAGGGGCCCGCTCCGGTCGGACGGGACCAACGCGCCTCAACGGCAGAGGAGATGGCCGATGCGGTCGAGCAGTTCGGCGGGTTTACCTATGCGCGCTGACCACCGGCGCCGCCGGGCACGCGGCGGCCCGTGGGCCGCCAGGCTCGCCGCGCTCACCGGCGGCCTCACCGGGCTCCTCACCCTCGGCACGGCCCTCGCCACCCGCGCCACGGCCGCCGAGGCCGACGAGGACTGCGGCCTGCTCAGCGGCCAGGCACGGGACATCTGCGAGGGCAACCCCGAGGACGGCGGAGGCGGCGACGGCAGCCCGGGGATCAACGCCAACCTCGACCCGCTCTCCTCGCTCGCCCAGGGCTGCGCCGACGCCGCCGCCTGGATCGTCAACGAGCTGTCCGACCTGGTGAACTCGACCACCAACGTCGACTTCACCAACACCGCCTTCCTGCGCCAGTACGCCGTCGTCTTCGCCGCCTCGACCGTCCTCACGCTCATCCTCTGGCTGCTCGCCATCGTCAAGCGCGCCATCCGCGGCGTCCCGTTCACCACCGCGCTCTCCGAGGCCATCGGCTACCTCTGGCTCACCGTGATGGCCTCCGCCTTCACCCCCCTGATCCTCTACGTGGTCGTCTCCGCCACCGACAACGTCACCGACGCCATCGTCGCCGGCACCGGTGACAACTCGGCAGCGTTCTTCGGGGACTTCGCGGCGGCCCTGGAGGCCGGCGAGGACATCGGCGGCGGCCCCATCATGCTGATCGTCGTCTCGCTGATCTCGATCCTGGCGGCCGGCGTTCTCGCCCTCGAACTCGTCATCCGCGCCGCCATGCTGTACGTCGGCGCGCTTCTCGGCACCGCCGTCTACTCCGGCCTCGTCGACAAGAACCTGTGGGGCCACGTCCGCGGCTGGGCCGGCGTCATGATCGCCGTCATCCTCATCAAGCCGGTCATCGCCATCGTCCTCGGCCTCGCCGCCGCCCTGACCAGCGGCGAGGAGGACGGCCCCACCGCCGTCTCGGCCATCATCTCGGGCCTGGCCATCATCATCCTGGCCATCTTCGCCTCCGCCATGATCTACCGCTTCGTCCCCGGCTTCGGCGACGAGATCGTCAACCACCGCGCCATGCGCCAGGACACGTCGAGCCGCGCCGCCCGCGCCGCCGTCTCCACCCCCGCCAGCCTGGTCCGCGAGGGCATGTCCACGCACGGCGCCCGAGGCGGCGCGGCGGCCGGCGGAGCCGCCGGCGCGGCCGCGGGCGGCGGCGCCGGCCCCCGCCCCGCCAACCCGGTCGCCGGCGGTGTCGCGGCCCACAGTTCCCGTACCGGCCAGTCGGGTTCATCATCGACGGGAACGAACACCGGACGCGCCGGAAACCCGGGCCCCGACAACCGAGGAGGTAGCCGGTGACCAGCCCACCCCACACCCTCACCAGGCGCCGCACCTATCTCATCGGACGGGCCAGACCACAGGCCATCATCGGCCGGAACCGCGAGGCCGGCGAGATCGGCTTCATCGTCGCCGGCGCCTTCCTCGGCATGATGAGCGGCATCCTCATCCCCACCCTGACCATCCGCATCGTCGGCCTGGTCGGCTTCCCCATGCTCGCCCTCGCCGCCGTCTACCTCCCGTACAACGGCCGCACGTTCTACCGGTGGTTCGAGATCAACCGTTCCTTCCGCCGCACCCAGCGCCGCGGCGCCACCTACCGCTCCGACGCCGCCGAGGCCGGCATCGCCTTCAGCGGCCGCGAGGTCGCCGTCGGCGCGCCCCCCGGCGTCGGCCGCGTCGAATGGCGCCCCACCGCCTTCGGCCCCGACGAGCTCGCCGTCCTGCTCCACACCGACCGACGCACCCTCACCGCCGCCATCGAGATCGAGGGCCCGGGCGTCGGCCTGCGCGACAGCGAGGACCAGGAGGCCCTGGTCGAGCGGTTCGGCACCCTCCTCAAGCACGTGGCCAACGGCGACGGCTACGTCACCCGGCTCCAGATGCTGGCCCGCACCCTCCCCGCCGACCCCGACGCCCACGCCAACGACGTCCGCGAGCGCGGCGACGGCGACGCACCGGGCTGGATCCAGAACTCCTACGACCAGCTCCAGTCGATGGTCTCCACCTCGAGCGAGCAGCACCGCGCCTACCTGGTCGCCTGCATGCACCACTCGCGCGAACTCAGCAACGAGGCCCAGTCCATCGCCCGCGCCGCCCGCACCACGGGCAACCGCCGCCGGATGTCGCAGGACGAGGCGTTCGCCATCGTCATGGCACGCGAGCTCGCCGACATCTGCGCCCGCCTCACCGAGGCCGACATCCGCGTCCGCCAGCCCCTCGGCGAGGCCCGGCTCGCCTCCCTGATCCACTCCATGTACGACCCGGACCACCCCATCGACCACATCCAGGCCATGTCCAAGCGCAACGCCTGGCCGGCCGAGCTCGACGCCCGCGAGCCCACCTACCTCCAGGCCAAGACCCGCGAGTCCGACACCCGCGAGCCCTGGTGCCACGCCACCGCCTGGGTCAAGGAGTGGCCGATGACCCCGGTCGGCGTCAACTTCCTCGCCCCGCTGCTCGTCCACACCCCCGACGTCATCCGCACCGTCGCCGTCTGCATGGACCTCGAACCCACCGAGGTCGCCATCGAGCGGATGCTCACCGAGAAGACCAACGACGAGGCCGAGGCGTCCCGCGCCGCCAAGATGAACCGCACCGTCGACCCCCGTGACGTCGCCGCCCACGGCCGCGTCGACCAGCGCGGCGACGACCTCGCCTCCGGCGCCGCCGGCGTCAACATCGTCGGCTACCTCACCGTCTCCTCGCCCACCCCCGAGGCCCTGGCGAGGGACAAGCGCACCATCCGCGCCTCCGCCGGCAAGTCCTACCTGAAGCTGGAGTGGTGCGACCGCGAGCACCACCGCGCCTTCGTCAACACCCTCCCCTTCGCCACCGGAATCAAGCGATGACGCACTCTCCGGTACCGCACCCCGTGCTGCGGACCCCGACAGAGTGGCCCCTGACAGAGTGGACCGTGAAAGAGGTGCCGCCATGCCGCCCCGCGATCCGCTGAACGTCATCACCGAGGCGTTCACCAGCCTCCTGTTCGGCCGCATCGAGACCACCCGGTCCCCCGTGCGCACCTCAACGGGCCAGGCCCAGGCCGTCTACCTGCCCACCGCCGCCCCCGGCCTCGGCGACTCCGGCGTCATCATCGGCCGCGAGGTCTACTCGGGCAAGGGCTACATCTACGACCCCTTCCAGCTCTACGGCCAGCAACTCCCGGCCCCCCACTGGCTGGTCCTCGGCGAGTCGGGCAACGGCAAGTCGGCACTGGAGAAGACGTACGTCCTGCGGCAACTCCGCTTCCGCGACCGCCAGATCGTCGTCCTCGACGCCCAGGGCGAGGACGGCGTCGGCGAATGGAACCTGATCGCCGAGGAGTTGGGCATCACACCCATCCGCCTCGACTCGATGGCCTCCGACGGCAACGTGCGCCTCAACCCGCTCGACCCGTCCATCACCACCACCGGGCAGCTGGCGCTGCTCCGCACCATCATCGAGGTCGCCCTCGGCCGCTCCCTCGACGAGCGCTCCGGCTTCGCCCTCAAGGTCGCCCACGCGCACGTCAACCAGAACATCACCGACCGGCAGCCGATCCTCACCGACATCGTCGAACTCCTCCGCCACCCGCGGCCCGAGTCCGCCGACGCCATGAACGTCGCCCTGGAGGACGTCCGCGCCTGGGGTCTCGACGTGGCGCTGGTCCTCGACCGCCTGGTCGACGGCGACCTGCGCGGCATGTTCGACGGCCCCACCACCGTCGGCATCGACCTCGACGCCCCGCTGATCGTCTTCGACCTCTCCCACATCGACCGCAACTCCATCGCCATGCCCATCCTCATGGCGATCGTCGGCGTCTGGCTCGAACACACCTGGATAAGGCCCGACCGGAAGAAACGCATCTTCCTGGTCGAGGAGGCCTGGCACATCATCAACTCGCCGTCGGTCGCCCAACTCTTCCAGCGGCTCCTGAAGTTCGGCCGCCGGCTCGGCCTCTCCTTCGTCGCCGTCGTCCACCACCTCTCCGACGTGGTCGACGGCGCCGCCGCCAAGGAGGCCGCCGCCATCCTCAAGATGGCGTCCACCCGCACGATCTACGCCCAGAAGTCCGACGAGGCCCGCGCCACCGGGCAGGTACTCGGCCTGCCCCGCTGGGCCGTCGAGATCATCCCCACCCTCACCCCCGGCATGGCCGTGTGGGACGTCAACGGCAACGTCCAGGTCGTCAAGCACCTGGTCACCGAGGCCGAGCGCCCTCTCGTCTTCACCGACCGCGCGATGACCGAGTCCTCCGAGGTCCTGCTGGCCGGCGAGGCCCTCGCCGACGACCCCTACGAGGCAGAGACCGAGGCCCGCGTGATGTCCTTCGAGAAGCGACAGGGCGTCGGCTAGCCGCCGGAGGCACCCCCATCATGAGCGACACAGCATGAGCGACGACACATGAGCGACAACGCGGCGGGCCGCCGCGGCGGCGGCATCCCCGACGGGCTGCTGCTCGCCGCGCTCGGCCTGGCACTGGCCTTCACCACCCTCGTGTGGTCCGCCACCGGCCTGGGTGGCCTGCTGCGGCACGGCGCCTGGCCGGACGGCGTCTCCTTCCTCCGCACCGCGGGCGCCGTCCGCACCCTCCTGGTGGCCCCACGCGATGTCGCCGGCGCCTGGCCGGGCGCCGACCCGAGCACCCTGCCGAGCGCCGGCGTGCTGTGGCTGACGTTCCTCGGCCAGCTCGTCGTGCTGTTCTGCGCGGCCCTGTGGGTCTCCGTACGCGTCGCGCACCACCGGGCACGCCGCCGCACCCGGGTCCGGGACCGCGCTCCGGACCGTCACGCGCCGGAGCCGAAGGCCGCGGCGCCGGGGCCCTTCCCCGGTCCGCTCCAGGCGCCGGCCAGCGAGCCGGCAACCCCCGCCGTGGAGAC
>NZ_SMKI01000428.1 GCF_004348415.1 Streptomyces hainanensis
GGGCGGGGCGGACGGAACACGGAACGGGCCGGACAGGATTTACCCAGCCGAAACACCCGAACCCTATGGTCGATGTTGATGGGATGAACATTACTACTCCGCTACGTCCCGTCCCAACTATTCGTCCCCAGCCTAGGGAGCCCGCATGCCGTCGGCCATCACCGATCGCTCCGTCGCCCCGGCCGATGCCGCCTTTCTCGCCGCCATGGCCGCGCTCGCCGGCGGCGTCTGCGTCGTCACGACGGCCGACCCCGAGGGCCGGCCGGTCGGATTCACCAGCACAGCCGTGATGAGCCTGAGCCGCTCGCCCCAGCTGCTCGCCATCGGTGTCGACCAGGCCAGCCGGACCCTGCCGGCGCTGCTCGGCCGCGGCCGGTTCGCGCTCAACATCCTGCGGGCGGACGGCGAGAGCGTCTCCCGCCGGTTCGCGGACCGGACGGCCGACCGTTTCGCGGGGCTGGCCTGGACCACCGACGAGTGGGACGTGCCGCTGCTCACCGCGTACAGCGCCGCGGTGCTGAGCTGCCAGGTCGCCCGGGACGTGCCCGCCGGGGACCATCGGCTGATCACGGCCTCGATCCGGCGCATCCTGCCCGGTGCGGAGGACGGCGGCGCCCTGGTCCACCTGGGCCGCCGCTACCACCCGCTCCCCGTGCGGTCCGCCCGATGACCGGCCGCCGGTGGTTCGCCGTCCGGGAGACGGCCCCCGGGGTGTTCCTGATCGCCGAGCCCGGCCACGTCAACAGCTACCTCGTGCTGGGCGACGACCTCGCCCTCCTCTACGACACCGGGATGGGCATCGGCGACATCGCGGGCGAGGTCCGCGCGCTGACCTCGCTGCCACTGCTCGTCGTCAACTCCCATCACCACTATGACCACCGGGGCGGCAACGCGTCACTGCTCGGCGTCGCCCGCGACTTCGCCGTGCACGCCGAGGGCGCAGAGTCGCACGGTGCGCCCGCGCCGCGCGAGTGGCTGGAGTCGTACGCGCACATCGCGCACGGCCTGCGGGAGAAGTACCAGGCGCTGCGCGCCCTCGACATCGAGGCGTTCTTCCTCACCGACAGCCGGGTCGAGGTCCGTCCGGTGCCCGAGCTGAGGCGCTGGCGGATCGAGGCGGTCCGCCCGACCAGGCTGCTGCACGAGGGCGACACGCTCGATCTCGGCGGGCGCCGCCTGCGGGTCCTGCACACCCCGGGTCACTCGCCGGACGGCCTGTGCCTGTGGGAGGCGGACAGCGGGCTGCTGCTCGCCGGGGACACCCTCATCAGCGGCACCTTCTTCGCCCATGTGCCGGGGGCCGACGTGCCCGACTTCGCCGCCTCCACCCGCCGGCTGGCCGAACTGCCGGTCAGGACCGCGCTGCTGGGCCACAATCTCCGCCACCGGGAGTCGGGCGGCTTCGTGGTCGACGTGGCGGAGGCGTTCGCGGCGGTACGCGACGGCCGCACCCGCCCGGTGGTCGCCACCGACATGTTCGGAACGGCGGCCTGGCGCCATGACTTCGACGGCTTCGCCGTCTTCACCGCGCTCCGGGCGACCACGCCGGGAAGTCCGGAAGGAGCGGGCCGGTGACCGCGATGCTGCTGCGCGGGGCCCTGCTGCCCGACGGCTTCCCCCGCGATCTGCTCCTCGACGGCGGCCGGGTGGTCCGGGTCGCCCCGCCGGGAACGCTGCCCGCCGGGCCGGCCGAGACCGACCTGACGGGCTGTCTGTTGCTGCCCGCCCCGGCCGAGCCACACGCCCACCTGGACAAGGCCCACACCTGGGACCTGGCCGGTGCCCCGCCCTGCGACCTGCCGTCGGCCGTGGGTGCCTGGCGCGACTACGCGGAGCGGGTCACCGAGGAGGACGTGGCGCTGCGCGCCCGCCGGGCCCTGGACGAGCTGGCCATGAACGGGGCGACCGCCGTGCGCACCCACGTCGACATCCTGCCCGGCGACGACCCGCTGCGTGGGCTGCGGGCGATGCTGCGGCTGCGCGAGGCCGTGCGCGGCAGGACCGAGTTGCAGATAGCGGTGCTGCACCTGGACGCTCCGGACGCCGTGCTGCGGGAGGCGTTCGCGCTGGGCGCCGACGTGTTGGGCGGCTGCCCGCACCTGGCGGCCGACCCGGAGGCGGCCGTCGAGCGAGCGGTGCGGCTCGCCGGGGAGTTCGGCGTCGGCGTCGATCTGCACGCGGACGAGAACCTGGATCCGGCCTCCCGGGATCTGCGGCTGCTGGCGGCGGCGGTACGGGGCGCGGGGTTCTCGCTGCCGGTGACCGCCAGCCACTGCGTCAGCCTGGGCGCGATGCCGGACGAGGAGGCCGCGCGGTTGGCCAAGGACGTCGCGGGGGCGGGCATCGGGGTGGTGACGCTGCCGCTGACGAATCTGTACCTCCAGGGGCGCGGCCACGCCGCTCCCGTGCCGCGCGGGCTGACGGCCGTACGCGCCCTGCTGGACGCGGGCGTCACGCTCGCCGCCGGCGGCGACAACGTGCGCGATCCGTTCAATCCGGTGGGGCGCGCCGATCCGCTGGAGACCGCGGCGCTGCTGGTGGCGGCGGGACATCTGACGCCGTCCGAGGCGGTGCACGCGGTGACCGCCGGGGCCCGTGCCGTGCTGGGGCTGCCGCCGGCCGGACCGTTCGAGGGCGCCGTCGCCGATCTGCTGGCCGTGCGCGCCGGTTCGCTCTCGGAGGCACTGGGGGCGGCCTGTCCGGATCGCGTGGTGTTCCGGGCGGGACGGGTCGTCAGCCGTACCACGGTGGTCCGCGAACTGGCCTGAAATCCGGGGATCGACACTGCGGTGAAACTGCCGAGAAACAATCGATGTTCATGATATCAACATTCGGCGTTCCGGCCGAAACCGAGACGAGAGGAGGAAGTGGAGACATGTCCGTCATGGTGGAAACGGCGCTGCGCTTCAGCGGCGTCGACAAGCGCTTCCCCAACGGCACCCTGGCCCTCACGGGCGTCGACCTGTCCGTCGCGGCGGGTGAGTTCGTCTCCGTGGTCGGCCCCTCCGGCTGTGGCAAGTCCACCCTGCTGCGGCTGGCCTCTGGCCTGGACTCCCCGACCGCGGGCACCGTTCACGCCCGCGGCGACTCGGTGGGCTTCGTCTTCCAGGACGCCACCCTGCTGCCCTGGCGCAGCGTGCTGGCCAACGTGGAGCTCCCCGCCGAACTCGCCGGGACGCCCAAGCCCGAGCGCCGGGAGCGCGCGCGGGAGGTCCTGGAGCTGGTCGGCCTCGACGGCTTCGAGAAGCAGCTTCCCGGCCAGCTCTCCGGCGGCATGAGAATGCGCGTCTCGCTCGCCAGGGCGCTGGTGACCCGGCCCTCGCTGTTCCTGTTCGACGAACCGTTCGGCGCGCTCGACGAGATCACCCGGCTGCGGATGCAGGAGGAGCTCCAGCGGATCCTCTCGGAGCAGGGATTCTCCGCCCTGTTCATCACCCACTCCGTACCCGAGGCGGTCTACCTCTCCAACCGGGTCGTCGTGATGTCCGCCCGTCCCGGCCGCGTCACCGCCTCGTTCGACGTGCCGTTCCCCCATCCCCGCCCCGCCGACCTGCGGTACGAACCGGCCTTCGCCGCGATAGCCGGCGAGGTCTCCGCCGCCCTACGAGGAGGTGCCAGGTGAGCGCCCAGACCGTCGGCCCCACGGTGTCCGCGCCCGAAGCCCACGACCCTCCCGCGATCTCGACGGCTCCCGCCGCGGACCGCGCGCGCCACGGGTGGGTCACCTCCCTGGCGCCGCTGGGCTCGCTGCTGGGGGCGCTGGGAATCTGGTACGTCGTCAGCTACGTCGTACTGCGGCCCGAGCGCCGCTTCCTCGTTCCCCCGCCGCACCAGGTGCTGAGCGTGAGCTTCCTGGACTGGTCCCATCTGGAACCGATGCTGTCCGCCCTGGCGCTGACCGCGCGGGTCTCGCTCATCGGGCTCCTGCTGGCCTCCACGCTCGGCGTCCTGGCGGCCGTCCTGATGAGCAGGGCCCGCCTGCTGGAACGCGCGCTGTACCCGTACGCGGTCATCCTGCAGACCGTGCCGATCCTCGCCATCGTGCCGCTGATCGGCCTGTGGTTCGGATTCGGCTACACCAGCAGGACCGTGGTGTGCGTGATCATCGCGCTCTTCCCCATGATCGCCAACACACTGTTCGGACTGCAGTCCGTCGACCGCGCCCACCACGACCTCTTCACGCTGCAGAAGGCGAGCCGCTGGGACCGGCTGCGCAAGCTCGAACTCCCCGCCGCACTTCCCGCGATCTTCACCGGACTGCGCACGTCGGCGGGATTGTCGGTGATCGGCGCCATCGTCGGGGACATGTTCTTCAAGCAGGGCAGCCCCGGCATCGGCACCCTGCTCGACGTCTACCGGGCCCGGCTCCAGTCCGAGGACCTGTTCGCCGCCATCATCCTGGCCTCGGGGTTCGGTGTCGCCGTCTTCGCCCTCTTCACCTTCCTCAACCGGCTCGCGGTCGGATCCTGGCACGGCTCCGCCACGGACCGCTGACGTTCCCGCATCCGCACACCGGCCTCCCATCCCCGCCGCGCCTCCCCGGAGTTCGCCATGTCCTTGCCCAGACGCGCCCGCACGACGGTCGTTCTCTCCGCTTTCTCCGCATTCACCCTGTGCGCCGCCACGGCCTGCGGTGACGGCACACAGCCCGCCGCCTCCGGCGAAGCCATCGAGTCCGCCCCGTCGGAGCTGCGCCTCGACGGCGTCTGCCCGGACACCGTCGTGCTGCAGACCGACTGGGAGCCCGAGGCCGAGCACGGCCCGCTGTACAACCTGCTGGGCCCCGGCTACCGCGTCGACTCCGACCAGAAGCGCGTCGCCGGCCCCCTGGTGATCGACGGTCAGGACACCGGCGTCGAGGTGGAGGTACGGGCCGGCGGAGCGGCCATCGGCTACCAGAGCGTCGCCTCCCAGATGTACGTCGACGAGAGCATCACCCTGGGCACCGTCACCACCGACGGCGCGATCACGGCCGCCGCCGACCAGCCCGTGACGGCCGTCATGGCGCTGATGCGGAAGAGCCCGATCATGCTGATGTGGGACCCGGAGACCCACCCCGACTGGGAGACGGTCGCGGACATCGGCGAGACCGACGCGAAGGTCGTCTACGTCGCGGGCAACAGCTACGCCTCGATGCTGGTGGCCGACGGCCTGATCCAGGAGAGCCAGCTCGACGCCAGTTACGACGGCTCGCCCTCGCGGTTCGTCTCCGACCCCGGCATCGCCCAACAGGGCTTCGCCACCGCCGAGCCGTACATCTACGAGCACGAGGTCGGCGCCTGGAACAAGCCCGTGGAGTACCAGCTCCTGGCGGACGTCGGCTACACCGTCTACCCGCAGGCGCTCTCCGCCAGGACCGGCGCACTGGAGGAGCTGAGCCCCTGCCTGGAGCGGCTGGTGCCCGTCCTCCAGCGCTCCGCCGCCGACTTCGCGGCCGACCCGGGGCCGACGGTCGACCTGATCTCCGAACTCGTCACGGAGTACAACACCGGCTGGGTGTACTCCCAGGAGACCGGCGCGTTCGCCGCCGAGGAGATGGTGAACCTCGGCATTCTCGCCAACGAGGCCGACGGCAGCATCGGCGGCTTCGACATGGAGCGCGTCGAGCGGATCCGCCAGGACTTCACGCCGCTGATCACCGAGAGCGGGGCCACCGTCCCCGACGACCTGACCGCGGACGACCTCGCCACCAACCAGTTCATCGACCCCACGATCGGTATGGAGTAATGGCCGCCCACCCCAAGCCCTCCACCCTGTCAGCCGACGAGGTGCGCCGGCTCACCGAACTCGTCGCCGACGAACGGCAGGTCTCCGCCACGCCGGCCGGCAC
Organism: Streptomyces hainanensis; assembly: GCF_004348415.1. Lineage (GTDB taxonomy): Bacteria > Actinomycetota > Actinomycetes > Streptomycetales > Streptomycetaceae > Streptomyces > Streptomyces hainanensis. The sequence goes on from NZ_SMKI01000428.1 coordinate 5,831, forward strand.
CAGCACACCGGGCATCGAGGACTTCTGCCGCGAAGCGGCCGGGCTCCTCGGCGCGGACGCCGTGATCCGGGACGACACATCCCTGGACAAGGCGTCCGCGGACTGGGCCCACATGTCCCCGATCCTCGCCGCGAAGCTGCCCGCCGGCCGCGCCGAGGTGGTGCTTCGGCCCACCCGGCACGAGCTCGTCCCCGCCGTCGTCGCCCTCGCCCACCGCCTCCGTATCCCGGTCACCCCGCGCGGCAAGGGCACCGGCAACTACGGGCAGGCCATTCCGCTGCGCGGCGGTGCCGTGCTGGACCTGACCGCCTGCAACCGCGTACTGGACGCGGGAGACGGCTGGATTCGCGCCGAGGCGGGCGCCAAGATGTCCGACCTGGAGGCCCACGCCCGCTCGCTCGGCCAGGAACTGTGGATGTTCCCCTCCACCTTCGGCACCACGCTCGGCGGCTTCCTCGCCGGCGGCAACGGCGGCACCGGCTCCCTGTCCAACGGCACCAACGGCGACGGCTTCGTCGAGGAGTTGACCGTGGTGCCCTGCACCGCGGAGGCCGAGCCGTTCACCGCCCGGAACGAGGACGCCCTGCCGTACATCCACGCCTACGGCACCACCGGCGTCATCACCACGGCCACCGTGCGCCTCCAGCGGGCCCGAACCTGGACCGGCCTCTTCGCCGCCTTCGACGCCTGGGAGTCCGCGACCGCCGCCCTCGCCGCCCTGGTACGGCTCGAACCGGCCCCACGCCTCGTCTCCATGGACGAGCCGGGTCTGGTGCGCACCTTCGCCCCCGACCCGGCGCTGAACCCGGACGCACTCAGCCTGCGGGCCATCGTCGAGGAGCACGCCGAGCCCGAGGCACGCGCCCTGATCGCACGCCACGGGGGGCGCGTCCTGGAAACCCGCCC
>NZ_SMKI01000429.1 GCF_004348415.1 Streptomyces hainanensis
GGACGGGGACGGGGTCGGGGACGGGGTCCGCGGACAGGGAGCGGCTACGGCGTCCAGTCGCCGAGCCAGCTCGCCTGGGTGTAGGAGCCGGCCTGAGCGTCCGTCAGCTGCGGTCGGTCGGAGCCGCCGGCGCCGGAGCCCGCCCCGGTGTTGCGGTACTCGGCGAACCGGTCGTCGCGCCAGGAGAAGCCGCTCATGTCGGTCCAGGGCGTGGTGCGGACGGCCGCGCTGAGCTGGGTGTTGCGGACGATGCCCTGCGGGTCGAGCGAGGCGTCGCCACCGGCGTGCCAGGGGCGCCCCAGGTAGAAGGTGCGGTCGGTGACGGAGCCGGTGATCGTGCTGTTGGTGACGAGGAAGCCGTTGAACTGCGGGGCGGTGGAGGGCGCCATCACATAGCCGCCCGAGCTGCCGTCGGGCCGCCTGGTGACCTCGATCACCGAGTTGGTGATGACGGCGGTGGCGCGGCCGAAGATGAAGTCGACGTTGCCGCGGATCGTGGAGCCGGTGACGAGGACGCGGCCCCTGGTGTCCCGGTTCGCGGTGTCGAGCAGCAGGGTGTCCTGGTCGCCGCTGACGATGACGTTCTCCAGCCGGATCCGGTCTGCGCGGGTGCGCAGCGCGACGGCCTGGTGTCCCGCCTGGTTGGCGTGCGCGACCTCGTCGAAGTCGTTGGCGATGGTGAGGTTGCGGGCCTGGAAGTCGTTGGCGTCGGCCATGAAGGTGGCGCTGCCGCTGGTGCCGTAGGTGGTGCCGTCCGGCCTGGTGGTGCCGGCCGAGTTGTTGTAGACGATGGTCACCTGGGACGGCGAGCCGCCGCTGCCGACCAGCCGGATGTTGGGCTTGTTGCTGGGGATCTGGACGGTCTCGCGGTAGGTGCCCGGGCGCACCGTGATGGTGACGAGGCTGGAGTTGCCGGCCGGAACCGCGTTCACGGCGGCCTGCACGGTGGTGTGGGTGCCGCTGCCGTCCTTGGCGACCACGAGGTCGACGGCGGGCGCGACGTCGGCCCGGGCGGCCTGGCCGGGCGCCAGCAGGGCGCCGGCGGCCAGGGCCAGGGTGGCGAGGAGGGCCGCCCGACGTCCGCGGCGGTGCGGTGTGGGGTTCATGGGGGATCCGTTTCTGGCGAGGACCTGACATCTGCTGGTCGCCGCAGGACGGCCGAAGGTTGCCCGCCGGAGCGCCGCCGCGACGAGGGGTCCCGACCGGGAATAGTGGGGCCCCGAGCGATGTTGTCGCGGGTGATTCAAGGTTCAACTATCTGGGAGTGGTGACGATGACCGGGATGCAGTTCGGGATCTTCAGCGTGGGAGACGTCACGCCCGATCCGACGACGGGCCGCACCCCCACCGAGCGGGACCGCGTCAAGGCCATGGTCGCCATGGCCCAGCGCGCCGAGGAGGTCGGCCTCGACGTCTTCGCGACCGGCGAGCACCACAACCCGCCGTTCGTGCCCTCCTCCCCCACCACCATGCTGGGCTGGATCGCCGCCCGCACCGAGCGGCTGATCCTCTCCACCGCGACGACGCTGATCACCACCAACGACCCGGTCAAGATCGCCGAGGACTTCGCCATGCTCCAGCACCTGGCCGACGGGCGCGTCGACCTGATGCTGGGCCGCGGCAACACCGGCCCCGTGTACCCCTGGTTCGGCCAGGACATCCGCGAGGGCATCAACCTGGCCATCGAGAACTACGCCCTGCTGCACAAGCTGTGGCGCGAGGACGTCGTGGACTGGGAAGGCCGTTTCCGCACCCCGCTCCAGGGCTTCACCTCCACCCCGCGCCCGCTGGACGGCGTACCGCCCTTCGTCTGGCACGGCTCCATCCGCAGCCCCGAGATCGCCGAACAGGCCGCCTTCTACGGCGACGGCTTCTTCTCCAACCACATCTTCTGGCCCAAGGAGCACACCCAGCGGATGGTCGAGCTGTACCGCAGGCGTTTCGCGCACTACGGCCACGGCACGCCGGAGCAGGCCGTCGTCGGCCTCGGCGGCCAGGTGTTCATGCGGGGCAACTCGCAGGACGCGGTGCGGGAGTTCCGCCCCTACTTCGACAACGCCCCGGTCTACGGCCACGGCCCCTCGCTGGAGGAGTTCACCGAGCAGACGCCGCTCACCGTGGGCACGCCCGAGCAGGTCATCGAGAAGACCCTGACGTTCCGCGACTACGTCGGCGACTACCAGCGGCAGCTGTTCCTGGTCGACCACGCGGGCCTGCCGCTGAAGACCGTCCTGGAGCAGATCGACATGCTGGGCCAGGAGGTCGTCCCGGTGCTCCGCGAGGAGTTCGCCAGGCGCCGGCCGGCCGAGGTGCCGGACGCGCCGACCCACGAGGCGCTGGTGCGCGCCGCGGCGACGGAGCCGGAGGGGGCGACCACCGCATGAGGATCGCCGTCGTCGCGTCCGGGCTGAGCGTGCCGTCGTCCACCCGGCTGCTGGCCGACCGCCTCGCGGCGGCCACCGCCGGGCGGGTGGACGGCGCGGAGGTCGCGGTCGTCGAACTCCGTGAGCTCGCCGTCGAGATCGCCAACCACCTCACCAACGGCTTCCCGGGCCCGCGGCTGGCCGCCGCGATCGAGACGGTCACCGGCGCCGACGGGCTGATCGTCGTCACGCCCGTCTTCTCCGCGTCCTACAGCGGCCTGTTCAAGTCGTTCTTCGACGTCCTGGAGCCGGAGGCGCTGGCCGGCACGCCGGTGCTGATCGGCGCCACCGGCGGCACGCCGCGCCACTCGCTGGTGCTGGAGCACGCGCTGCGGCCGCTGTTCGCCTACCTGCGGGCCGTCGTCGTCCCGACCGGGGTCTACGCCGCCTCGCAGGACTGGGGCACGGAGGGCGACGGCTACGCGGACGGCCTCGCCGAGCGGGTGGACCGCGCCGCGACCGAGCTGGCCGCCCTGCTGTCGCCGGCGGCCGGGAGCCGCGGCGCGCCCCGGGCCGCCGGCGCCGACCGGCGGGCCGAGGCGGACGAGGTCGTGCCGTTCGCGGAGCGGCTGGCCGCGCTCGGCATCGACCCGCCGGCCGACCGCCGCGGCGGCTGAGCCGCCACCGCGTACGCGGAACGCGTGGCCGACCGGGGGGGGCGCCCCGTCGGCCGCGCGTCCCACGACGCGCGACTGACACACCGTCACCACATTCACCCGACATCCACATTCTTCACGCGCCGGGCGCGAGCTTCACGTGATCCCGCCCGTGCGCCTGCCGGCCTCCTGGTGCGCTCACTAGCGTGTGCCGCGATCCTCCGACCCCGGAGGACGCGCTCGCACAGCTCTCCCTGGAGGTGTAATGAGACGCGCCAGAATCCTCGCGATGGCGGCCACCGTCATCCTCGTGGCCGGCTCCGCCACGGCGGCGGCACAGAGCGGCGGCGGTGACGTCAAGGACGTCCCCGGCGCCCAGGACGTGGGCCCGCTGGCGGCCCACAACCAGTACACCGGCACCCCCACCAGCCTCGCCCCCGGCGCCTCGGGATCGGCCTGGGCGTACTGCCCCGCCGGCGAGGTGCCCACCGGTGGCGGCGCCGGCACCAGCGCCTTCGACATCTACCTGCTCGACACGCGCCCGTCGGGCACGGCCTGGCTCGTCTTCGGCAAGAACACGGGCTCGACGACCCAGAACATCACGGCGTACGTCGTCTGCACGGTGCCCTGAGCGCCCTGACGCCGGCGCCCTCCGCGCCCGGCGTCCGCACGCCTCGCCGCCCGCCGGCCCCGCCGGCGGGCGGTTCCCGTGCCCGCCCGGGTCAGCCGGCCTCGTAGACCTCGCCGCCGAGTTCGAGCCGTGCGGCACCGGCGGTGGCGCCGGCCAGCCAGCCGCGGAACGCCTCGACGTCGGCCTCCGGCAGGCCCACCCGGATGGCCACCTCGGCCCCGTACGTCACCTCGCGCACCGCCCGGCCGGCACCCCGCAGGTCGTTCTCCAGCCGGCCGGCGCGCTCGTGGCCGACGGTGACGACGGCCAGCCGCAGCCGGCGGCGGGGCACCGTGCCGACCGCGTCGAGCGCGGCGCCGACCGCGCCGCCGTAGGCGCGGATCAGGCCGCCGGCACCGAGCTTGACGCCGCCGAACCACCGGGTCACCACGGCCACCGTGAAGCGCACCTCGCGGCGCAGCAGCATCTGCAGCATGGGCAGTCCCGCGGTGCCGCCGGGCTCGCCGTCGTCGCCGCTCTTCCGCACGGCGGCGTCGGCGCCGAGGACGTAGGCGTAGCAGTGGTGACTGGCGGCCGGATGCCGGGCCCGCGCCCGGGCGACGAACGCCTGCGCGGCGGCCTCGTCGGCGACCGGCGCCAGCGCGCACAGGAAGCGCGAGCGGTTCACCTCGGTCTCGTGCTCGCCCTCGCCGGCCACCGTCAGATACCCGTCCCGCATCCGCCAAGACTAGAAGGCGGCCAGGAATGCCGGACGGCAGGATGGCGTTGTCGGAGCACACGGACGCGGGAGGTCGGCATGTACGGCGATGAGGCGACGGTGGAGCGGTTGCTCACCGGGCTCGGGGACACCTGGGCGGTCGTGGGGCTGTCCAACAACGAGCGGCGGCCGGCGTTCGGCGTCGCGCGGGTGCTCCAGCGGTTCGGGAAGCGGATCGTGCCCGTGCATCCGAAGGCGGAGACCGTGCACGGCGAGGCCGGTTACGCGCGCCTCGCCGACATTCCGTTCCCCGTCGACGTGGTGGACGTCTTCGTGAACAGCGACCTGGCGGGCGCGGTGGCCGACGAGGCGGTGGGGATCGGGGCCAGGGGCGTGTGGTTCCAGCTCGACGTGGTCGACGAGGCCGCCTACGCGCGCACCAGGGCGGCCGGTCTCGAGATGGTCATGGACCGCTGCCCCGCGATCGAGCTGCGGAACCCGAGGTACCAGGGGTGAGGGAAACGCGATTGTCGGGCCGGAGAGCCAGGGGTTAGGGTCGTCGGGTGACTGCCGGGTCGGCCATGGGCCATGAGCGAGTGGGGTACCCGGCCACGGCGTGACCTGGGGGTGGGCACGGGGCCCGCCGTTCTCCGTCGAGTGTCAGTCAGCGGGCGGATCGCGCGGCGCGCGCCGCCGTCATCGACCACATCTCGTCGGCCACCCACATCGGAGAACGAATCCCAGCATGCCCACAGACTTCAACCAGCGCGTCATCGAGGAGTTCCGCGCCAACGCCGGACGCGTCGGCGGCCCCTTCGAGGGCGCCCGTCTCGTCCTGCTCACCACCACCGGGGCCCGCTCCGGCGCCCGGCACACCACGCCGCTCGGCTACCTGCCGGACGGCGGGGAGCGGATCCTGGTGATCGCCTCGGCCGCCGGGGCGCCCCGGCATCCCGGCTGGTTCCACAATCTGCTCGCCGACCCCCTCGTCACCGTCGAGGACGGGGTCTTCACCTACGAGGCGGAGGCCACCGTGCTGGTCGGCGCCGAGCGCGACGAGGTCTTCGCCCGCGCGGTGGAGGCCGATCCCGGGTGGGCCGAGTACCAGGCCAGGACCAGTCGGGTCCTGCCCGTTGTCGCCCTGCGTCCGACGGGCGGCGGGGTCCCGGGCGCCGTCTCGCCCGGCGAGGGCCTGCGTCTGGTCCACGACGCGTTCCGCCACGAACTCGCCGCGATCCGCCGGGAGATCGCCGACTCCGAGGCGGCGGGCGTCGGGCCGGGCACCGGCCTCGGCGCGCAGCTGCGCGTCAACTGCCTGACGTTCTGTCAGGGTCTCGGCTTCCACCACTCGGTCGAGGACGGCGGGATGTTCCCGCACCTCGAGCGGGTACGCCCCGATCTCGCGCCGACGCTGGCCAGGCTGCGGGCCGAGCACGAGCGGATCGGGGCGCTGCTCGGCGAACTGCGGCGGGTGGTCTCGGCCGAGCGCGCCGAGCCCGGGCACACGCTGTCCGAGGTGGACCGGCTGACGGTCGAGCTGGAGGCGCATCTCGCCTTCGAGGAGGCGGAGTTGATACCGCTGCTCGACGGCTGAGCTGATCGGCCACCCGGGTCCGGCGTCGGCGCGCGCCGCCGGACCCGGTGCCGGTCGGGGACCGGGGGTCCACCGGACGGCCCCGCCGTTGCGCCTTGGGCCGACGGACAGATGCTGATAGTCCTACACGAATGACGCAGAGCCCCCGGGAGCCACGCAACCGCTATGTGGATCTGGTGCGGATCACCGCGGTGTGCTTCGTGTGCATGGGCCACTGGCTCGTGACCGACATCAGCTACCGCGGCGGGCGCCTGCACGGCGTCGACGCCCTCGACCAGGTGCCCTGGACGCACTGGCTGACCCTGCTCTTCCAGGTGATGCCACCGATCTTCCTGGCCGGCGGCTACGCCAACGCGGTCTCCTGGTCGGCCCACCGGCGGCGCGACGCCTGGGGCGGCTGGCTGGGCGAGCGGGCGCGCGGTCTCCTGGTGCCGACGGCGGTCTACGTGGCGGCGGCCACGGTGGCCGTGGCGGTCTGCCTCGTCGTCGGTGTCGACGGGCGGGTGCTGTCCGACCTGGGCTGGGCGATGGCGCTGCACCTGTGGTTCCTGCCGCTCTACCTGCTGCTGTTGGCGTTGACGCCGCCGCTGTTCGCGCTCCACCGGCGGCTGGGGCTCCGGCTGGTCGCGCTCTTCGTCGCGGTCGCGGCCGTGGTGAACGTGCTGGTGCTCGTCCCCGGCGTGCCGCTGGTGGGGTGGCTCAACTACCTGCTGGTGTGGGGTGGGATGTACCTGCTGGGGTTCGCCTGGCACGACGGGGAGTTGGGCGGGATCCGCC
>NZ_SMKI01000042.1 GCF_004348415.1 Streptomyces hainanensis
GACCATGCCCACCCGCAGGCCCACCCGGAGCGGCTGGGTGCTCTCCACGCCGTCGACGAACCGGGCGCCGTTCCCCTCCAACACCACCAGGTGGACCGTCTCGCCGGTCTCCTCGGACAGCGCGCGCAGATGCGGGCGCGCCACCTGACGCAGGTCGAGGCGGGAGATCGCCCGCAGCCCGGCCTCGGCCAGGGCGGGCCCCGGCCGGTAGACGTGGCCGCTGTCGGGCTGCGCGGCGAAGCCCCGGAAGGCGAGCGTGGAGAGCAGCCGGTGGGCGGTCGAGCGGGCCACGCCGAGCAGCTCGGCCGCCTCGTACACGCGCAGCTCGCCGCGCTCGTCCAGGGCCCGGATCAGACGCAGGGCGTTGTCGACCGAGGCCAGCGAGTACGGCGGCGCGGCACCCCACTCGTCGCCCGGTTCCTGCCCGGGGTCACCCGGGCCGGTTGACACGGTCCCTGTCATACGCGGCGACCCTCTGGTAGCTCGCGGAGATCTCGGCCATCTCCTCGGTGCTGATGACGTCCTCGACGCGCGCGAACGGACGATCACCGGTCCGCTCGTACACCTCCCTGAGGATCGTATCCGGCGGCCGGGTCCGGTTCGTCTCGACGACGGCGGCGGTCGCGGGCCGCCGTTCCGCCTCGTAGCGCAGCAGCGCCTCGCGCGGTTCCCCGCACTCCGTCAGCGCCACCCGCAGGGCGTGGGCGTCCAGGATCGCCTGCCCGGCGCCGTTCGAGCCGCGCGGCACCATCGGGTGGGCGGCGTCGCCGAGCAGCGTCACGGGACCGAAGGTCCAGCGCGGCAGCGGGTCCTGGTCGACCATGGGGTACTCCAGGATGGTCTCGGCGCCGCGGATCAGCGCGGGCACGTCGAGCCAGTCGAAGTGCCAGTCCGCGAAGACGTCGACGAAGTCCTCGAGCCGCCCGGCGCGGGTCCAGTCGCGGCGCGGCGAGCGGGGCCGCTCGACCTCGGCCACCCAGTTCACGAGCTGCCGGCCGGCCGCGTCCACCCGGTCGCGCACCGGGTAGATCACCATCTTCCCCGAGGCCAGCCAGCCGGCCCTGACCATGCTGGCGCCACTGAGGAACGGCTCCCACGGCGTCACCCCGCGCCACATCGTGACGCCCGAGTAGCGCGGCTCGCCCTCCTCCGGGTGGAACTGGGCGCGCAGCGCCGAGTGGATGCCGTCGCAGCCGACGACGACGGTGGCGCGCTCCTCGGTGACGGCGCCGGTCGCCGCGTCGGCCACCGCGAGGCGCACGTGGTCGCCGGCGTCCTCCGCCGAGAGGACCCGCCGCCCCAGCGCGACCGCGTCCGCGCCGAGCCGCTCCCGCACGGCGGCCAGCAGCGTCAGCTGCACGTCGCCGCGGTGGAGCGAGAGCTGGGGGTGGTCGTACCCGGCGGCCCTGCCCAGCGGCTCCCGGTAGACGAGCTGGCCGAAGCGGTTGAAGAACACCGCCTCCGCCGTCTCGACGCCCGCCGCGGCGAGGCGCTCCTCGACCCCGAGGCCGTGCAGGACCCGCATGGCGTGCGGCAGGAGGTTGATGCCGGCACCGACGGGTTCGAGGCGCGGAACCGCCTCCAGCACGCGGCAGGGAATCCCGGCCTGGTGGAGTTCGAGCGCGAGGGTCAGGCCCCCGATTCCCGCGCCCACGATGACGACGTTCGTCTGCACTGCTCCTCGATTCTTCTCTGCGGAATGTTCTCTGCACCGTGGAAACGGCCTCCCCGGTGCGTTGACCGTAGGCATCGCGACGAGCCCGGCGGCGCCCGCGGGAGCAAGATTCGCCATAGAAGAATTCCGCTGGCCGGTATTCCTCGCCGTCTCGGCCGCCACCTACGTTGCTCACACCCGGGCCGAGAGCGAAGGGGAGAAAACAATGATGTTTCGGGCGAGCGGCCCTGCCGCCCTGAGCGTGGTGCTCGTCGCCACGCTGTTCGGCGCCACGGGATGCGGCGTCGCGGCCGGCGGCGATTCCGGCACCGACGGCACCAACGTGGTCCGCGTCGGCGAGACCGACGGGATGCCCGCCGCGTTCCTGCGCTTCGGCCAGGAACAGGGCATCTTCGCCGACCACGGCATCCAACTCGAGATCGACGCCTCCGCCGGCGGCGCCGCGGCCATCCCCGCGCTGGTCGGCGGCAACCTCGACGTGGCAGGCTCCAACGTCGTCAGCGGCATGCTCGCCGGCCACCAGGGCCTGCCGGTGCGGATCATCGCACCCGGCACCTTCGCCACCGACGACCCGCAGCGCGACTTCTCCGCCGTCCTGGTCTCCGAGGACTCCGGCATCGAGGGCCCCGAGGACCTGGCCGGCGCCTCGATCGCCGTCAACACCCTCCAGAACATCGGCGACATCAGCATCGTGGCCGCCCTGGAGGAACAGGGCGTGGACACCTCCGACATCCAGTTCACCGAGATCGGCTTCCCCCAGATGCTGCCCGCCCTGCACAGCGGCCGGGTGGACGCCGCCTGGGTCATCGAGCCCTTCCTCTCCATCGGAGCACAACAGGGCCTGCGCCCCGTGCTGCGGCCCTACACCGAGGCCCGCGAGGGCCTCCAGGTCGGCTGCTTCCTCGCGACCGAGGAGTTCCTCCGGGAGAACGGCGAGAAGGCCGAGGCCTTCCGCGCGGCGATCGCCGACGTCGCGGCGTTCATCACCGAGCACCCGGAGGAGTTCCGGGCGGCCCTGCCGGAACTCGAGGAGATGGCCCCGGCACTCGCCGAGTCCATGGTGCTGCCCGCCTACCACGACCGCGTCGACCCGGAGTCGCTGCGGTTCGTCGCCGACCGGATGCTCACCAGCGGCTTCACCGACGAGGAGATCGACGTGGACTCCCTGATCGCCACCCCGGACGCCACACCCGGCAGAGGAGACGAGTGATGCGCAACGCACTCCTCGGGCTCGCCGGCGTGGCCGCCTTCCTCCTCCTGCTGGAGACCGTCCCGCACACCGGCCTGGTCGACGACCGCTACCTGCCGCCGTTCTCCGAGATGGCCCGCGCCCTCGGGGACAGCGCCGGCACCGCCGAGTTCTGGCAGGCGCTCGGCGACACCCTGCGGACCTGGGGCACCGGGCTCGCCCTGGCCTTCGCCGCCGGCACGGCCGCCGGCATGGTCATCGGCTCCGTCCCCGCGCTCCGCGACGCCACCGCCTCGACCATCGAGTTCCTGCGCCCCATCCCGGCCGTGGCGCTCATCCCGCTGGCCGTGCTGCTGTACGGCACCGGGATGGAGGCCACCCTCATCCTCGTCGTCTACTCCGCCTTCTGGCAGGTCCTGATGCAGGTGCTCGCCGGCGTCGCCGACGTCGACCCGGTGGCGCGGGACACCGCCAGGTCCTTCCGCTTCCGCCACCGCACCAGGGCGCTGCGCCTGGTGTGGCCCACCACCCTGCCGTACGCCGTCACCGGCTTCCGACTGGCCGCCAGCGTCGCGCTGATCCTCACCATCACCGGCGAGCTCATCATCGGGACCCCGGGCCTCGGCCGGCTCATCGCCGTCGCGCAGACCTCCGGCGCGGTCGCGCCGCTCTACGGGCTGGTCATCGTCACCGGCCTGCTCGGCGTCGTCGTCAACCTGTCGGCCCGGCTGCTCGAACGCCGCGTGCTGCGCTGGCACCCCTCCGTGCGGCAGGAGACCGCCCGATGACCTCACTCACCGCCCGCACCGCCGTCACCCCCGCCCGGTCCCTCGGCTCCCGGCTCCGCCACCACGGCCGACGGCTGGCCGTCCTGCTCGGCCTGCCCGCCGTGCTGGCCGCCCTCTGGTGGATCGTCTCCGAACGCGCCGGCAACTTCTTCTTCCCGCCGCTCAGCGAGATCCTCGCCGAGTTCGGCCCCACCTGGTTCGACGGCCGCCTCGGCCACGACCTGCTGCCGTCCCTCGGCCGGCTGGCCGCCGGATACGCGCTGGCGCTGCTGCTCGGCGTCGCCCTCGGCGTCCTCATCGGCACCCGGCCGGCGCTGCGCGCCTTCGCCGAGCCCGTGCTGGAGTTCTTCCGGGCCATCCCCCCACCCGTGATGGTGCCGATCCTCATGCTCTTCCTCGGCATCGGCACCACCATGAAGGTCGTCGTCATCGTCTCCGGTGCCGTCTGGCCGGTGCTGCTCAACACCGTCGAGGGCGTCCGCGGCATCGACGGACTGCTGCACGACACCGCCCGCGTCTACCGGCTCCGCCCGCTGACCCGACTGCGGACCGTCGTGCTGCGCGGCGCCAGCCCGGGGATCGTCACCGGCGCCCGGCAGGCGCTGTCCATCGCGATCGTCCTGATGGTGATCTCCGAGATGTTCGCCGCCAACAACGGCCTCGGCTTCTCCATCGTCCAGTTCCAGCGCGGCTTCGCCCTCCCCGAGATGTGGACGGGGATCATCCTGCTCGGCTTGGTGGGCCTGCTGCTCTCCCTGATCTTCCGCGCCGTCGAGCGCGCCGTCCTGGCCTGGTATCGCGGTCAGCGCCAGGCCCAACGAGGAGGTTCCCGATGACCACCACCACATCCACCGACGAACTCCTGAGCGTGCGCGGCCTGCGCAAGGTGTACGGCTCGGGCCCCGGCGCCACCGAGGCCGTCCGCGACCTGACGTTCGCCACCAGGGCGGGCGAGATGGTGTGCATCGTCGGCCCCTCCGGCGCCGGCAAGACCACCCTGCTGCGCTGCATCGCCGGACTGCTGCCGCCCACGTCGGGCGAGGTCACCCTGGACCGGCACCCGGTCTCCGGACCGCCGGAGGGCATGGCCGTCGTCTTCCAGGACTACGCCCGCAGCCTCTTCCCCTGGCTGACCGTCGCCCAGAACGTCGACCTGCCCCTGCGGGAGAAGGGCGTGGCCAGGGCCGAACGCCGCCGCCTCGTCGCCGAGTCCCTCGACGCCGTGGGACTGGCCGACGTCCCGAACTCCTACCCGTGGCAGCTGTCCGGCGGCATGCAGCAACGCGTCGCCATCGCCCGCGCCGTGGCCTACGAACCGCGCATCCTGCTGATGGACGAGCCCTTCGCCGCCGTGGACGCCCAGACCCGAGCCGACCTCGAGGACCTGGTCCGCGACCTGTGGCACCGGCTCGGCATCACCCTGCTCTTCGTCACGCACGACATCGACGAGGCGATCTACCTGGGCCAGCGCGTCCTGGTGCTGTCCGCGCGGCCCACCGTCGTCCTCGAGGACGTCACCGTCGACCTGCCGGAAACCCGCGACCAGCTCACCACCCGCAACGACCCGCGCTTCCACGCCCTCCGCACCCACGTACACGGGCTCGTACAACAGGCCAAACGCGGAGAAGCGGCCCGCCGAGCGGCCGCGTGACCTACCAATGATGGTGTCCGAGGGGGGACTTGAACCCCCACGCCCTTAAACGGGCACTAGCACCTCAAGCTAGCGCGTCTGCCATTCCGCCACCCGGACGGGGTGTGTGTCGGCCGGAGCGCGATGCGCGCGGCGACGTGGGAAACCATAGCAAAGTCCGGGCGTTGGTGATCTCCACCCGAGTCGGGGGACGATCGGCCTTGGGCAGGTCGCGCGGGTGGGGGGAGGATGGGGGCACCCATCGCAGGAGGAGGCAGCGTGAGCCAGTCGAGCCCCACCCCGGGCAGCGCGGGAGTCGGACAGCGTGCCGAGGACGAGGTCGTCGGCATCTGCCGCGATCTGATCCGGATCGACACCAGCAACTACGGGGACCACTCGGGACCTGGCGAGCGGGCCGCCGCCGAGTACGTGGCGGAGCAGTTGGCCGAGGTGGGCCTCGAACCGCGGATCTTCGAGTCGCGCCCGGGGCGGGCCTCGACCGTGGCCCGGATCGAGGGCGAGGACCCGTCCCGCCCGGCGTTGCTCATCCACGGGCACACCGACGTGGTGCCGGCCAACGCCGCCGACTGGACGCACCACCCGTTCTCCGGCGAGATCGCGGACGGCTGCGTCTGGGGCCGGGGCGCCGTGGACATGAAGGACATGGACGCCATGACGCTGGCCGTGGTGCGCGACCGGCTGCGCTCCGGCCGCAAGCCGCCGCGGGACGTCGTGGTGGCGTTCCTGGCCGACGAGGAGGCCGGCGGCATCTACGGCGCGCGGCACCTGGTCGACAACCACCGGGAGTTGTTCGAGGGCGTCACCGAGGCGATCAGCGAGGTCGGCGGCTTCTCGTTCACCGTCAACGAGAACCTGCGCCTGTACCTGATCGAGACGGCCGAGAAGGGCATGCACTGGATGCGCCTGACGGTCGACGGCACCGCGGGCCACGGCTCGATGACCAACGACGACAACGCCATCACCGAGCTGTGCGAGGCCGTGGCGCGCCTCGGCCGCCACAGGTTCCCGGTGCGGGTGACCAAGACGGTCCGCTCGTTCCTCGACGAGCTCTCGGACGCCCTCGGCACCGAACTCGACCCGGAGAACATGGACGAGACGCTGGCCAAGCTCGGCGGCATCGCCAAGATCATCGGCGCCACGCTGCAGAACACGGCGGCGCCGACCCAACTGGGCGCCGGCTACAAGGTCAACGTGATCCCCGGCCAGGCCACCGCCCACGTGGACGGGCGGTTCCTGCCCGGTTTCGAGGAGGAGTTCCTGGCCGACCTCGACCGGATCCTCGGCCCCCGGGTGAAGCGTGAGGACGTGCACTCCGACAAGGCCGTGGAGACCAGCTTCGACGGCGCCCTGGTGGACGCCATGCAGTCCGCGCTGGTGGCCGAGGACCCGATCGCGCGCGCCGTGCCGTACATGCTGTCCGGCGGCACCGACGCCAAGTCCTTCGACGACCTGGGCATCCGCTGCTTCGGCTTCGCCCCCCTGAAGCTGCCCCCGGAGTTGGACTTCGCCGGCATGTTCCACGGCGTGGACGAGCGGGTGCCGGTCGACGGACTGAAGTTCGGCGCCCGGGTGTTGGACCGTTTCCTCGACCAGTGCTGAGCTCGCGGTACTGAACTGAAGAACCGGACGCGGGTACGAAACTCATCCGAGTGGGTGAAAGTTCGTGCCCGCGAGTACCCATGATCTGAGGACCTCGTTACAACCGGTGCGGCCCCCGGCTGGGGCCGCGTTGTCAACGAGGAGGAAATTATGATCAAGAAGGTTGTCGCCACGGCGGCCGCCGCCGGCGGTCTGGTGATGGCTGGCGCCGGGCTCGCCGCGGCCGACTCCAACGCCGGTGCCGCCGCGATCGGCTCCCCCGGTGTGATCTCGGGGAACAACATTCAGGTGCCGGTCCACGTCCCGATTCAGGTCTGTGGCAACACGATCGACATCATCGCCCTCCTGAACCCGGCGTTCGGCAACGTCTGCGTCGCCAAGTGATGCTTCGCCCCACACTTTGAGGGCTTGGTCGGGCGGTCCCGCGGCGCGCGTAACGCGTCGCAGGGGCCGCCCGGCCGTAGTTCGGTCGTGGGTGCCCTCATCCCCCCACCCCGCGACCCATCTCACGACGAGGCAGGGAAACTACAGATGCGTCAGGTCAGGAAGAAGGGCCTGCTCACCGTGGTTGCCGCCGGCGGGGTCTTCGCGATCTCGGGCGGCACCGCGTTCGCGGACTCCGACGCCGCCGGGTCGGCCGTCGGCTCACCGGGGGTCGCGTCCGGCAACAACGTCGAGGTCCCGGTGGACGTGCCGGTCCAGGTCTGCGGCAACACGAACGTGGTCGGCGTGCTCAATCCGGCGTTCGGCAACAAGTGCCAGGAGGGCGGCGGCCCGGAGCGGCCGCGCGACCCCCAGGGTCCTGAGCACCCCGGCCCCGAGCACCCCGGCGACCCGGGTGACCCCGGGCAGCCGGGCAACCCGGGCAACCCGGGGCCGGGCTCCGAGGAGCCCGAGGGGCAGATGCCGCACGACCCGGCGGCCGGCGACCCCGAGACCGCGGAGCCGGGGCCACGGCCCGCGGGCTCGGTGGCCGAGGCCCCGGCCGAGGAGAGCGCGGCGGACGGTGAGCTGGCCGAGACCGGCAGCGAGCTGCCGCTCGGCGCGATCCTCGCGGTCGGCGGCGGGCTGCTGATCGGTGGCGGCGTGCTCTACCGGCGGGCGCGGGTGGCACACCGCGGCTGAGGCCGGCCCTCCCGGGCGGGCGAGCCGTCGGGAAAGAACGATCAGGAGTGGGTCCCGTGTCACACGGGGCCCACTCCTCTTCTGTGTGGGGGGATGACGCGGACAGGTGGGCGGCGCCGCCTACCAGGTGGCGCGGAGTTGGCGGATGATCCGCCGGCGCAGCCGAACCTGGCGGCTGCCGTCGGGGTACAGGCGGAGTTGGGCCAGCTCCCAGTGACCGTACTCGGCGTGTTCGGTCAGCAGGCGCGTGGCGGCGGCACGGGAGACCCCCCGCGGAACATACACATCGCGAAACTCGTATTCCGGCATCGAATCTATTGTGCGGGCAAGCCCCGGATGCCGATACCGTCTGCACCATGTCTGATGCTGTGCAGCCCACCGCTGCCGAAGTCCGCGCCGCCGCCGACGCGCTCAAAGCGGCGATCGACCGGCACCTCGCCGCCATCGAGGGCCGCACCGCGGCCCCGGAGGCGGCCGACGCGGACGCGGCCGTGTTCGCCGCGTTCAACGAGCTGGCCGCCGCGGGCGAGGTGTATGACGAGCTGCTGTACGACGTCTATGACGAGGTGACCCCGTTCGAGGTGCCAAGCACCGAGAACGGGGTTCCCTATGAGGGCCCCGAGGTGCCGGAGGCGCTGAGCGTCTTCATCCGCCGGGACTACACGGTGGTGGACCCGAGGCGGCTGCTGGCCCAGGCCCAGCGGGTGGCCGACCTCGATCCGGAGGCCGGCGACCTCGGCTTCGCGGACAACGACGAGGGGCCGGCGCGGGGCATGCAGCCGGCGCTCGGCGTGCTCTTCGGCGAGTTCGACCCGGACGAGTTGGCGTCCCGGCACAAGGAGTTCGGGCTGGAGGAGGGGGACGCCACGCTCTGGGTGACCGCCGGTGACGAGCCGGCCGAGCCGGGGGAGTGGCTGGCCGCCCCCTTCGACTCGGTCGATCCCGAGCGGGTGGTCTGCCGCTTCGATATCAGCGAGGCGTTCGAGGAGGACGGCCTGGACAGCGTCGGCTGACGCGCCGCTACTCGGCGGGCGCCTGCGGTGCCTGCTCGCGCAGCAGCGCGCGCAGGCGCGTGGTCGGCTGGACCGGCGGTGGCCCGGCCACCGCGGCGGCCAGCGCGGGGCCGGCGCCCTGGACCACCGAGAGGTGCGCGGCGCCCCGGCCGAAGGCGGTGTACACCCAGGCCCGGTCGACGACACCGGCCGCGTCGCCCGGGACCACCACCACGGCCGCCGGCCAGTGGCTGCCGGCCGCCTGGTGCGCGGTGATCGCCCAGCCGTGCCTGAGCGTCTCCGCGAGGCGCTGCCTGGGCACCTGGAACCTGCCGTCCTGGTCCTCGAGCCACAGCCCGGCCGGGTCCGCCTCGACGACGGTGGCCAGCCTGGTGCGCCCGGGGGCCGGCGAGTGCGCCACCCGGTCGCCGGGATCGAAGCCGTCGAACCGGCCGGGGCCCGGGTTGAGCCGCTCCTTCAGCGCCGTGTTCAGCGCCCTGGTGCCGGCCGGGCCGCCGTGGGCCGGGGTGATCACCTGGACCTCGCCGGTGGCGAGGCCGAAGGCCCGGGGGATGGAGTCGGCGACCAGCTGCACCGCGCGGTGCACGGCCTCGCCCGGATCACGCACCGGCACGATCACCACCTCGTTGCCCGGGGCCGCCACCTGCTCGAGCTCGCCGACGCCGATCCCCGAGACCAGCTCGCCGACCGGGCCGGGATCGGGGGTGCGGGAGCGGACGTGGGGGCAGCCGGCGGCCAGCACGTCGGCCAGCACCCGGCCGGGCCCGGCGGGGCCGAGCAGCAGCGGGTCGCCGCTGAGCACCAGCCGGGCGCCGTCCGGCAGGGACTCGACGAGCGACGCCGCCGACTCGGCCGTCAGCTGACCGGCGTCGAGCACCACCAGCAGGTCGAGCGGCAGCAGCCCCTCGGCGTCCCGCTCGGGGCCCTCCACACCGGACAGCAGCCCGGCCACCGTCACCGAGGCGCCGGCCGCGTCGTCGGGCAGCAGCGCGGCCAACCGACGCCGGCCGGCCGGGACGTGGGAGGCGGCGCACACCCGAAGGCCGAGCTCCAGGGCCCCGGCGACCAGCGCGGCCGGCTCGGCCCTGGCGGCCTCGCCGCCGGTGTGGGCGACCAGCGCGGCGTCGGACACCGCCCTGAGAAGCTCGCCGGCCGACGGGGAAGGCGCGGCGCCGGCCGCGGCCGCCCAGTCGGCGTCGCCCGGGCCGCCGAAGGTGCCGCGCAGCCGGGAGAGGCCGTCGGCCAGGCTCTCCTCGGCCAACGCGCACCGGTCGAGCCCGAGCAGCACACGGACCCGCGGCTCCTCC
Organism: Streptomyces hainanensis; assembly: GCF_004348415.1. Lineage (GTDB taxonomy): Bacteria > Actinomycetota > Actinomycetes > Streptomycetales > Streptomycetaceae > Streptomyces > Streptomyces hainanensis. The sequence continues at coordinate 10,348 of NZ_SMKI01000042.1, forward strand.
TCGTCGTCCCCGCCCCGCCCGGCGGCCGGCCGGTCCTCGCGGTCCTGGAAGGCCAGCACCGTGCCCGCCTCGACCGCGTCCCTGACGGCCGCCTCCGGGTCCGGCACGCCGTGCGCCGCGAGCCGCTCGGCCACCGTGTCCGTCGGGAGCGCCGTGTGCCCGGTCAGGGCCGCCCGCTCCAGCAGCCAGCCGGTCAGCGCGCGCGTCCTGCGCTCGTCCTCCGGGGCGGAGTCGGCGCCGAGCAGCGCCCTGGCGAAGCCGTCCGCCTGTTCGGGGCGCACCCCCTCGACGGCGAGCAGCCGCCACGGATCTTCCCGCAACTCCCGCTCCGCGCCCTCCCCGAGGGCGGCGGCCACCCGGCCGGCCAGCGACCCGGGCGCCCCGCCCGCGGCGAGCAGCGCGGGCAGCCCCTCCGGCACCGACACCGGAGCCGCCGGCTGCTCCCGGGCCGCGCCGGGGGCGGGCCCCTGGGGCGCCGCGGGCCGTGGCCTGGGCGGCGGCTTGGGCCGGGCGAAGAACGAGTCGGCCGAGCGCTCGCCGCTCTCCACCGCTCGCACGGCCTCCCGCAGCCGCTCGGCCGCCGGTTTCTCGGCCGGGGAGTTGTTCGGTGCGGTCACAGCGAGCTCCAGTCGTGGTCGGGGTAGCGGTGCTCAGGGGCCGAGACGTCGTCCAGCGCCTGGCAGATCTCCTGAGGAAGGCTAAGGTCCTCCACTGACAACGCCGCGCTGAGCTGCCGCGCCGTGCGCGCCCCGACGATCGGCGCCGCCACCCCCGGGCGGTCCCGCACCCAGGCGAGCGCGACCTGCAACGGCGTGACGGCCAGGCCGTCGGCGGCTATCGACACGGCGTCCACGATCCGGCTCGCGGCCTCGTCCAGATAGGGCGCGACGAAGGGCGCCAACTGCTCGGACGCGCCCCGCGAGTCCGCCGGCAGTGCCCCCTGCCGGTACTTGCCGGTGAGCACGCCACGGCCCAACGGCGAGGACGGCAGCAGCGCGATCCCCAAGTCGAGCGCCGCGGGCAGCACTTCGCGCTCCACCCCGCGCTGCAGTAGCGAGTACTCCATCTGGGAGCTCGCCAACCGGACGCGCGCCCCCGGCGCGCCCAGCTGCCAGGTGGCCGCCTTGGCCAACTGCCAGCCGCAGAAGCCGGACACCCCCGCGTAGCGCGCCCGCCCGCTGGCCACCGCGATGTCCAGGGCCTGCAGGGTCTCCTCGAGCGGGGTCACCGGGTCGTAGGCGTGCAGCTGCCACAGGTCGACGTGGTCGGTGCCGAGCCGCTCCAACGAGGCGTCGAGCGCGGCCAGCAGGTGCCCGCGGGAGCCGTCGTACCTGCGGTAGGGGTCGGGAACACTGCCCGCCTTGGTGGCGATCACCAGGTCCTCGCGCGGCACCACGGAGCCGATCAGCCGGCCGAGCAGGTACTCGGCGGCACCGTCCGCGTAGACGTCGGCCGTGTCCACCAGCGAACCGCCCGCCTCCCAGAAGATCCTGAGCAGTTCGGCGGCGTCCTGCTCGCCGATGTCCCTCGCCCAGGTGAGGGTGCCGAGTCCGAGCCGGGAGACGCGCAGGCCGGTGCGGCCCAGGTGCCGGTGATCCATGGGTGTTGAGCGTACTTGTGGCCCCCGTTACAGTCGGCGGGGACGGGTAGTTACTCGCCAGTACATTCTGTGCCGTCCGTGAGGAGTGGGGATGAAGCTTGGAATCAACCTCGGCTACTGGGGAGCCGGGATGGATGCCGACAATCTCGCGATCGTCCGCGAGGCCGACCGGCTCGGCTACGCGGTCTGCTGGGCCGCCGAGGCGTACGGCTCGGACGCCGCCACCGTGCTCACCTGGGTCGCCGCCCACACCGAGCGGATGGACGTCGGCTCCGCGATCTTCCAGATCCCCGGCCGCGCCCCGGCCATGACCGCCATGACCGCGGCCACCCTCGACTCGCTGTCCGGCGGCCGGTTCCGCCTCGGCCTCGGCGTCTCCGGGCCGCAGGTCTCCGAGGGCTGGTACGGCGTCAGGTTCGATCGGCCGCTGGCCCGCACCCGGGAGTACGTCGAGATCGTCCGCAAGGTCCTGGCCCGCGAGCGGCTGAGCTACCAGGGTGACCACTGGACGTTGCCGCTGCCCGCCGGCGCCGGAAAGCCCGTCAAGCTCATCGTGCACCCCGTCCGGGAGCACATCCCGGTCTACGTCGCGGCCGTCGGCCCCAAGAACCTCGCCCAGACCGGGGAGATCGCCGACGGCGCGCTGCTGCTGTTCTTCTCGCCCTCGCACGCCGAGGAGATCTCCATGAGCCACCTGCGGGCCGGCCGCGCCAAAGCCGGCCGCACCATGGAGGGCTTCGACGTCGTGCCCACGGTGCCGCTGGCCGTCGGCGACGACCTGGACGCGCTGGCCGACCAGTTCCGTCCGTACACGGCCCTCTACGTCGGCGGCATGGGCAGCCGCGGCAAGAACTTCTACCACCATCTCGCCCAGCGCATGGGCTACGAGAAGGAGGCCGCCGAGATCCAGGACCGTTACCTCGCCGGGGACCGGACCGGCGCCGAGGCGGCCGTGCCCCGCCAACTCATCGAGGACACCGCGCTGCTCGGCCCCGTCGAGCGCATCGCCGACCGGATGACGGCCTACGCCGAAGCCGGCGTCACCACTCTCTCCTTCTTCCCGGGCGGCGCCACCCTGGACGAGCGGCTCAACGCCCTGCGCGTCGCCGCCGAGGCGCTGGAGCGCGCCGGCCTCGGCTGAGGCGGCGCCGGCGGCCGCGACCGACGTCGGCGCGCTGGCTTAGGGTTGGCCGCATGCCCACCCTGCTGCTCCTGCGCCATGGCCGCACCACCGCCAACTCCGCCGGGCTGCTCGCCGGCCGGGCGCCCGGCGTCGGCCTCGACGAGTACGGCTCGGCGCAGGCCGCCGCGCTCCCGGCCAGGCTGGCCGGCATTCCGCTGGCCGCCGTCGTGCACAGCCCGTTGCAGCGCTGCGCCGAGACCGTCGCGCCGCTCCTCGCCGATCGCCCGGGCCTGCCCGCGTTCGCCGAGGAGCGGGTCGTCGAGTGCGACTACGGCGAGTGGACCAACCGGAAGCTGGCCGAGCTGGCCGAGGAGCCGCTGATGGCCACCGTCCGGCGGCAGCCGTCCGCCGCGGTCTTCCCCGGCGGCGAGTCGCTGCGCGCCATGTCGGCCCGGGTGGTGGCGGCCGTCCGCGACTGGGACGCCAGGATCGCCGCCGAGCACGGCCCGGGGGCCGTCTGGCTGATGTGCACGCACGGTGACAACATCAAGGCGATCGTGGCCGACGCGCTCGGCCTCCACCTCGACCTCTTCCAGCGGATCGTGCCCCACCCGGCGTCCGTCACGGCTCTGCACTACGGCGAGCAGCCCCTGCTGCTGCGGTTCGGCGACACCGGCGACCTCGGCGAGTTCGTGCCGGACACCGAGGCGGCGGCGCGGGACGCGGCCGAGGCCACCAGGTCCCCCGTGGGCGGTGGGGCGTAGCGGAAGAGCCGTGCCCCGGGCACCGTGATCGCGAAGGGCAGTAGGGTGCCTGTGTCGGAACCGAGTCGACCCCCCGGAGCAGTGCGTGTCCCGTCAGGTGTTCCTCTACGACCCTCCCGACCGCTTCGTCGCCGGGACCGTCGGGCTGCCTGGCCGCCGTACCTTCTTCCTGCAGGCCACGGCGGCGGGCCGGACCACCAGCGTCGCCCTGGAGAAGGCCCAGGTCGAGGCGTTGGCCGAGCGGATCGACGAGTTGCTCGACGAGGTCGTGCGCCGGTCGGGCGGTAGCACCTCGGTGCCGGCCGTCGCCCCCACCGAGCTCTCCGACACCGGCCCGTTGGAGAGTCCGGTGGAGGAGGAGTTCCGCGTCGGCACGATGGCGCTCGCCTGGGACAGCGAGAGCGAACGCATGATCGTCGAGGCGCAGGCCCTCGTGGAGCTCGACGCCGACTCCGAGGAGGAGTTCGCGGAGGCCGAGGAGCGGCTGCTGCGGGACGACGAGAACGGCCCGCCGATGCTGCGGGTCCGGCTGAGCGGCACCATGGCCCGCGCGTTCGCCAAGCGGGCCCTCGAGGTCGTCAACGCCGGCCGCCCGCCGTGCCCGTTGTGCAGCCTGCCGCTCGACCCGGAAGGACACGTATGTCCGCGCCAGAACGGATACCGCCGCAGCCGGGCGTGACCGTCGACGAGGCGTTGGAGCGCGGCGAGCTGACCATCCACGGGCGGATCGCCGACGCCTCCAACGCCGTGCTCTACGCGACGGCCGAGCTGTCGGGGCGCCGGGTGCCCTGCGTCTACAAGCCGGTGGCGGGGGAGCGCCCGCTGTGGGACTTCCCCGACGGCACGCTGGCCCAGCGCGAGGTGGCCGCCTACGAGGTCTCCCGGGCGCTGGGCTGGGACGTGGTGCCGCCGACCGTGCTGCGGGACGACCCGCTCGGCGGCGGGATGTGCCAGCTGTGGGTGGGCCCCGTGCCGGACGACGACGAGTCGGACGACGCCGACGCCGACGAGGCCGACGAGGCCGTCACCGGGGGGCCCGAGTCGCTGTTGGGGCTGATCGAGGCCGAGCGCCCGGAGCCCGGCTGGAAGGCCGTCGGCCGCGCCGAGGTGGACGCGGGGCGCAGCGCCCTGCTGGTCCACGTGGACGACGAACGGCTGCGCCGGATAGCGACGCTGGACGCCGTGATCAACAACGGCGACCGCAAGGGCGGCCATCTGCTGCCGCTCGCTGACGGCCGCCTCTACGGCATCGACCACGGCGTCACCTTCCACACCGAGGACAAGCTGCGCACCCTGCTGTGGGGCTGGGCCGGCGAGCCGCTGCCCGCCGCCGTGCTGACCGCGCTCCGCGGCCTCGACGCCGAACTCGCGGACGGCCGACCGCTGTTCACCCGGCTGCTGACGTTGATCACCGAGGCCGAGTGCCGGGCGCTGCGGGCGCGGACGGCGGCGCTGCTGAGCTCGGGCCGGCACCCGCTGCCCGGCGGCGAGTGGCCCGCCATCCCCTGGCCGCTCATCTGACCGGCCCGGCCCGCCCCCACCGGCCGTGGGCCGCCCTGTCGTGCCGGCGCGGGCGGCCGGTTAGGCTCGTGGCATGTATGCCTGGCCTGCTTCCAAAGTCCCCGTTCTGCCCGGTCAGGGGCGTGATCTCACGATTCACGACACCGCCACGGACGGCCCGGTGACGCTGACCCCCGGCCCCGTCGCCCGGCTCTACGTCTGCGGCATCACCCCCTACGACGCCACCCACATGGGCCACGCGGCCACCTACACGGCCTTCGACCTCGTCCAGCGGGTGTGGCTCGACACCAAGCGCCAGGTGCACTACGTCCAGAACGTCACCGACGTCGACGACCCCCTGCTGGAGCGCGCCGCCGCCACCGGCGAGGACTGGAGGGCGCTCGCCGAGCGCGAGACCACCCTGTTCCGCGAGGACATGACGGCCCTGCGGATCCTGCCGCCGCGGCACTACGTGGGGGCCGTGGAGTCCATACCGGCCATCGTGCCGCTGGTCGAGCGGCTGCGCGCCAGGGGCGCCGCCTACGACCTGGACGGCGACGTCTACTTCTCCGTCGACGCCGACCCGGGCTTCGGCGGCGTCGCCCACCTGCCGCAGGACACCATGCGCGCCCTGTCGGCCGAGCGCGGCGGCGACCCGGAGCGGCCCGGCAAGAAGAACCCGCTCGACCCACAGCTGTGGCGCGCGGCGCGTCCCGGCGAGCCCTCCTGGGACGGCGGCACGCTCGGTCCGGGGCGGCCCGGCTGGCACATCGAGTGCGTGGCCATCGCCCTCGAACACCTCGGCATGGGCTTCGACATCCAGGGCGGCGGCTCCGATCTCGCCTTCCCCCACCACGAGATGGGCGCCTCGCACGCCCAGGCGCTCACCGGCGAGCACCCGTTCGCCGCCAGCTACGCGCATGCCGGGATGGTCGGTTTCCAGGGCGAGAAGATGTCCAAGTCCCGGGGCAACCTTGTGCTGGTGTCCCGGCTGCGCGCGGCCGGTGTCGACCCGGCGGCGATCCGGCTCGCGCTGCTCGCCCACCACTACCGGTCCGACTGGGAGTGGACCGACACGGTGCTCGACGCCGCGGTGGAGCGGCTCGGCCGCTGGCGGGCCGCCGTCTCCCGGCCGGACGGGCCGCCGGCCGACGGCCTGGTCGAGGAGCTCCGTGCCGCTCTGGCGGCCGACCTGGACGCGCCGGCCGCGCTGGCCGCCGTGGACCGCTGGGCCGCGGCCCAGGAGCGGAGCGCGGGCGGCGACCCGGGCGGTCCCGGGATCGTCTCCCGGGCGGTGGACGCGCTGCTCGGCGTGGCCCTCTGACGCGGCCCGGCACCCCGCCCGCCGTGGCGCGCGGGGTGCCGGTGTGTCTCAGTCCTCGCCGTCCGCGGGGCCCGGCTCCGGCGGGCTCTGCTCGCCGTCGGCCGGCCGACGCCGCGGCCGGGGCCGGCGACTGCCGGGATCGCGCAGGTAGGAGCCGGCGTCGCCGGACGGCGACTGGCCGTCCCGGCGCCGCAGATAGCGCTCGAACTCCTTGGCGATCGCCTCGCCCGACGCCTCGGGCAGCTCCGCCGTGTCCCTGGCCTCCTCGAGCGACTTGACGTACTCGGCGACCTCGCTGTCCTCGGCCGCCAGCTGGTCGACGCCGATCTGCCACGCCCTGGCGTCCTCCGGCAGGTCGCCCAGCGGGACCCCGACGCCCAGCAGGTCCTCGAGCGCGTGCAGCAGCGCCAGCGACGCCTTGGGGTTGGGCGGCTGCGCCACGTAGTGCGGCACCGCGGCCCACAGCGTCACCGCGGGCACCCCGGCGTGGGTGCACGCCTCCTGCAGGATGCCCACGATGCCGGTCGGTCCCTCGTAGCGGGACTCCTCGAGGTTCAGTCGGACCGCCAGGTCCTCGTCCGAGGTCACGCTGGTGACCGGTACCGGACGGGTGTGCGGGGTGTCGCCGAGCAGCGCCCCGAGTACCACCACCATCTCGACGCCGAGCTCGTGCGCGAAGCCGAGCAGTTCGTTGCAGAACGAGCGCCATCGCATGCTGGGCTCGATGCCGCGGACCAGCACTAGGTCGCGGCGCTTCACCGGGCCGTTCTCCGAGCCGATCCTGACCACGGAGAGCCGGGTGGTCGGCCAGGTGACGCGGCGCACCCCGCCATCGAGCCAGATGTGCGGCCGATTGACCTGGAAGTCGTAGTAGTCCTCGGCGTCGAGCGCCGCGAACACCTCGCCCTTCCACTCCTGCTCCAGATGAGCGACCGCTGCGGAGGCGGCGTCACCCGCATCGTTCCAGCCCTCGAACGCGGCCACCATGACCGGGTCGACCAGCTCGGGAAGTCCTTCGAGCTCGATCACCCAGCGCCTCCTCCCGGCCGGGGCGGGGAGGTGTGCCCGGCCCGGCTGCCGTTGTGTTGCGTGCGGCCCCAGCCTACGGCGTGACCGTGCCCATACCGGAGTCCTCGTACGCATGTGCGCGGGTCAGCGGCGTTCGCGGGTTCTGTCACTCGGTCGGCAGACCGAGCACGGCGGCCACGCCGGCGCGCACCTCCGGCGTGTCGAGGCCCCGGATGGTCAACGTGGTGCGACGGCGGACCACGTCCTCCACGGTCTCCGCCCACTCGTGGTCACGGGCGTAGACGACCTGGGCCCAGATCTCGGGCCCGTCCGGGTGGACGCGCTCGCCCAGGGCCGGGTCCGCGCGGACCAGCCGGGCGATCTCGAACGCCAGGGAGCCGTAGTGGGTGGCGAGTTGGCGGGCCGTCAGCGGATCCATCCGGGCGCCGGGATCGCGGTCCACGAGCAGCCGGTGCGCGACCGCGTTGGGGTTGGCGACGCCGGGCAGCGGCACCCGGCGCACCAGCCCGGAGAGCGGCTCCATGTCCTCGGCGAGCGGCACCGTCGGCTGGCTGGCCAGCTTGCGCAGCACCATCCGGCCGATGTGCCGGTAGGTGGTCCACTTGCCGCCGGCCACCGACAGCATGCCGCCGCGCCCCTCGGTCACCACGGTCTCGCGCCGGGCCGACTCGACGCCGCCCGGGCCGCCGGGCAGCACCCGGAGGCCGGCGAACGCGTAGGTCAGCAGGGAACGGTCCAGCTGCGCGTCGCGGACCGAGAACGCGGCCTCGTCCAGGATCTGGTGGATGTCCGCCTCGGTGGCGCGCACGTCCGCCGGGTCGCCCTCGTAGGGCTCGTCGGTCGTGCCGAGGAGCAGCTGGTCCTCCCAGGGGAGGGCGAAGGTGATGCGGTACCTGTCGACCGGCGTGGCCAGCGCGGTCCGCCACGGAGCGGCGCGGCGCAGCACCAGGTGCGCGCCCTTGGAGAGCCGGATGCTGGGGGCCGCGCCCGGGTCCTCCAGGCGGCGCAGGTGGTCGACCCAGGGCCCGGTGGCGTTGAGCACCAGGCGGGCCGAGACGTCGAACTCCGCGCCGGTGAGCCGGTCGCGCAGCTCGGCCCCCGTGACCCGGCCGTGGGCGAGGCGCAGCCCGACGACCTCGGCGTGGTTGAGGACGGCGGCGCCGGACTGGACGGCGGCGCGCACCGTCATCACGGCCATCCGGGAGTCGTTCATCTGGTGGTCGCCGTACACGGCGACGGCGCGCAGGTTCTCGGTGCGCAGCGCCGGGTTGAGGGCGGCGGCCCGGGCGGGGGAGATGACGCGGCCGACGCCGTCGCCGAAGGCCGAGAGCGCGGAGTAGGCGAAGACCCCGGCGCCCAGCTTGGCGGCGCCGTGCGGGCCGCCCCGGTAGACGGGCAGGTGGAAGGTGAGCGGGTTGACCAGGTGCGGCGCGACGTCGCGGGCCAGCACCCGGCGCTCGTGGTGGTTCTCGGCCACCAGCCGGACGGCGCCGGTCTGCAGGTAGCGCAGGCCGCCGTGGACCAGCTTGGAGGAGGCGGACGAGGTGGCGCCGGCGAAGTCGCCGGCGTCCACCATCGCCACCCGCAGCCCCGACTGGGCGGCGTGCCAGGCCACCGAGGTGCCCAGGATGCCGCCGCCGACGACGAGCAGGTCCCAGGTCGACGTGGCGAGCCGCTCCCTGGTCTCGGCCCGCCGGTCGGCCGCGGCTATGCCGGCCGGGCCGGCCGGCCCGGCCGGCCCGGCCGGGGTGGGGGGACCTGCGGTCGGCTGCGGGGTGTTCATGATCGTCAGCTCTCCTCGTCTAGCCAGCCCATGGTCCGCTGCACGGCCTTGAGCCAGAACTGGTATTCGCGGTCGCGCTCGGCCGCGTCCATCCCGGGCGTCCACTCGGCGGCCCGGCGCCAGTTGTGGCGCAGGTCCTCGATGTCGGTCCAGAAGCCCACCGCGAGGCCGGCGGCGTAGGCGGCCCCCAGACAGGTGGTCTCGGAGACCATCGGGCGCACCACGGGCACGTCGAGGAAGTCCGAGATGTTCTGCATCAGCAGGTTGTTGGAGGTCATCCCGCCGTCCACCTTGAGGGTGGTGAGCTCCATGCCGGAGTCCTTCTTCATGGCGTCGACGATCTCGCGGGTCTGCCAGGCGGTGGCCTCCAGGACGGCCCTGGCGATGTGCGCCTTGGTGACGTAGCGGGTGAGCCCGGAGATGAGGCCGCGGGCGTCGGACCGCCAGTAGGGGGCGAAGAGCCCGGAGAAGGCGGGGACGAAGTAGGCGCCGCCGTTGTCCTCGACGGACCGGGCCAGGGTCTCGATCTCGGCCGCGCTGTTGATGAGCCCCATCTGGTCGCGCATCCACTGCACCAGGGCGCCGGTGATGGCGATGGAGCCCTCGAGCGCGTACACCGGGGCCTGGTCGCCGATCCGGTAGCCGACGGTGGTGATCAGCCCGGCGTAGGAGTTGATGGCCTCGGTGCCGGTGTTCATCAGCAGGAACGTTCCGGTTCCGTAGGTGGACTTGCCCTCGCCCACCGCGAAGCAGGTCTGCCCGAAGAGCGCGGCCTGCTGGTCCCCGAGGGCGGAGGCCACCGGCACGCCGTCCAGCGCGCCGCCCCTGGCCGTGCCGTAGACCTCCGCCGAGGAGCGGATCTCGGGGAGCACCGAGGGCGGCACGCCGATCGAGCTGACGATGCGCTGGTCCCAGTCGAGGGTGCGCAGGTTCATCAGCAGGGTGCGGGAGGCGTTGGTGACGTCGGTGACGTGTACGCCGCCGTCGGGGCCGCCGGTGAGGTTCCAGATGACCCAGGAGTCCATGGTGCCGAAGAGGATCTCGCCGCGGTCCGCGCGCTCCTGCAGGCCCTCGACGTTCTCCAGCAGCCAGCGGATCTTGGGGCCGGCGAAGTACGAGGCGAGCGGCAGCCCGGTCTCGCGGCGGAAGCGGTCCTGGCCCACGTTCCGGCCCAGCTCCCGGCAGAGGGCGTCGGTGCGGGTGTCCTGCCAGACGATGGCGTTGTGCACCGGCTCGCCGGTGGCCCGGTCCCACAGCAGCGTGGTCTCGCGCTGGTTGGTGATACCGATGGCCTTGACGTGCTCGCGGGTGATGCCGGCCTTCTCCAGGGCGCCCGCCACCACCTCCTGGACGTTGGTCCAGATCTCGGCGGCGTCGTGTTCGACCCAGCCGGGCTTGGGGAAGATCTGCTCGTGCTCCTTCTGGTCGACGGAGACGATCCGGCCGTCTCTGTCGAAGACGATGCAGCGGCTCGAGGTGGTGCCCTGGTCGATGGCGGCGATGTACTCGCGTGGGGCGTCGGAGGGCTCTTGGGTCTGCTGGGCTTCCGGCATGTGGCGGCTCCTGGTGGTGAGGGCGGATCGGCGGGGGCGGCGGGCTCGGCGCCCTCAGAACAGTGCGTTGTGGATGCCCGCGGCCGCGGCGGCGCCGATGAGCGGGCCGACCACCGGGATCCAGGCGTAGCTCCAGTCGGAGCCGCCCTTGTGGGGGAGCGGCAGGAGCTGGTGGACGATGCGCGGGCCCAGGTCGCGGGCCGGGTTGATGGCGTAGCCGGTCGGTCCGCCGAGCGAGAGGCCGATGCCGACGACGACCAGCGCGACCATCAGCCCGCCGGTACCGGAGACCGTCAGTCCGTCGTTGAGGCCGATGCCGAGCACCAGCAGCACCAGGACCATCGTGGCGATGATCTCGGTGGCCAGGTTCTGCACGGTGTTGCGGATCTCGGGGGCGGTGGCGAAGACGCCGAGCACGGGGCCCGGCTGCCCGGCCGCCGGCTCGCGCCGCTCCTCGGTCTCGCGGACGTCGTTGAACGCCTTGGCGCCCGGGGTCCGGGAGCCGCTGACGATCTCGTGGTCCGCGAGGTGGGCCTTGAAGTGGCCGTAGTAGGCGAGCCAGGTCAGGGTGGCGCCGATGATCGCGCCGACCATCTGGCCGCCGACATAGGTGCCGACGTTGCGCCACACGCCGGTGTCGATCGCGATGCCGAGGGTGACGGCCGGGTTCAGGTGCGCGCCGGAGAGCTGGGTCGACACGTAGACGCCGGAGAGCACGCCGATGCCCCAGCCGAAGCTGATGGCGACCCAGCCGGCGTCGAACGACTTCGATTTCTTGAGCACGACGCCTGCGACGACGCCCGTGCCGAGCAGGATCAGCGTGGCGGTCCCGATGAGCTCGCCGAAGAAGATGTCGGAGCTGGACACCCGTGACTCCTTTGTCCTTCGTCCAGGGATTCCTGGCCGACGACCGTCCAGTGTTCGACAATGTCGACCATCGAACGGCAGTTTTCTCCCCGAAGAAGCCACCGTCAAGGGGCTGTGCGGCAGATAACCCGAGGGTGCCTGGATTGTCCTAGAAGCGCCCGGCTCCGAGGTCGCGCGACACGGACCGGGCGCAGTCCCGCACGGCGGCGACCAGCCGGGGGTCGAGGTCGGAACCGATCTGCATCCGTTCCACCGCGCCGGTGATGCCCACGGCCCCGACCGGCATCCGCCGCCGGTCGACGATGGGGGCGGCGACGGACGCCACCCCGTCCCAGGTCTCGCCCACGTCGCTCGCCCAGCCGCGGGCGCGCACCAGCTCCAGGTTCCGGGCGAAGGTCCCGGAGTCGGTCACCGTGCGCTCGGTGATGGCGGTGAGCTCGTCCTCCATGACCTCGTTGTGCGCCACCGGGTCGAAGGCCGCGATCACCTTGCCGAGCGCGGTGCTGTGCAGCGGTTGCATGGCGCCCACCTCCAGCACCTGCCGGCTCTCGTCCGGCCGGAAGACGTGGTGCACGATCAGCACGCCCCGCTGGTGCAGGACGCCGACGTAGGCGGCCTCGCCGCTGGCCCTGGCCAGGTCGTCCGTCCACACGAGCGCGCGGGCGCGCAGTTCGTGGACGTCCAGGTAGCTGTTGCCGAGCCGCAGCAGCTCGGCGCCGAGCTGGTACCTGCCCGAGCCCGGGTCCTGCTCGACGAAGCCCTCCTGCTGGAGGGTCCGCAGCAGCCCGTGCGTGGTGGCCTTGGCGAGCCCTATGGCCGAGGCGATGTCCGACAGGCCGAGGCGGCGTTCGCCGCCCGCCAGCAACCGCAGTACGGCCGCCGCGCGCTCCAGCGACTGGATGGTCCGTCCCATGAGGCCGCCTCCCTGCTCCTCGCTCCACACCCTGCCGTGCCGGGTGTCGTTCGGCATTGTCGAACGAGAGCGGGTTATGTCGATACCCCCGGCGCCGCGGAATGAGTCTAAGTCCGTCCACCGACCGGAACGGATCCGCGCCCGGACCGGCCGGCCGGTTACCCTGACCAGGTGCGCCCGCCGCGGGGCAGGGCCCCGGAAGGGCGCATAGCCGACAGCCGTCGCATCTCCGGGAGCCTCCCCATGGCCATGTCCAGTCCCGCCTCAGCCCCCCAGTCCCAGCGGGCCGCCGCCCTCCGCGAGGCCCTGGCCTCCCGGATCGTGGTCGCCGACGGTGGCATGGGCACCATGCTCCAGGCGCAGGACCCCACGCTCGACGACTTCGAGCAGCTCGAAGGCTGCAACGAGGTCCTCAACGTCACCCGACCCGACATCGTGGGCAACGTCCACCGCGCCTACTTCGAGGCCGGCGTCGACTGCGTCGAGACCAACACCTTCGGCGCCAACCTGAGCGCGCTCGGCGAGTACGAGATCGCGGACCGGATCCACGAGCTCTCGGCCTCCGGCGCCGCGGTCGCCCGCGGCGTCGCCGACGAGTTCGCCGCGGCCGACGGCCGCCAGCGCTGGGTGCTCGGCTCGATGGGCCCCGGCACCAAGCTGCCCACGCTCGGGCACACCACCTTCGCGCCCCTCAGGGACGCCTACCAGCGCAACGCGGAGGGCCTGATCGAGGGCGGCGCGGACGCCCTGCTCGTCGAGACGTCCCAGGACCTGCTCGGCACCAAGTCCGCCGTGCTCGGCGCCCGTCGCGCCCTCACCGCCACCGGGGCCACGCTGCCCCTGATGGTGCAGGTCACCGTCGAGACCACCGGCACCATGCTGCTCGGCTCCGAGATCGGCGCCGCGCTGACCGCCCTGGAACCCCTCGGCATCGACGTGATCGGCCTCAACTGCGCCACCGGCCCGGCCGAGATGAGCGAGCACCTGCGCTACCTGGCCCGGCACGCCGGGATCACGCTCTCCTGCATGCCCAACGCCGGCCTGCCCGTGCTCGGCAAGGACGGTGCGAGCTACCCGCTCTCACCCGCCGAACTGGCCGACGCGCACGAGCGGTTCATCGCGGAGTTCGGGCTCTCCCTGATCGGCGGCTGCTGCGGCACCACGCCCGAGCACCTGCGGCACGTGGTGGAGCGCGTCGCGCGGCTCACGCCCGCGCCGCGCGACCCGCGCCCCGAGCCCGGCGCCTCCTCGCTCTACCAGACCGTGCCGTTCCAGCAGGACGCCTCGTACCTGGCCATCGGCGAGCGCACCAACGCCAACGGGTCCAAGAAGTTCCGCACCGCCATGCTGGAGGCCCGCTGGGACGACTGCGTGGAGCTGGCCCGCGAGCAGATCCGCGAGGGCGCCCATCTGCTCGACCTGTGCGTGGACTACGTGGGCCGGGACGGCGCGGCCGACATGGCCGAGCTCGCCGGCCGCCTCGCCACCGCCTCCACCCTGCCGATCGTGCTGGACTCCACCGAGCCCCCCGTGCTCCGCGCCGGCCTGGAGAAGCTCGGCGGGCGCGCGGTGATCAACTCCGTCAACTACGAGGACGGCGACGGCCCCGACTCGCGCTTCGCCACCGTCACCGCGCTCGCCGTCGAGCACGGCGCCGCGCTGATGGCGCTCACCATCGACGAGACCGGCCAGGCGCGCACCCCCGAGCACAAGGTGGCGGTGGCCGAGCGGCTGATCGCCGACCTCACCGGCAACTGGGGCGTGGCCGAACCCGACATCATCATCGACTGCCTCACCTTCACCATCTGCACCGGGCAGGAGGAGTCCAGGAAGGACGGCGTCAACACCATCGAGGCGATCCGGGAGCTGAAGCGCCGGCACCCGGCCGTGCAGACCACCCTCGGCCTGTCCAACATCTCCTTCGGGCTCAACCCGGCCGCCCGACTCGTGTTGAACTCCGTCTTCCTCGACGAGTGCGTCAGGGCCGGTCTCGACTCGGCGATCGTGCACGCAGCCAAGATCCTGCCGATCGCCCGGATCGAGCCGGAGCACGTCCAGGTCGCCCTCGACCTGATCCACGACCGGCGGCGCGAGGGCTACGACCCGCTCCAGCACTTCCTCCAGCTCTTCGAGGGCGTGGACACCAAGTCGATGCGGGCCGGGAAGGCCGAGGAACTGGCCGCGCTGCCGCTGGACGAGCGCCTGCAGCGCCGGATCATCGACGGCGAGCGCAACGGCCTGGCGGCCGACCTGGACGAGGCGCTGGCCGAGCGCTCCGCCCTGGAGATCGTCAACAACACGCTGCTCGCCGGCATGAAGGTGGTCGGCGAGCTGTTCGGCTCCGGCCAGATGCAGCTGCCGTTCGTGCTCCAGTCCGCCGAGGTGATGAAGCAGGCGGTGGCCCACCTGGAGCCGCACATGGAGAAGACCGGGGACGCCGGCAAGGGCACCATCGTGCTGGCCACCGTCCGCGGCGACGTCCACGACATCGGCAAGAACCTCGTCGACATCATCCTCACCAACAACGGCTACACCGTCGTCAACCTGGGCATCAAGCAGCCGGTCGGCGCCATCCTCGACGCCGCCGCCGAGCACCGCGCCGACGTCATCGGGATGTCCGGGCTGCTCGTGAAGTCCACGGTGATCATGAAGGAGAACCTGGAGGAGCTCAACCGGCGCGGCATGGCCGCCGACTACCCGGTGATCCTCGGCGGCGCCGCGCTGACCAGGGCCTACGTCGAACAGGACCTCCACGAGATCTATCAGGGCGAGGTCCGCTACGCCAGGGACGCCTTCGAGGGGCTGCGCCTGATGGACGCCCTGGTCTCCGTCAAGCGCGGCGTGCCGGGCGCCACCCTCCCCGAGCTCAAGCAGCGGCGGGTGGCCGCCCGCCCCCGCGCCGAGCTCGCGGCCGAGGAGCC
>NZ_SMKI01000430.1 GCF_004348415.1 Streptomyces hainanensis
GGAGCACCGCGGCCACGAACGCGACGGCGCACAGCAGCACGGACCAGCCGACGCGCTCGCCGATGACCTGGGCGACGGGCTGGTGCAGGGTGTGGGACTGGCCGAGGTCGCCGGTGAGCGCGGCGGTCGCCGCCGCCGACGGCGGGCGGCCGCACCAGCCGGCACGCCAGATGGAGAACCTGGACCGGGCCCCGGTGGCCGTCCAGACCGAGGACGGGATCTTCGTCGGCTGGCGGATGCTCGGCCTCGACCCGGAGTCCGTCTCCTTCCACGTCTACCGGGACGGCGAGCGCATCACCCGCCGCCCGATCAACGGGGCCACCAGCTTCACCGACCGACACGGCACCGCCGACTCGGTCTACCAGGTGGCGGTGGTGCGCGGCGGGCGGCAGGCCGAGCGCACGGAGCGGTTCGGCGTCTGGGCGGAGCAGTACCGGGAGATCCCGGTGAACCGCCCGCCGGACGGCGTGACGCCGAGCGGCGCCTCGTACAGCTACCGCCTGAACGACGCGAGCGTCGGCGACCTCGACGGCGACGGCCGGTACGAGATCGTGCAGAAGTGGGAGCCGAGCAACGCCCAGGACAACTCGCGTTCCGGCTACACCGGGAACGTCTACCTGGACGCCTACACCCTCGACGGCGAGCAGCTGTGGCGGATCGACCTGGGCCCCAACATCAGGGCCGGCGCGCACTACACCCAGCTGATGGTCTACGACCTGGACGGCGACGGCCGCTCCGAGGTGGCGGTGAAGACCGCCGACGGCACGGTGGACGGCACCGGCGCGGTGCTCGGTGACCCGACCGCCGACCACCGCAACGGGTCGGGCTACGTGCTGGCGGGACCCGAGTACCTGACGGTGTTCGACGGGGAGACCGGCGCCGCCGTCGACACCGTGGACTACACGCCGCCGCGCGGCGACACCTGCTCCTGGGGCGACTGCTACGGCAACCGGGTGGACCGGTTCCTGGCCGGGGTGGCCTACCTGGACGGCGAACACCCGTCGGTGGTGTTCGCCCGGGGCTACTACACGCGCACGGTGCTCGCCGCCTACGACTTCGCCGACGGCGCTCTGGAGCACCGCTGGACGTTCGACTCGGCCACGGCGGGCCGGGAGTTCGAGGGCCAGGGCAACCACAACCTGTCGGTGGCGGACGTCGACGGCGACGCCAGGGACGAGATCGTCTACGGCTCGATGACGCTGGACGACGACGGCTCGGTGCTCTACAACACCGGGCTCGGGCACGGTGACGCGCTGCACGTGGGCGACTTCGCGCCGGACCGTCCGGGCTTGGAGGTCTTCGCGCCGCACGAGTCGATGTCGGCCTCGGGCAACCGGGGCGCGACGTTCCGGGACGCGGCGACCGGCGAGATCATCCACGACATGCCGGGCATCAGGGACACCGGGCGGGGCGCGATCGGCGACATCGACCCGACCCACGAGGGCGCGGAGAGCTGGGCGGTGACCGCGACCGGCGCCTGGAACTCCCGGGAGGGCCAGCTGCGGGCGGCGGACGGCACGCTGATCGGCACGGACATCCCGTCGGCCAACTTCATGGTCTGGTGGGACGGGGACCCGCTGCGGGAGATCCTGGACCACGACTTCGCGGAGGGGATCGATCCGGCCGGCACGCCCTACGTCGCCAAGTGGGACTGGGAGACCGGCGAGCAGCGTGAGGTCTTCGCGCCGGAGGGCGTGTACACCAACAACTACACCAAGGGCACCCCGGTGCTCCAGGCGGACCTCTACGGGGACTGGCGTGAGGAGGTCGTCTACCGCACCCAGGACGACTCGGCGCTGCGGATCTACACGACCACCGAGGAGACCGGGTTGCGGTTGCGCACGCTGATGCACGACCCGCAGTACCGGCTCGCGGTGGCGTGGCAGAACGTGGCGTACAACCAGCCCCCGCACCCGAGCTACTTCATCGGGGAGGGGATGGCGGAGCGGCAGCCGCGGCCGAACATCCGGTACACGGCGCGCAGCTGAATGTCCAGGCTTTGCTGAATCGCCTTTCGGAAACGGCCGGCCCCCTTCCCCTCGGGGACGGGGCCGGCCGCCCGGAATGGCCGGCCACTTATTCGAGGGTTCTCGTAGTTGAGCCGCGTTGATCACCGTGTCGGTGGATCACGACGGTGTTTCTCAAAAGTTATCCACCATCCGGTTGCCGCGTAGGAACCCGGAGGTATTGTAACGATTCACTTCGGTTGGCGCCGGAGCCTGAAAGGCCAAGCCACCGCCTCCGGAGTGTTGTTACACATTGACAGAGCAGGGAGGCTCCTATGTCAATCAGAAAGCCCGCGATGAGCGGTCTCGCCTTTGCCCTGGCCGGCTCGCTGGCCCTTACCGCCTGCGGCTCCGGGGGCGATGACGGCGGCGACGGGGGCAACGTGACCCTCAACTTCACCTGGTGGGGAAGTGACGAGCGGTCCGAGCGTTACGAGGCCGTCATCGAGCTGTTCGAGGAGCAGAACCCGGGCATCACGGTGCAGACCAGCTTCGCCGAGTTCCAGGACTACTGGACGCAGCGCAGCACTGACGCCACCTCGGGTGAACTTCCCGACGTGATGCAGATGGACGTCTCCCGGCTCCTGGAATATTCCAACAACGGCCTGCTGTACGACATGAGCGAATTCGAGGGAAACGGCCTCGACACGTCGACGATCGACGAGGGGCTGCTGGCCTCCGGGCGTTCCAACGAACAGTTGGTCGCCATTCCGACCGGCAGCAATACCCTCGCGCTGATGGTGAACCCCGACCTGGTGGCGGAGCTCGGCGTCGAGCTGCCGGACTGGGACTACACCTGGGAGGACTACCAGGAGTTCGTCCAGGCGGCCAGCGAGGCCGGCGCGGACAGCGATCCCCAGGTGTACGGCGCGGGCGACTACACCATGACGTGGTGGTTCTTCATGCAGCACCTCATCCAGCAGGGCGTCGAGCCGTTCTCGGAGACCGGCGAGATGAACTTCACCGAGGACGACATGCGCGCCTTCATCGAGAGCGCCCAGCCGGTGCGCGAGGGTGACAGCGCGTTCTTCCCGCGGGAGCGTGGCGAGCAGTTGCTGCCCAAGGGCGGGTTCACCAGCGGCGAGGCCGCGGTCGAGTTCCACTGGGACAACTTCATCAGCGGCTACAGCGCCGACCTCGGCAGCGAGAACATCCAGCTGATGCCGATGCCGACCGCCGCGGACGGCGAGAAGCACATGTTCTTCAAGCCGACGATGCAGCTGGCGATGGGCGGCAACACCTCGCACCCCGAGGAGGCCGCGCAGCTGATCGACTTCCTCATCAACGACCCCGAGGCGGGCCAGATCATCGGCACCGACCTGGGCGTGCCGGCCTCGCAGTCCCGGCTGGACGCGCTCGAGGTCGAGGACGGCAGCCTGGACCAGCGGGTCATCGAGTACGAGCAGCGGGTGCGGGACGAGGGTTACGCCACCGAGACCGTGCCGTTCCAGCCGGAGGGCTTCGGTGCCCTGGAGACCGAGTACGTCGAGGTGCTGGCCCAGGAGTTCGACTACGGCCAGATCGACGCGAACGAGTTCGTGGAGCGCTGGTTCTCCGAGGCGTCCAACCTGCTGGTGACCAACTGATCACCGCCGACCCCTTGTGACCTCCGGGTCACGACGCACGCACCGAACGGAACCCCCCCTCATGTCCCTCACCCATGAGGCGAACCGGTCCGCCAAGGTCGGCAAGCCCCCGCGACGGCCGCAGAGCAAGCGGCCGTCGCGGAAGGCCGCCGAGACCAGGGCCGGCTACGCCTTCCTGGCGCCCTGGTTGCTCGGCTTCATCGCGCTGACCGCCGGACCGATGGTCGCCTCGCTCTACCTGGCCTTCACCGACTTCCACCCGATCCGCGGCGGCGAGTGGATCGGCGTCGACAACTTCACCCGGCTCTTCGACGACCCGCGCTTCCTGGACTCGGTCCAGGTCACGGTGACGTACGCGGTCGTCGGTACGCCGATCAAGCTGGCCGCCGCGTTGGGCGTGGCCATGCTGCTCAACAACCGCCGCCGGGGCCAGGGCACCTACCGGTCGCTGTTCTACGCGCCCTCGTTGATCGGGGCCAGCGTCTCCATCGCCATCGTGTGGAAGGCGATGTTCAACGACCAGGGCATCGTCGACGACATCGGCGACTTCTTCGGCACCTGGCAGGGCGGCTGGGTCGGCGACCCGAGCAAGACGATGCCGATGATGATCCTGCTGACCGTCTGGCAGTTCGGCGCGCCGATGGTCATCTTCCTGGCCGGCCTCAAGCAGATCCCCGGCGAGCTGTACGAGGCGGCCGACGTGGACGGCGCGGGCCCGTGGCGGAAGTTCACCCGGATCACGCTGCCGATGCTGTCGCCGGTGCTGTTCTTCAACCTGGTGCTGGAGACGATCCACTCGTTCCAGGTGTTCGCGTCCGCGTTCATCATCTCCGGCGGCCGCGGCGGCCCGGCCAACTCCACGCTGTTCTACACCCTCTACCTCTACCAGCGCGGTTTCGGCCAGGGGCAGTTGGGCTACGCGGCGGCGATGGCGTGGCTGCTGGTGATCGTGGTCGGCATCATCACGCTGATCTTCTTCCGGACCTCCAGGTACTGGGTCCACTACACCGGGGAGGGGCGATGAGCACCGCTACCCTCGACGAACGCCGGGCTCCGGCCGCCGAACACGAGACGATGCGACGCCGGGTGAGGCGCCGGCGCGCGGGCCGGACCGTGGGGTTCCACCTGCTGGTCTGGGCGGTGGCGATCGTGATGCTCTATCCGGGCGTCTGGATGCTGCTGTCGTCCTTCCGGCCGACCAACCAGATCATCGGCGAGACCGGCCTGATCCCGGACAACACCACGTTGGACAACTTCCGGAACGCGCTGGACGGCATCGGCGGCATCTCGTTCTGGACGTTCTTCACCAACTCGATGGTGCTGGGCATCGGTTCGGTGATCGGGATCTGCCTGTCCTGTTCGGTGTCGGCCTACGCGTTCTCGCGGATCGAGTTCCCGGGCCGCGGACTGTTCTTCACGCTGATGGTCTGCACCCTGCTGCTCCCGTTCCACGTGGTGATCATTCCGCAGTTCATCATGTTCAACGAGGTGGGCTGGACGGACTCGTACATCCCGCTGCTGATCGGCAAGTTCCTGGCGGCGGACGCGTTCTTCGTCTTCCTGATGGTGCAGTTCATGCGGAACCTGCCGCGGGAGCTGGACGAGTCGGCGCGCATCGACGGCGCCGGGCACCTGCGGATCTTCTCCTCGATCATGCTGCCGCTGATGCGGCCGGTGTTGGCGACGTCGTCGATCTTCGCGTTCATCTGGAGCTGGAACGACTTCCTGGCGCCGCTGATCTACCTGCGCAGCCCGGACAAGTACCCGCTGCCGCTGATGCTGCGCCAGTTCACCGACCAGACGAGCGTCTCCGACTACGGCGCCCAGATGGCGGCGGCGGTGCTGGCGCTGGCGCCGGTGCTCATCTTCTTCATACTCTTCCAGCGCTACATCGTGGACGGTGTGGCCACGCAGGGGTTGAAGGGGTGAGCACCGTGGCGGGTCGGCGAGAGGGGCGGTTCGGCACCGGGCTCGCGCTGTTCGGCGAGGTGGTGATCGTCGGGGCGCTGGTGGCCGTGCTGGTGCTGCCGGTGGTCACCGCGCTGCCCGCGCTCGCGGCCGGCGCGGCGCACCTGCGGCGCCATCTGTCGGGCGACAGCGTGCGGGTGGCCGACCTGTTGCGGGACTTCGTGGCGGCCTGCCGCGCGCTGTGGGCGGCCGGGCTCGCGGTGACCGGGATCGTGCTGGTGCTGCTGTGGAACCTGTCGCTGGCGCAGGCCGATGTGCTGCCGGGCGCCGGCGGGCTGCTGCTGGTGACGCCGCTGATGCTGCTGGCCCTCGGCGTCGTGCTGCTGCGCGCCGCCGCGGGCTGGCGCCCGGACGGGGCGACGGCGCCGGCGCTGCTGCGGGAGTCGGCGGAGCGCGCGGTGCGCGACCCGGGCGGCTCGGTGCTGCTGGCGTTCGGCTGGCTGATGTGCGCGGTGTTCGTGTGGATGCTGCTCCCGCTGGCGCTGGTGGCCGGCGGGCTGCTCGCGCTGGCCGCGATCGCGGTGGAGCAGCGGCTCGCGGCGCGCGATCAGGCGGCGGAGAGCGACTTGTAGAAGAAGGTGGTGGGCAGCGGCACCCCGGTCGGGTCGGTCGCGTGGCCCGGCACCACCCCGTACCGGATCCAGCCCCGTCGAGCGTAGAGCCGCTCGGCGGGGCTGCCCGTCTCGGTGTCCAGCATGAGCAGCGTCAGGCCCTCGGCCACCGCGGCGGCCTCCGCCGCGGCGAGGAGCGCGGTGGCCGTGCCCCGGCCGCGCGCCTCGCGGCGCACCATGAGCTTGACGACCTCGGCCCGGTGCCGGCCGTTGGGCATGGCCTCCCTGACCAGGCTGACGGTGCCGAGGGCCCGGCCGTCGACCGGGTCCCTGGCGAGCCACACGGTCCCCCGGCCGTCGGCCACGAGTGGCGCCCGGCCGGCCCACCAGGCGGCGGCCCCGGCGTGGTCGAGGTCGGCGAGGAAGCCGACGGAGGAGCCGCCGGCCACGGCGTCGACCAGCAGGTCGGCCAGGTCGTCGACGGCGGCGAGGAGTTCGGGCCCGGTGGTGAGCCGGACCGGCGTGGTGGTCGTGGTCACGGTGGCGGGGTTCCTTTCGGCAGGGGCGAGGGCGGGGC
>NZ_SMKI01000431.1 GCF_004348415.1 Streptomyces hainanensis
GGCCTCTTCGCCGTCGGAGTGCCCCTCGAAGGGGTGCGCTGGACCACCGCCATCGGCGCCCGACCGGGCACCGACGCCGCCTTCTTCCACGAGACCGACCAGGTCGCCGCCGAGGTGCTGGCCCGACTCGGCCACCCCGCCCGCGCCCCCCAGGAGACTCCGCAGTGACCGGAACCACCGCACCGCCACCGAACACCGCACCGCCCGCCGCGCACCCCGGGCGCTGGGCGGAGTTCGGCCTGGCGCCCCACTCCACGCCCGCCGCCGACCCCGCGGCCGGCTACCTCGACCTCACCGGCACCCCCGCCGAGCAGGGCCGCCAGCACGGCCGCGCCGCGCGCGAGGCCATCGCCGCCAACATCGCCGCCGTCCGGCGCGACATCGCCGAGCTCTGCGCCGACGACACCGCCCGCGCCCGCTACGAGGACTGCCTCGACGCCAACGCCGCGTTCGCGCGCGCCACCGACCCCGACCAGTACGCCGAACTGGCCGGCATCGCCGACGGCGCCGACGCCCCGCTCCGCGACGTCCTCGCCCTCAACCTCCCCGCCCACATGGTGCTCCGCTGGCTCCCCCAGGAGTGCAGCCAGCTGATCGTCGCCGGCGAACACGCCGCCCCCGACACCTCGCTGCTCGCCAAGACCCGCGACATGGCGGGCAACTTCGTCGAACACGTCGTGCTCCGCCGCCGCTACCCGGACGGGCGCCGGCTCGCCGAGGTCACCGTCGCCGGCAGCGTGCTCTGGCCCGGCAGCGGCATCAACGACGCCGGTGTCGCCATGTCCACCTCCGGCGTGTGGAGCCACCGCACCGACGTCGACTGGCGCGCCTCGGGCACCGGCTGGATCCTGATCAACTCGCACGACCTGCTGCGCCGCGCGAACAGCGCCGCCGCGTTCGCCGAACTGCTCCGCGCCCAGCCCCGGATCAGCGGCCTCAACCTGGCCGTCGCCGACGCCGCCGGCGGCCGGCTCGCCCTGGAGGCCACCGCCGACGACGTCGTGGTGCGCGACCAGGCAGACCGCCACGTGCTCACCAACCACTACGTCTGCGCCGCCACCGCCCCGCTCGCCCCCACGCCGGAGGAGAACGCCTCCACCTACCACCGCGACCAGGTGGCGGGCCGGGCCCTGGACGCGGCGCGCGGCATGACCCCGGGGCGGCTCGCCGCGCTGCTCGCCGACCACGACGGCTACCCGCAGAACTCCCTCTGCCGGCACCAGGTGGCGGGCGCCGGTTCCGAGACCACCTACGCCTCGATCGCCGCCCTCCCCGCCGGCGCGTTCTACGTCACCCTCGGCAACCCCTGCGCCTCCGACCGCGCCGTCTTCGCGGAGGCCGACCGATGAGCGCCCACTCCCGACGCGCCCTCTCCCGACGTGGCTTCCTCGGCCTCGGCGGCGGCGCGCTGCTCGCCGGCACCCTCGCCGGCTGCCTCGGCTCCAACACCTCGGGCTCCCGGGCCCGCGACTCGCGGGTCGTCATCGGCCTCTCCGCGGCCGTCACCACCCTCGACCCGATGAACACCACCTCGGTCGGCACCGACCTCTCCGTGCTGTCCTCGGTGTACTCGTCGCTGGTCACCCGGCGCCCCGACCTCTCCATCGGGCCCGACGCCGCCGCCTCCTGGGACCGCGTCGAGCCCACCCGCTGGCGCTTCCACCTCGACGAGCGCGCCGCCTTCGCCGACGGCACCCCGCTCGACGCCGACGTCGTCCTCTGGAACGTCGAACGACTGCTCGACGCGGACAACGCGCTGCGCATGACCTCCAACTTCCCGCTGCTGACCGGCGCCGAGAAGGTGGACGCGGGCACCGTCGACCTGGTGACAAGCGAGCCCGACGCCGACCTGCTCGGCGCGCTCTCCTTCCTCTACCTGCTCAGCCCCGCCTGGGCCGAGAGCCACACCCCCGCCACCGCCACCATGGGCTCGGGCCCCTACGAGATCACCCGCTACAGCCCCGGCGGCATCGTCGAACTGCGCGCCCGCGACGACTACTGGGGCACCGCACCCGCGGTCCGGCACGTCACCTACCGGATCACCCCCTCCGAGGCGGCCCGCGTCTCCGGGCTGCTCTCCGGCGAACTCGACCTCGTCGCCGGCCTCGACCCCCAGGACCTCGACCGGCTGCGCACCGACCGCGAGCTGACCGTCCACCAACTCGACACCACCCGGATGGCGTTCATCAAGCTCAACACCCTCACCGGCCCCATGCGGGACCTGAGGGTGCGGCAGGCCGTCAACCACGCCGTCGACAAGCGGGCCATCACCGAGAGCCTGCTCAAGGGCACCGTCGAGCCGAGCCCCGGTCAACTCCTCACCGCCGACTACGCCGGCTACGCCGACGGGCTCAGCGGCTACCCCTACGACCCGGACCGGGCACGGGAGTTGCTGCGCGAAGCCGGCTACGGCGACGGCAACCGGCTGCACGTCGAACTCACCGTCCCCACCGGCCAGTACGTCGCCGGCGACCTCATCGTGCAGGCCGTCGCCCAGCAGTTGAGCCAGGTCGGAATCCGCGCCGACATCAACAGCATCCCGTTCACCGTCTACATGCAGAAGTACCTGGTGGACCAGGACATGTCCGACATGCAGTACATCACGCAGGCCTGGCCCACCCTGGCCGCCGGCGGCCTCTACGGGCTCTTCGTCGCCGACAGCCCCTACGCCTACTGGGACGACGCCGAGTTCACCGACGCCGTCACCGAGGCCCGCACCACCGAGGACACCGCCCGGCGGAACGAGCTCTACGCCACCGCCGCCCGCCGCGCCCGCGAACAGGCCCCGGTCCTCTTCCTCTTCCCCCAGCCCGGCATCCACGCCGCCGCGAAGGACCTGGAATGGCGGGCCCGCCCCGACGACTGGGTGCGCCCGGCCGAGATGTCCTGGAAGGGAGCCGCGTGATGGTCCGCTTCGTCCTGCGCCACCTCGGCCTCACCCTGGTCGCCGTCTGGGGCGCCCTGTCCGCCGTCTTCCTGGTGCTGCACTCCTCGGGCAACCCGGCCGTGATGATGGCGCCGGTCGGCGCCGACGAGGACCAGATCGCCCGACTCAGCCACGCCCTCGGCTACGACCGGCCGCTGGCCGAGCAGTACGTCTCCTTCTTCGGCGACGTGCTGCGCGGCGACTTCCCCGACTCGCTCACCTTCCAGCAGTCCGCGCTCCACGTCGTCCTGGAACGGCTGCCCGCCACCCTCACCCTGGCCGGCACCGCGCTGCTGATCGCCTGCGTCGCCGCCGCGGCCGCCGGCCTGTGGTCCGGCTCCCGGGAAGGCGGCGGCGCCCGCCGCGAGTGGCCCATGTGGCTGGTGTTCCTCGCCCAGTCCGTGCCCGGCTTCTACATCGGCGTGCTGCTGGTGTGGATCTTCGGCGTCCAGCTGCGCTGGTTGCCCACCTCGGGCTCCGAGGGCGCGGGAGCCCTGCTGCTGCCCGCCCTCACCCTCGCCTGCGGCGTCACCCCGCCCCTGGCCCGGGTCTTCCGCAACAGCCTCCGCGGCGAACTCTCCCGCCCCTACACCCGCACCGGCATCGCCCTCGGCATGTCACGCGCCCGGGTGCTGCGGCACGCCGCGCACGGCTCGATGCTGCCCACCCTCACCATCCTCGGCCTGGAGGCCGGCGCGCTGCTCGGCGGCACCGTGATCATCGAGAGCGTCTTCTCCTGGCCCGGCGTCGGCCAACTGGTCATCACCGCCCTGCAGAACGAGGACTACCCGCTGGTGCTGGCCGACCTCACCTTCCTGATCACCGCCTTCGTCCTGGTCAACCTGATCGTCGACCTGCTGTACGGCCTGCTCGACCCGCGGGTCAGGCACGCGAGCGAGAGGAGCTGACCGATGCGGAACCCCAAGCCCCGGCGGTTGAACGCCGGCACCGTCGGCGCCGCCGTCCTCGGCCTGATCGTCCTGGTCACCCTGCTCGCCCCCGTCCTCGCCCCACACGACCCGCTCGCGCAGGACCTCGCGCACACCAACGCCGCCCCCGGCGAACACGGCTACCTCCTCGGCACCGACCAGCTCGGCCGCGACCTGCTCAGCCGTCTCCTCCACGGCGCCCGCACCCCGCTGCTGGTCGGCGTCCTCGCCGTGCTGTGCGGCGGCGTCTTCGGCACCGCCCTCGGGCTCGCCGCCGGCTTCGCCCGCGGCTGGCTCGACCAGCTGCTCTCCCGGCTCACCGACATCCAACTCGCCCTGCCCTCCATCCTGCTGGCGCTGCTGGTGCTCTCCTTCGGCGGCCGGTCGACCGCCGTCCTCGTCCTGGTGATCGCCCTCACCGGCTGGCCCACCTACTTCCGGCTGGTCCGCTCCCGGGTGCTCGCGCTGCGCACCAGCGAGTACGTCGAGGCCTCCCTCACCCAGGGCGTGCCGGCCTGGCGGGTCGCCGTCCGCGACCTGCTGCCCGGCGTGCGCGGCCTGGTCGCCGTCACCGCCACCCTCGACCTGTCCCGGGCCGTCCTGATGGAGGCCGGCCTCAGCTACCTCGGCCTCGGCGCCCAGGCGCCCGAAGCCGACTGGGGCCTGATGGTCTCCGAGGGCCAGGGCCAGCTGCTCAGCTCCTGGTGGATCGCCGTGCTGCCGGGGCTCGGCCTGGTCGCCCTGGTGATCTCCGCCAACCTGCTGGGCGAACGCCTCGCCAGCCGCCGCCGCGGCGCCACCCACCTCCCGACAACCGCCACGAGGACCGTCTGACATGCTGCCCGACACCACCACCGTCAAGGCCCGCTGGGCCCGCGTCCAGGAGAACCTGCGCGCCGCGGACGTCGACGCGATGATCGTCCTCAAGCCGCAGAACACCTTCTACCTCTCCGGCTACACGCCGGTGATCTACTCCCACCCCGCGCTCGTCGTGCTGCCCGCCGAGGGTGAACCCGTCTTCGTGCTGCACGCGCTGCGCGCCCACTCCTCCCGGCGGGTCTCGCTGATCACCGACATCCGCCCCTACGGCCGGTGGGCCAAGGAGATCGGCCCCGACCACTGGTGGCAGGTGCTGGCCGACGTCCTCGCCGAACGCGGCCTGGCCGGCGGCCGGATCGGCATCGAGGGCGAGTTCCTGCCGCACAACCACCTCACCAGGTTCGCCGAGACCCTGCCCGAGGCCACCTTCGTCGACGCCGGCCAGGCCCTGATGCGGGCCCGCTACGTCAAGGACGCCGCCGAGCTGGAGTCGCTGCGGGTCGCCGCCGCCGTCGCCGACGCCGGCATGGACGCGGTCCTCGCCGCCGTCGCCGAACGGCGCAGCGAGGTCGAGGTCTCGGCCGCCGCGATGCGCGCCATGCAGGACACCTGGGCCACCCGGTACCCCGACCGGATCGCGATCGACTTCGGCAACCTGGAGGGCGGCGTCTTCAACTCCCTCTGGGCCTACTCCCTGGTCGGCGACCGGGTCCCGATGAACTCCGCCCCGCCCACCGACCGCCGCCCGGTCGACGGCGAGATCCAGTGGACCGTCATCTGGACCGCGATCGACGGCATGCACACCGAGAACGAACGCTCCGTCGCCGTCGGGCGCCTGAACGCCGAACGCCAGGCCGCGTTCGAGTCGCTGCTCGCCATCACCGAGGAGGTCACGCCGCACCTGCGGCCCGGCCTGAGCTGCGCCGACGTCTACGAGGCGGCGCGCGCCGCCTACCGGCGGCACGGCTACGGCGACTACCTGCCGGGCCGCGTCGGCCACGGCCTCGGCCTCGGCCCGCACGAGCAGCCCAGCCTCGGCCCCACCGACGACCTGGTACTGGCCCCCGGCATGGTGCTGACCATCGAACCGAACCTGCGGATCCCCAGCTTCGGCGGCCTCCAGCACTCCGACAGCGTGGTGATCACCGAGACCGGCTTCGAGTACCTCACCACCACCCGCCGTGACCTGATCCAGGTCTGACCGCACCCGGAGCCCTGACATGTCACTGTTGTCTGTCTCGAACCTCACGGTCTCCTTCGGGGGCCGCCCCGCGGTCCGCGACGCCTCCTGGGAGATCGCTCCCGGCGAGATCGTCGGCCTGGTCGGCGAGTCCGGATCCGGCAAGAGCGCCACCGGCCTCGCCGTCCTCGGCCTGCACGACCCCCGCACCACGTCCGTCACCGGCTCCGTCACGCTGGACGGCCAGGAACTGGTGGGCGCCGACGAGCGGACCCTGCGGGCGATACGCGGCCGGCGGGTCGCGATGATCTTCCAGGACGCGCTCGACGCCCTCAACCCGTACCGCCGGGTCGGCGAGCAGCTCGCCGAGGCGTACCGGCTGCACCACGCCGGTGCCGACCGGGCCGCCGCCCGCGCCCGGGCCGTCGAACTGCTGGACCGCGTCGGCATCGACCACCCGGAGCAGCGGGCCCGCCAGTACCCGCACCAGTTCTCCGGCGGCATGCGGCAGCGCGTGATGATCGCCCTCGCCCTCGTCAACGAGCCGGAGCTGGTCATCGCCGACGAACCGACGACGGCCCTCGACGCCACCGTCCAGGCCCAGGTGCTGGCCCAACTCGTCGCACTCCAGCGGGAGACGGGCATCGCCGTCGTCCTGATCACCCACGACTTCGGCGTGGTGGAACAGGTCTGCGGCCGGGTCGTCGTCATGTACCGCGGCCGGGTCGTCGAACAGGGGCCCACGGAACGGGTGTTGATCGACGGCACCCACCCCTACACCCGCGCCCTGGTCGCCTCCGTCC
>NZ_SMKI01000432.1 GCF_004348415.1 Streptomyces hainanensis
GCGTCAGCCCGCCCACGCTCGCCCCCGGCACGGTCCGCACCCGCTGGGTGGGCACCAACCTGGCGCGCGCCGTCGAGCCCTGGATGCTGACCGCGGGGAAGCGCCGGCGGATCTGCGTGACGGCCGGCACCCGGGTGGCGGCCAGCGAGAGCCAGGCGTTCCTCATCGGACTCGCCCGCGACCTGGCCGACTTCGACGCGGAACTGGTGGTGGCCGCGCCCGAGGACGTGGCGCCCGCCGTGCGGGAGGCGCTGCCCCACCTCCGGGTCGGCTGGCTGCCGTTGGAGGTCCTGGTGCCGGGGTGCGACCTGATCGTGCACCACGGCGGCGGCTCGACCGCGATGAACGCGATGGCCGCCGGCACCCCCCAACTGGTGCTCTCCGAATGGCCGTTGTACCGGGAGCTGTGGCAGCGGCTGGCCGACCAGGGCTCGGCCATCGTGCTCGGCACCGCCGAGGAGCACGCCCCGGAGTCGGTGGCCAAGGCGTGCCAGCGGCTGCTCGGTGACGTCGGCTACGTGGAGCGGGCGCGCGAACTGGCCGAGGAGATCGCGGCGCTGCCGGGGCCCGCCGAGCAGGTGGCCCGGGTGGAGGCGCTGGTCTGACGCCCCGCCGCGCGACAGCGAACCGGCCCCGCCACCCGAGAGGGGGTGGCGGGGCCGGTTCCGTGTTCGCCGCGTTCGGTGGCTCAGCCGGTGGGTTCCTTCTGCGGGGCGGTCGCCCTCCCGGCCACCGACACCGGACGGCGCGGGGTGGCGAACCGGCGCATCATCGGCCGCTCCACGAACTGGTGGAGCACCCCGGCCAGCGCGACGCCGAGGCCGCAGGCGCCGAGCACGAAGAGCAGCGCGGTGAGGTAGTTCGCCTGGAAGTCGAATCCGACCATGCGGAAGACGGCCTGAATGGCGAAGAAGTGGACCAGGTAGAAGGCGTAGGAGGCATTCCCCAGCCAGACCATGGCCGGCCGTCCGAGCAGCGATCCCTTTCCGTGCACGTCGGTGACGGCCGCGGCGGGGATCAGCAGGGCTATCGGGGCCACCGTGGCTGCCACGATCGCGTATTCCCTGGGCAGGTCGAGCGCGATGACATAGACGCCGAGAAAGACCAGGGACGCCGCCCAGAGCGGGAATCGCACCCAGCGCCCGGTCAGCACGATCCGGGCCATGAGAATGCCGATCAGGAACTCTCCCATGCGGGTGATCGGCAGGACGTAGACGAACCAGTACTCCCACGTGGTCATTCCCTCGTAGGAGAGCTCGCCGGCCGGCAGGACACGGGCGATCTGGGGCACCAGGAAGATCGCGAGCAGGGTGCCGCCGGCCCAGTACCAGAGTCGCTCGGGGCGAATTCTCAACACCCCGGCGAGCAGCAGCGGGAAGCACAGGTAGAAGGCCGTCTCCACCGAGAGCGACCAGCTGACCAGGTTGAACGAGAACGCGATGTCCAGGTCGGGCACCCAGGCGTGGACCAGCAGCAACTGGGGGAGCGCGCCGGGGGCCTGGTCGCCCGCGGACTCGAACCCGATGTCCGGGCCCCAGTAGATCATGAAGGCCACGGCCACCAGAAAGGCCAGGAAGTGGTTCGGGTAGATCTTGAAGAAGCGCCGCCGCCAGAACCTGGGCGCGGTGTCGGAGGCCCGTGCCGACCAGGTCAGCACGAATCCGCTCAGCACGAAGAAGACGGAGACGCCGACGTATCCGCCGAGTGCGACGAACTCGCTGATGGATTGGCCGAAATCTCCCGGCGGAACGGCGGCGGGGAGGATCAGCGCATGTGACAGGAAGACCATCAGCGCTGCCACCCAACGCAGTCCGGTCAGTGAATGCAGATGCGGGGGCATGCTCGCGGCCGCCCCCGCCCGTTCCGAATCCACGCTGGTCATGAGTTACTCTCTTTCCCAGGCTCCAGGGAGAACTCGGAATGCGTTCCCCGAATGGAGGGAAAGTAGCACCGGGGTACGGGATTTGACGTTCCCCGCACAATCAGTTCGAAAAGCTCTGACACGCGGGGCTCAACCCCGGACGCCCACCAGGAGTCCGAGGCGCGACCAGGGGCTTTCCAGCCGTTCGACGGTGCAGCCGGCCGCCTCGAAGGCGGCCCGGTACGCGGCGGGTTCGAAGAGCGTCAGGACATGCGCCTCCACCGTGTGCCGCGGCCCGTGCTCGGGGTCGGCGACCACCCAGTGGACCTCCATCCTGGTCCGGTCGCCCGTGCGCACGGTGTGCGAGACCCGGGAGATGGTCTGCCCTTCGATGGTGAGCACGTCGCCCGCGACGTGCCGGTCGAGGAAGGTGCCGGGGGACCACCACGGCTCGATCACCAGCACGCCCCCGGGCTCCAGATGGGCGGCCAGCCGGGCCAGGGTCCGCCGCAGCGCGTCCTCGTCCCCGACGTAGCCGATGGAGCTGTGCATGCAGACGACGGCGTCGAAGCGCCGGCCGAGGTCGAAGTCGCGCATGTCGCCCCGGTGCAGCGGGACGCCGGGCAGCAGGGGGCGTGCCACGTCCAGCATGGCCTCCGACAGTTCGAGGCCCGCCACCCGCTCGAACTCCTCGACCAGGGTCTCCAGATGGGAGCCGGTACCGCAGGCGACGTCGAGCAGCGAGGCGGCGTCCGGCCGCCGCTCCCGCACCAGTTCCGCCACGTGGCGGGCCTCGGCGGCGTAGCTCTTGCCGTTCCGCTCCCGGTAGAAGTCGTGATAGACGCTGGCGGTGTCAGATCCGTAGACCGACCCCATGTCTCCTCCTGGCGGCTGCCGAACTCGTTGGCTGGGTGAGGGGTGTCGCACGCGGCCGCCCGCCCCGCACCTGGCGGAGCGGGCGGCCGCGAACGACGGACGGGCGGACGAGCGTCAGAACTGGACCTCGTAGGGGCTCTTGGCCTTGGCCTCCTTCAGCGCCGCGGCCCACCAGGCGACCTGGTCGAGCAGCACCTTGGCGGCCCCGTTGGCGCCCTCCGGCTCCGAGGGCTGGCCGTCCTCGCCGAAGCCGTTGCCCGAGTACATGCCGAAGCTGACGCAGTCCCGCACGGTGACCGCGTGCATCTCGGCCAGCACCAGGCGGAGCGCCTCGACGGCCCGCAGCCCGCAGGCGTGGCCGCCGTAGGAGACGAAGCCGACGGGCTTGGCCCGCCACTGGGTGTAGTGCCAGTCGATCAGGCTCTTTATGGAGGCCGGGTAGCTGTGGTTGTACTCGGGGGTGACGATGACGAACGCGTCGGCCGCCTCCAGCTTCTCGGTCGTCGCCGCCAGTTCGGCGGGCGGCTCGTTGCCGAGGATCAGCGGCGGCGGGGCGTCCCGCATGTCGACGACGTCCACGTCGAAGGCCCCGTGCTTGCCGGCCTCGTCCTGGAACCAGGAGCCCACCGTGTGGCCGGAACGGCCGTCGCGGATGCTGCCGATGATGATGGCGAGTTTCAGAGGCGCGTCGCTCATTGCTGCTTCTTCACTTCTTCCTTGGTTGGGCGGAATCGGTCACGCGAGCGGGGCGGTTCAGCCCCGCGGGCGCTGGTAGCGGTCGTAGGAGAGGGCGAAGTCCGTCAGCCGCTCGACCACCCGGGCCGGGGCCGGCATGGCTGACATCTCCTCAGCTATCTCCTGACTGGCCTGCAGATATGCCGAGTTGACCAGCACGTCCTGCACCGCGGGCTTGAGGGTGGCGGGGGTGGCCTCGTCCATGTCGACGAGCGCCCCGGCGCCGCGCGCCACCACCGTCCGCGCGTTGGCCAGCGCGGGCCCGGCGGCCGCCGGCAGCACCAGCTGCGGCACGCCCGCCGAGAACGCGGCGTACATGGTGCCCAGGCCGCCGTGGTGGATCACGGCGTCGCTGACCGCCAGCAGCGCCCGCATCGGCACCCAGTCGACCAGCGTCACATGGTCGGGCAACGGCTTGGGCAGCGCCGGCAGTTCGGCGCCCGCGGTGGCCACCACCAGGTCGACGCCGAGATCGCCGGTGCCGAGCACGACCTCCCGCATCAGCCCGCCCTCGCCGAACCAGCGGGTGAACGAGCCGAGCGT
Source organism: Streptomyces hainanensis (assembly GCF_004348415.1). Lineage (GTDB taxonomy): Bacteria > Actinomycetota > Actinomycetes > Streptomycetales > Streptomycetaceae > Streptomyces > Streptomyces hainanensis. The sequence continues at coordinate 4,016 of NZ_SMKI01000432.1, forward strand.
GCACACCACCCGGGGCCGCTCGCCGCGGGTGAGCAGCCACTCGGGGAGCCGCGCGCCGCCGGTGTAGGCGGTGAACCGCATCGGGAGCACCGAACGCCGGTGCGCCGGGGGCCTGGGCGGCCCGAGCCGGTCCAACGAGGGCGGGCTGACGTCGATCTCGACGTCCCTGACCTCCTTGGTCAGGTCGGGAACCCCGGCGGCCTCGGCCGCCGCGGCGAAGCCGGCGAGCGCGCCCGGCGGGGTCGGCAGCGGTGTACCGAGGCCGTGCATGACGGCCGGCACGCCGAGCACCCGGGCGGCGACCAGGCCGGCCACCGTGGGCGGGGTGTACACCACCACGTCGGGCTGCCAGGTCCTGGCCGTCGCCAGCAGGCCGTCCAGCATGGCCCGGCTGGTGTCGGCGAAGACCGACCCGACGTAGCGGGCCATCTCCTCCCCGCCGATCTCCATGCCGGAACCGCCCTCGGCCAGCATGTCGGCCAGCCGCTCGTAACTCCGGCGCGCGGCGCCGTCGTCGGTCGCGGCGGCCAGCAGCCCCGCGTCCGCGGCCGTCCGCAGCGCCGGCCCGCTCACCGCGGCGAGCACCTCGTGCCCGGCGGACTGGGCGGCCTGGGCCAGCGAGATCCACGGCAACGTGTGGGACGTCCCCGGGAGGGTCGTGAACAGATAGCGCATGTGCTTTTCCTCCGGTACCTCGTCCGGTGCGGTACAGCGTCCGGTCGGCTGGTGCGGTTCAGCGCCCGGCGCCGACCGCCGCGCCCCTGGCGCTCAGCTGGCGGTCCAGGGCCAGGCAGTGCTCGTAGTCGGGGAGTTCGCCCCGGTCGAGCGCGTCCCGCAGGGTGATCGCGGTGCGGTCGCGCTCGGCCAGGACCAGGTCCAGGCCCGGCGGCACCGGGAGCCCGAGCGCGGGGTCGAGCGGTGCCAGCGCCCGTTCGTCGTCCGAGACGTAGGGCTTGGAGATCATGTAGGAGATGACGGTGTCGTCGGTGAGCGCGACGAAGCCGTTGCTGACCCCGACCGGCAGGTAGATCGAGCGGAACGCGCGCTGGTCCATCAGCACCGCGTCGCACCGGCCGAAGGTCGGCGAGGACACCCGGATGTCGAGCACCATGTAGAGCGCCTCGCCCCGCGCGCAGTAGGCGAACTTGGCCATCCCCGGGGGCGTCACCGTGTAGTGCATCCCGCGCAGCACACCCCGCCGCGAGTGGCTGTGGATGGTCTGCGCCACCGGGAAGAGCGGGCCCCGGTGCGCGGCCTCGAAGGCCGCGAGCTCGAAGGGCGTGGCGACCAGGCCCCGTTCGTCGCGGTACACCTCGGGCGTGAACTCCAGGGCGCCCTCGACCGCCAGCGCGCGGACCTCCCTCACAGGGTCTCCAGCACGTCGCGTACCGCGGAGATCACCTTGTCCTGGAGGTCGGGGGAGAGCGAGGGGTACATGGGCAGCGAGAAGATCTCGCCGGCCAGCCGTTCGGTCACCGGCAGCGAGCCCGGCTCCCACCCCAGGTGCGCGAAGCCGGTCATGGTGTGCACCGGCCACGGGTAGCTGATGTTGAGGTGGATGTCGTAGCCCTTCAACCGCTCGATGATCGCGTCCCGTCGCGGGTGGCGCACCACGTACACGTAGTAGACGTGCTCGTTGCCCCCGGCCACCTCGGGCAGCACCAGGCCGGTGTCGCCCAGGCCCTCGCGGTAGCGCTCGGCGACCGCCCGGCGGCCCGCCACATAGGTGTCGAGGCGGCGCAGCTTGCGGCGCAGGATCTCCGCCTGCACCTCGTCGAGCCGGCTGTTGTGGCCCGGGGTCTCGACGACGTAGTACCGCTCCTCCATCCCGTAGTAGCGCAGCCGCCGCAGGTTGCCCGCGATGTCGGCGCGGTCGGTGACCGTGGCGCCGCCGTCGCCGTAGGCGCCGAGCACCTTGGTCGGGTAGAAGGAGAAGGCCGCGGCGTCCCCGAAGGTGCCGGCCAGCCGGCCGCCGCGCCGGGCGCCGTGGGCCTGCGCGCAGTCCTCCAGGACCACCAGGTCGTGCTCGCGGGCCAGCGCGAGCAGCGGGTCGATGTCGACGCACTGGCCGTAGAGGTGCACCGGCAGCAGGCAGCGGGTGCGCTCGGTGAGGGCCGCCGCCACCTGGGAGACGTCCATCAGGTAGTCGTCCTCGCGGACGTCCACGAAGACCGGCGTGGCGCCGACCGCGTCGATCGCGACCACGGTGGGCGCCGCCGTGTTGGAGACGGTCACCACCTCGTCGCCAGGGCCCACGCCCAGGGCCTGCAGGCCCAGCTTGATGGCGTTGGTGCCGTTGTCGACGCCCACGCAGTGGTCCAGTCCGTGCCAGGCGGCGAACTCCTCCTCGAAGCCGCGCACGCCGGGGCCGAGCACCAGCGAGCCGGAGGCGAACACCGTCTCGACGGCGTCCATGATGTCGGCGCGCTCGTTCTCGAACTCGAACAGGTAGTCCCACACTCGGGTCACCATCTGCTCGTTCCTTTCTTGTCGGGCACAGCGTCACGAGGGGCAGGAGGTCGCGGGGCCGGGGGAG
>NZ_SMKI01000433.1 GCF_004348415.1 Streptomyces hainanensis
ACCCCCACCCGTCGCGACGCGCGTAGCCCGTCACCACCCCGCCGGATCCGCCGGGGTGGTGACGGGTCACGCGCCGACGACACGGCCGCTCACACCGAGCGGACAGCCGATAACGAATCCGTAACCTTCGGTTGCCTCGCCGGGCTCGTCACTGAAGGCTGATCACCGTGTCAGAATCCGTCTCAACTTCCGTCTCGACCACGCCGATCGGCGCTGCGTGGCCCGAGCGGACCACGCCGTGGCCGCCGCGCAGCGCGCCGCTCTTCGGCCCCGAGTTCACCCGGGACCCGCTCGCCTACTACGAGGCCCTCCGCCGGGACTTCGGGCCCGTCGCCCCGGTGACGCTGGACGAGAGCGGCGCCTTCCGCGGGTACCTGGTGCTCGACCACGTGTACCAGCTGGAGATCCTGCGCAACCAGGGCCAGGTGTGGGCGCGGGACTCCCGGTGGTACCGGGACCTCGCCGAGGGCGCGTTGCCGCTCGACCATCCGCTGGTCCCGCAGTTCGCGTACCGCCGCAGCCGTCTCAACGCCGAGGGCGCCGAGCACACCCGGATGGCGGCGGCGGGCAACCAGGCGTTGGGCGAGCTCGACCTGGTCCGCACCCGCGACCTCGTCGAGGACCTCGCCCACCAGCTGGTCGACGCGTTCCTGCCCCGCGCCGACGCCGACGAGGCCGACGGGGCGGCACCGCCGCCCGAGGCGATCGAGGTCGACGTCCTCGCCGCGTACGCGCTCCAGCTGCCGTTGCTGGTGATGATGCGGCTGATGGGCATGGACGAGGGCGCCGCCCTCGCCACCGGGAACGCGATCCACGAGATGCTGAGCGGCGGGCCGGGCGCCCAGCGCGCCGCCGCCGAGCTCGACGAACTGATGCTGGCCCTGGTCACCGGCAAACGGGAGGACCCGGGGCCCGACCTCGTCTCCTGGATCCTGCACCACAACCGGGACTCCGGGCTCGACGAGCACGAGCTGCGGGAGGAGGTGTGGCTGCAGATCGTCGCCGGCCGCGGCGCGAGCACCACCTGGATCTGCAACACCCTGCTCGAACTCCTCAGCAACGACGACCTGTACGCGGACGTCCTCGCCAACCGGTGCTCGATGGACGAGGCGATGAACCACGTGATGTGGGTCAACGCCCCGATCCAGAACCTGTTCGGCCGCTGGGCCACCCAGCCCACCAGGATCGGCCCCTACCGGCTCGACGTGGGCGACATGGCCATCGTCGGCCTCGGCGCCTCCGGCATGACGATGCGCTCGGCCGGCCTCGACGTCTCCCGCACCAACAACGCCCACCTCGCCTGGGGCGGCGGCAACCACGGCTGCCCCGCGCGCGACCTGGGGCGGCTGATCGTCAGGACCGGCCTCGAGGTCCTGTGGGACCGGCTGCCCGGGATCGACCTGGCCGTGCCCAGGGAGAAGCTGACCTGGGACCTGCCGTACGTGGCGCGCTCCCCGGCCGCGCTGCCCGTGACCTTCCCCCGCCCGTCGGCCGAGCCCAAGGACGCCACGCGATGGACAGCCAGCAGCACCCCGTTCACCTCGAGCCCGCCCCCGGCGACCTCCACGGAGGAGAGGGAGCGGCCCTCAGAGCGGCCGGGCCGGTTGCCCAGGTGGCGCTCCCTGGTGGCGTGGTGGCCAAAGCGGTAACCACCCGCGAGACGGCCTCCCTGGTGATGAGCGACCCGCGCTTCGCCAAGGACATCGAGCACTGGGGCGCCTACCGGCGCGGCGAGATACCCGGCGACTGGCCGCTGCTCTTCATCGTCGAGGGCCGCGGCCTGCTCACCACCGACGGCGAGACGCACCGCCGGCTCCGGCTGCCCGTCCAGCGCGCCATCTCCCCGCGCCGCGTCAAGGAGTTGCGGCCACGGGTCGAGGGGATCGTCGAACGGCTGCTGGCCGACCTCGCCGCGCGGCCGGCCGGCGTCGAGACCGACCTGCGTACCGCGTTCGCGCTGCCGCTCCCGCTCGACGTGATCTGCGACCTGCTCGGCGTCCCCGAGGACGGCGCGCTGCGGCTGGAGTTGCACGAGCTCTCGGCCGCCGCGATGAACTCCGAGGCCACCGTCGCCGAGGTGCGGGAGACGGTGGGGCGGCGCTTCCCCGCGGTGCTCGGCGAGCTGATCGAGCGGAAGCGGGCCGCCGGCGACCGGGACGACCTCACCATGGAGCTCGTCGAGGCGCTGGACGCCGGCGAGTTGAGCGTCGCCGAGGTCATCGGCAACCTGGTGGTCACGATCATCGGCGGCCACGAGACCACGGTGAACCTGATCTGCCACGCGGTCCGCGGCCTGCTCACCCACCCCGAGGCGCTCGCCGCCGTCCGCGCCCGGGAGGCGGCGGGCGAGGACCCCTGGTCGGACGTGGTGGAGGAGGCGCTGCGGTGGGAGTCGCCCACCCGGCACATCATGTTCCGCTACGCCACCGAGGACGTGACCGTGCCGGGCGGGGCGGTGATCCGGGCGGGCGAGGCGGTGCTCGTCCCGACGCCGGCCATCCAGCGCTGCCCCTACACCTTCCCCGACCCGGACACCTTCCGGCCCGGGCGCCCGGAGGCCGGCCGCCACATCGCGTTCGGCGTCGGCGCCCACCGCTGCCCCGGCGCTCCGCTGGCCAGGCTGGAGGCCGAGGTGGCGCTGCGGCGGCTCTTCGCGGACTTCCCCGACCTGGCGTTGGTCGACCGGGCCCCGGTCCGCGTCCCCTCGCTCGGCATCAACGGCCACCGGGAGCTGCCCGTGGTGCTGCGTCCCGGCACCGGCACCGGCACCTGACCGCCGGCCGGGTCCCGGCACCGACCGGTGCCGGGACCCGACGGGCGTCGGCCCGCCTCACGACCAGGGCACGGCGAGCCGGCCCGAGCCCGCCAGGGCCGACACCGTGGCCCGCACCGCGCGCGGATCGCGCTGCGGCCGGTAGTCGTACACGTCGGCCGGCCGCCAACCCACGTCCGTGGTGAACTCGCGCAGCGCCCACTCCGGCGGCTCGGGCAGCGCCCGCGCCTCGGCGGCCCTGACCTCGAACTGCCGCCTGGCCACGGCGTTCAGGTCGGCCGGCCGACCGCGGAACCAGGAGCCGCGGTCGAGGAACCGGTGCCCGTTCAGATTGGCCAGCGCCACCTCGGCCGAGGCGCCGGGCCCCGAGTAGTCGAACGCGTTGTACTCCGACACGATCGCCGACTCGAGACCCACACCGATCCCGTAGAGCATCGGATAGTCCGGGTGGTCCGTGGCGCCCGTGAAGTAGTTGTTGTACGCGTGCACCTGGCCGAAGCGCACCCGCGGGCTGCGCTGGGCGCTGTCCGCGAACAGGTTGTGGTGGAACGTCATCCGCAGCCGGCCCCGGTCCCGGTCGCCGCGGCCGTCGCCCGAGCCGATCAGCAGCGTCTTGGAGTGGTCCGTGAAGCGGCTGTAGGAGACGGTGACGTAGTCCGTGCCGTCCTCCATGTCGAGCAGCCCGTCGTGCCGCTCCACCGGCTCGCCGTGGAAGCCGGTCGGCGCCTCGCCGTTGGGGTGGCGGCCGTCGCCGAACGTGCAGTGGTCGATCCAGACGTTGGTACCGGTGACCACGGAGAACGCGTCGAACCTGGCGTTCCACGCGCCGTCCTCGCCGTCCCACGGGTCCCAGGACGGGAAGTGGTCGACGGGCGCCTCGAACTCCAGGTTGCGCACGACGATGTCGCGCCCGGTGTTGATGGTCAGGTTGACGCCCAGCAGCCGCGCGTCCTGCCCGAGGCCGAGCAGCGTCGTGTTGCTCGGCACCGTCAACTGGATCTGCCGCTTCTGGGCGTTGGACCCGGTGACGCGCAGCCGCCGCTGCTCGCCGCACCACGGGTGGCGCGCGTCGCTCCACTCGGTGCCCTCGGGACCGAAACAGGCCATGTAGCGCTCCAGGTCCCAACCCGGCGCGTAGTCACCGGCGTCCAGCAGCCGGCCGTCGTCCGTCTCGTTGCCGGCGATGTCACCGCGCACCAGCACGATCTTGGGCGCCGTGGGGTCACCGTGGTTGGCCAACGCCTCGACCAACTCGGCCCGGGTCTCCACCACATGCACACTGTCCGGCGCCGCGCCCGCGCCACCCGTGGTGCCCGCGCCGGCCGCCGCCCACCCCGTGGGGCCACCGACTGGCATGGCAGCGAGGAGCGTCGACGATGACGCGGCGACACCGTCGTGCGCCGCGGCGGGGCCGGGGCCGAGCGTCAACACGCCCGCGAGCGCGGCGGCCAACAGGGGGCCGGCTGGGTTCTTTCGCATATGCCCCAGTCGCCGCCCGACCCCCGGAAGGTTGCCGAGCGACACCCCACGACCGCCGCACCTTGGCGATTCCGTTGCCAGAAGGTTGCCGAACGCCGCCCGTACCGTCGGCGACGCGGTCTAAGGTCCCTGCCATGGCAGTTCGGCACCTGTGCGCCCCCGGGGACCTGGACACCCGCCGCCCGCTGCCCGGGCGGCCGGCCGCCGCGCAGCGGGTGGCCGCCGTCGCGGCCGGCGACGGGCTGCGCCGGGTCGCCGTCGCCACCGCCGCGCCCTGGTTCCACGGCCTCGGCGAACTGCTGCTGCTCGACGCCGAGTCGGGCGGCCCGCCGGCGCCGCTGCCGCCCACCGTGCGCCGCCCGCACCCCGGGCTGGTCCGCGACCTGCTGCTCAGCCCGGACGGCGGCACACTCACCGTCGCGCTCGGCGGCACCGAGGAACAGCACATCGGCCAGCTCGTCCACTGGTCGCTCGACGGCCCGACCGAGCGCTGGCGCCGCTCGCTCGGCCGGCCACGGGACACCGGCCTCGGCGACGGCGCCCGCCCCCAACTCGCCGCCAGCGCCGACGGAACCACCCTCGCCTGCGCCGACCGCGGCCGCCGCGGCGTGCTGGCGCTCGCCGCCGCCGACGGCCGCCGGCTGCTCGACCCGCCGGCACTCGCCGGCAGCCCCGCCCTCGCCCTCGACCGGGACGGCGGCCGGCTCGCCTACCAGGACCCGGCCGGCATCGCGGTGCTCGACCTCGCCACCGGCCGCGCCGAGACCAGGACCGTCGGCCTCGACTGGTGCGGTGGCCTGGCGTTCAGCCCGGACGGCGACACCCTCGCCGTCCTCGGCGAGGCGGACGGGGTGGCCATGGCCGTGCTCCTCGCCGTCGGCGCGGGCATCGTGGACCGGCGGGCCCTCGGCCCGCTGCCCGCCGAGGCCCGCCGGCAGTCCGTCCGTCCGGTCTGGGCCGCCGCCGGCGCCCGGGCCGCCGTCCGGACCGGGCGCACCGTCACCGTCTGGGACGTGCTGACCGGCCGGCCCCTGCACGCCGTGTCGGAGCTCGGCCGATCCACCGCCTGGACCCTCGCCACCGACGGCCGCGCCCTGGTCGTCGCCACCCCCACCGAGATCCGCGCCCACGAGCTGGAGCCCAGCCCATGACCGTGGCGCCCGACGCCGAGATCCACGCCCTGCTCGCCGCCCGCCCCGACCAGGCCGGCTGGCAGCGGCTCTGCGCGCTGCTCGAACTCCTGCCGGGGGACCACATCGCCGGCCTCACCCCCGAGGTGCTGCGCTGGCCGGCGGCCCAACGCCCGATGCCCGACCACTGGTGGGCCCAGTGGGTCACCGGCGACGTCCGCCCGCACCACGCGCTGGCCGGCACCCGCCGACTCGGCCGGCTGGACAGCGTGGAGACCGGCACCGTGCCGTCCCCCGTCGCCGACGACTGGGCCGACGAACTGCCGGAGGAACCGGACGACGACCGGGCGGGCGGGGCGGACGACTGGCCGGACGACCCCGCCGACGACCAGGCGCTCCCGCTGGACGGCGGCGCCTACTTCTACAACGGCGTCACCGCCGTCGGCGCCCCGCCCGGGCTGCGCTGGATCGCCCTGGCCGCCGCCGCCGAATGGCACCACGACGGCGGCGACATCGTCCGCTGGGACACCACCCGGGACGCCCCGCTCGTCCGCTACCTCGACGGCGGCGACTACCACGACGAGGCGTACGACCTCCAGGTCAGCCCGGACGGCGCGACCGTGGTCACCGCCGTCGAAGGCGGCTGGCGCGCCTGGTCGGCCCGCACCGGCGAGCCGCTCTGGCGGATCGTCCCCCGCACCGCCACCGCCACCGCCACCGCGGACCGGGTGGGGGACGACGAGCCCGCGCTCGACGACGGCTGCCTCAGCATGGACGACCTCGTCCGCTTCGCCTTCTCCGCCGACAGCCGCCGGCTGGCCGTCGGCACCGGCAGCTCCGACGTCGTCGCCGTCGTCGAGACCCTCACCGGCCGGGTGCTGCTGCGCGTCCCCGAAGGAGAGGACGCCTTCGGCCCGGTCGCCCTCGACGCCACCGGCCGGCTGCTGCTCCACGCCGGACCCGCCGGCCGGGTGGTGCTGCGCGCCGTCGACGGCGGAGCCGTGCTGGCCACCGCCGACACCGGGCTCACCACCGTGGCCGCCCTGGCCTTCGCCCCGGACGCCGCCGGGGTCATCGCGGTCGGCCAGCGCCTCGTGCAGCGGCCGGACGGCCTGGCTGGGCAGCAGCAGTTCGTGCTCGTTGCGCAGGTACTGCAT
>NZ_SMKI01000434.1 GCF_004348415.1 Streptomyces hainanensis
TGGACGACGGCGCCCGCCCCGTCCACGCCGGCCGACACCGCGAGCTGGCTGCGCCGCGCCACGGCCGCGGCCGACCTGCTGGCCGCGCACCGGCGGGCCAGCGACGACGAGTCCCCGCTGGCCCGGACGCTCGACGACGCGGCGGCCGTGGTCAGCGACGCGGCCGAGCAACTGCGCCAGCGCGCCGGGACGATCGGCCGGATCGACGCCGTCATCACCGGCCCCGACGCCCGGCGGCTGCTGGCCGATGCCGAGCGCCTGCGGCGCGAGGCGGCGTCGCTGGCGTCGGGACCGCTGCGCCAGGCCAAGGAGGCGTCGGCCCGCGCGGCGGCCGAACGCGCCGCCTCCCGCCGGCGCCTGGCGGAACTGCGCGAACTCCTCATGGCCACCCTGGAATCCACCGTCCTCGGCCTGGAGGCCGCCGCCGAACGGGCCGCCGTCCTCGTCTCCCTGGAGGTCGCCACCGACGCCAGCGCCGGCGTGGAGGTGGATCTGGCCCCACTCACCGACGAGTTGGCGGCGGTCACGGAGGGTCTTGACCGGCTCGGCGAGATCAGCCACCGGTTCGCCACCGAACGCGGCGGCGTCTGATGCGCGTTCCCGCCCGGTTCTGCCTCTCCTTCGGCCCGGTCGCTCTGGGCGCCGTCGCGTGGCTCGCCTGCTGGACCGTGGTCGGCATGCCGTACGTCCTGGTCCGGCTGCCGGAGGGAGGCTGGTGGACCTTCCTGGCCGTCCTGCTGTTCCTGGCCCTGTTCCTCCTCCTCGCCCTCGCCGCGGCGTGGCTCCTCGTGCAGGTCCTCGACTGGCGGCGCCGCGCCGTGCCCTCCCGCTCCACCCGGGTGGCCGGGGCGGTACTCGGCGGCGTCACCCTGGCCGCCACGGCGGTGGCCTGGACCACCTCCGCCGTCGTCGGCCACCAGCTCTACCACGAGCGCTACGGGCAACGCGTGGACGCGATCATCACGGAGGCCGAGCCGATCCTCAACAACAACCGCAACCGCACCGGCACCCGTTACCACCTCGTGGACCACCACACCGAGCGGGACCTGGGCTGGATGGACCGCGGCCCCGGGGAGCGGGCCGACGCCGGGGAGCGGATCGAGGTCTCCCTCGACCCGCGCGGCAGGGTCAGCCCCGTCGCCGTCGACCGTCTCGGCTGGACGACGGTTCCGAAGGGCGTCCTGGCCGGCTGTTTCGGCGCCGTCGCCCTGGCCGCCGCGGTGGTCGTCGCGACGGGCGCGCGGGACGCGGCGCACTGGAGCCGCGGCTGACTCAGCCCCCGACGGACACCGGTTCCCGCCGGTTCGCCGGGCGGGCCACCGTGGACCACGCCGACAGCAGCCGCGCCGTCGAGCCGCCGACCGGGCCGACCGCGTCGGTCAGCGTCGCGCGGTCCGGGAGGCGCGCCGAGCCGACCGCCGCCACCGCCTCGTCCGCCGAGGCGATGGTGCTCGAACAGACCGACAACAGGTAGTCGGGAACGGCGAGTTCCGGGTCGGTGCAGCCGACGAGCGGCGTGCCGACCGCCGCGACCAGCGGGAACACCGTGCCGGGGATGCCGATCGCGGCCTCGGCGCGGGCCGACGCGATCACGGAGGCGTCGGCGCTGATCTCGTACCGCTCCCACAGCGAGCGGTCCTCGCGCGGGTGCAGGCCCACCAGGATCCGCCGGCCGGCGGCGGCCAGCCGCTCGGCGCTCGCCAGCAGCAGCTCGGTGCCCGGCGCCGCCTCACCCGTGGCGTCCGGGTGGGTGACGCTGGTCAGGACCAGCACCAGGCCGGCCTCGGGGCGGCGCGGCGGCAGGCTGTCGGTCTGCGGGGAGCCCACCACCCGCACCCTCCTGTGGGTGCCGAGGTACTGCGCGAACGCCCGGCCCTCGGCGGCCGACGAGGACGTGAGCAGCCTGAGCCGCGACCGCAGCTCGCGGGCCCGCGGCGCCTCGACCGGCCGCTGGTACGCCAACGCCGAGGCGGCCAGCGGGAGGTGCCGGAACCGCGCCGCGCAGTCGGCCGGCCAGTCGCCGGCACCGGTGACCACCAGCAGGTCGGCGCGCGGCGCGTCCGCCGGGGTCGCCACCGGGACCGGGTCGCCCGGGGTGATCCCGGCGTAGTCGGGGACGAGTTGGGTGAGCCGCCAGCCGCGCCGCTCGGCCTCCGCGAGCAACGGCCTGACGTGGTAGGTGCCCCAGGGCTCGTTGGTCGCGACCAGCACCCGTGGCGCGCGGTGCCGGGCCGGGGCGGCGGCCGCCGGCCCCGCGAGGGCGATCCCCGCCGTCGTGCCCAGCAGTCCGCCCAGCAGGGCCCGGCGTGAGAATCCACCATCGATCATGCGGCGTACGCTAAGCGGCGAAATCGACCGGGATGTGAACGGTTCTCGAACGTCACGGTCGGGCGAACGCCGGAATCACGTGCGCGCCGTACTCCTCCACGACCGACTCCCGCGCGTCGTGCATCGCGTAGAGCGCGAACTGGTCGACGCCGGCGGCCCGCAGCCGCCGCAGCTTCGCCACGTGCGCCGCCGGCGGGCCGATCAGGCAGAACCGGTCCACGATCCCGTCCGGCACGAAGGCCACCTCCGGGTTGTCCGCCCGACCGTGGTGCGTGTAGTCGTAGCCCCGCCGCCCCTCCACGTAGGCGGTCAACTCCGGGGGCACCAGCGCCGGATCCGTGCCGTAGCGGGCCACCAGGTCCGCCACGTGGTTGCCCACCATGCCGCCGAACCAGCGGCACTGCTCCCTGGCGTGCGCCAGCGCGGCGGGCGAGTCGTCCGCCGTCACATAGCCGGGCGCGGCCACGCACACGGTGATCCGCGCCGGATCCCGGCCCGCGTCGGCCGCCGCCTTCCGCACGGCGCGCACCATCCACTCCGTCACGTCGACGTCCGCGAGTTGGAGGATGAAGCCGTCCGCCGAGCGCCCGGCGAGCGCCAGCGCCTTCGGGCCGTACGCCGCCATCCACACCGGCAGCCGGCCGTCCCGCACCCAGCCGAGGCGCAGCGGGGTGCCGTCCACCACGGCCTCGCGGCCCTCGGCCAGGTCGCGGATGGCGTCGATCGCCCGCCCCAGGCTGGCCAGGCCGTGCGGGCGGCGGCCGGCCACCCGCTGCGCCGAGTCGCCGCGGCCGATCCCGCAGATCGTCCGGTTGCCGAACATCTCGTTGAGCGTGGCGAAGGTCGAGGCCGTCACCTCCCAGGCGCGGGTGCCGGGGTTGGTGACCATGGGACCGACCACCAACCGCTCGGTGGCGGCCAGGATCTGGCTGTGGATCACGAACGGCTCCTGCCACAGCACCACCGAGTCGAACGTCCAGCCGTGGCTGAAGCCGAGCCGCTCGGCGCGGCGCATCAGCGCCACCACCCCGGCGGCCGGCGGGTCGGTCTGCAGGACGAGTCCGAACTCCATCGCGTCGCTCCTCTCCCTCTTCCTCTGCCGCTTCCGCTCCGACTTCGGACTCAGCGGACGTACTGGCAGGTGCCGCGCGGCAGGAACCGGCCGTGCCCGGGACGGCCGACGTACCCGCGCCCGTCGATCACCACCCGCCCCCGCGACAGCACCGTCTCCACGCGGCCGGTGACCCGCCGCCCCTCGTACGCCGAGTAGTCGACGTTCATGTGGTGGGTGGCGGCCGAGATCGTCTGCTCGGCCGCCGGGTCGTAGACCACCAGGTCGGCGTCGGCGCCGGGGGCGACGGTGCCCTTCCGCCCGTAGAGCCCGAACATCCGCGCCGGCGCGGCGCAGGCCAGCTCGATCCACCGGCGCCGCGAGATGTGCCCGTCCACCACGGCCTGGTGCAGCAGGTCCATCCGGTGCTCCACGCCGGGCAGACCGTTGGGGATCTTCGAGAAGTCGCCCCGCCCCAGCTCCTTCTGCCCGGCGAAGCAGAACGGGCAGTGGTCGGTCGACACCACCTGGAGGTCGTCGGTGCGCAGCGCCCGCCACAGCGCCGCCTGGTGCTCGCGCGGCCGAAGCGGCGTGCTGCACACGTACTTGGCGCCCTCGAAGCCGGGCTCGGCCAGGTTGTCCGCCGACAGGAACAGGTACTGCGGGCACGTCTCCCCGAAGACCGGCAGCCCGGCGTCGCGCGCCCTGGCCAGCTCCGCCACCGCCTCCCGCGCCGACACGTGGACGACGTACAGCGGCACGTCCCCGGCGACCCGCGCCAACTGGATCGCCCGGTGCGTCGCCTCGGACTCCAACAGGGCCCGCCGCACCTCCCCGTGGTGCCGTGGCTCCGTGCGGCCGGCCGCCAACGCCTGCGCCGCCAACACGTCGATGGCGACCCCGTTCTCGGCGTGCGCCATCACCAACCCGCCGTTGCCGCCGGCGCGTTGCATCGCCCGCAGCAGCTGCCCGTCGTCGCTGAGGAACACTCCCGGATACGCCATGAACAGCTTGAACGAGGTGACGCCCTCGGCCACCAGCCCGTCCATCTCCCGCAGCGACGCGTCGGTCACGTCCGAGACGATCATGTGGAACCCGTAGTCCACCGCGCACACGCCGGCGGCCTTGGCCGACCAGGCGTCCAACCCCTCGCGCAGCGACCGCCCCCGCGTCTGCACGGCGAAGTCCACGACGGTGGTGGTCCCGCCCCAGGCCGCCGCCACCGTGCCGGTCTCGAAGGTGTCGGACGCCACCGTGTTGCCGAACGGCAGCTCCATGTGGGTGTGGGCGTCGACCCCGCCCGGGATCACGTACCTCCCGCCCGCGTCGACGACCCGCTCCGCCGTCCAGCTCTCCGCCTCCGCGCTGCCGCGTGCCGCGAGCGCGACGATCTTCTCCCCGTCCACCAGCACGTCGGCCTCGACCTCGTCGGCGGCGGTGACCACCAACCCACCCCGGATGACGATCCGTCCCACGCGCCTCGCCCCTCCCGTCGATTCGGATGGATGTCGGGAGACGACCGTAGGCGATCATCACGGAGCGTCGCAATGCGATGACTGCGGATGATCGGAGTTGGGCGGCCGCGGACTGGGCCTGGCCGATCCCTGTCGAGGCTCCCGGGAACCCCTCCCTCGGCGTGGCGTTCGGTCACCGTGCTAGCGGGGCCCGCCAGGTGTCCAGGTGAGGTGGAACTCGTTGGCGTGGGGCGCCGGGCGGCTGATCGTGAGGCCGGCGGGGAGCTGGCTGTTCTGCGGGTCGATGTCGATGGTGTCCGTGCCGGTGAGGGTGAAGTAGAGGGAGCCGGTGGCCAGGTCGCCGCCGCCTGCGCCGCGGACGACGATCTGCGCTTCGGGTACTTCCGGGGTGACCTTCCAGATCCTGGCGGTGCCCGCGTCGATGCCGAGGGTGGTATCGCCGCGTTTGAGGAGGAGGCTGTCCGTGGTCGTGGTGAGGAAGGACAGGCAGATCTCGCCGTGCTTCAGGGGGCCGCAGGGGCCGCTCCTCTCGAGTACGGCGAGGTAGAGGACGGCGCCCGCCGAGGCGGCCAGGGCCCGCTTGTCGCGTGCCGTCTCCAGGAGTTCGGGCACGTGCCCGACCCGGAGGTCTCCGCCGGCGAGGAGCGCGCCGTCGGCCGTGATGGCGAGGCTGCAGATGTCGCCGGGCGCCAGCCGCGTGACGCGCTTGTCCTGGGTGGCTTTCCGGATTCCGGAGACCTGTCCTTGCTTGTCTTCCCCGGCCGCCAGCACGGTGCCGTCCTCGGTCAGCGCGAGGCTGAAGTACCACTTGGCGGCCACGGCGGTGATCCGCTTCCCCTCGGCGGCCTTCCGGATGCCCGACACCTGTTCGCCTCTGTCCAGCCCGGCGGCGAGCAGGGTCCCGTCGTCGGTGAGCGCGAGGCTGTGTTCGTTGCCCGCGGCCACCGCGGTGACGCGCTTGCCCTGCGCGGCCGTTCGGATCCCGGAGACCTGCTTGTCGGTGTCACGGCCGGCGGCGAGCAGGGTCCCGTCGTGGGTGACCGCGAGGATGTGCTGGGTACCGGCGGCGGCGTCGATGACGCGTTGGCCCGTGGTCGCCGCCAGGATCTGGGTCACCGTGGCGTCGTCCTGGTGGCCGGCGGCGAACAGCGTCCCGTCGCTGGTGATCGCGAGACCGTAGCCCTGGCTGGCGGAGACGGCCACGACGCGCTTTCCCTCGGTGGCCTTCGGCAGGCCCGACACCCGGTTGTCCTTCTGCTGCCCGCCGGCGAGCAGGGTCCCGTCCGCGGTCACCGCGAGACCGAAGAACGATCCGGCGGCCACCAGCGCGATGTCCTTGCCCTCGGCGGCCTTGAGGATGCCCGACACCTCGTTCGCCGCGTCGCTGCCGAAGGCGACGAGCTGCCCCGCGGGCCGGTCCGCCCGGGGTGGCTCGGTGTTCCGGAAGGAGACCGCCATGTCCGCCCGACCCTCCACGCGGTGAGTGCAACGTGCGCGGTCATTGTTGTCGCCGCCGGGGACCTCACAGGTCCCGACACACCCCGGTCCGCTACGAGGACACGAACGGCCAGGTGTGGTGGTGCTGGTCGATGACGTAGCGGTGGCCGTGGCGGAAGCCGTCGGTGTCGGGGTGGGCGTCGGCGAGGTGGTTGCTTTCTCTTATACACTTATGA
>NZ_SMKI01000435.1 GCF_004348415.1 Streptomyces hainanensis
GTATAAGAGACAGGCCGGCGGCAGCGCCCGCCCCCGAGGCGCCGGCCGAGGCCGAGGTCGAGACCGCGCCCGCCGTCGAGGGCCCCGCGCCGGCCGCACCATCCGCGACGCCCCAGCCTCAGCCCCAGCCGGAACACGAGCCCGAACCCGAGCCCACCGGCCAGGCACCGGCCGAGGCGCCGCACGGCGCCCCCTACTCGGAGTCCGAGCGCGAGGCCGTGCACCGGCTGATGCGCGAACGGCGCGACGTCCGCACCGGGTTCCGCGCCGACCCGATCCCGCACGAGGTGCTGATCCGCGTGCTGGAGGCCGCCCACACCGCGCCCAGCATCGGCCTGGCGCAGCCCTGGGACTTCGTCATCATCAGGTCGGAGGAGACCCGGCGGACGGTGCACGACATCGCCGTCCGGCAGCGCGAGTCCTACACGGCCTCGCTGCCCAGGGCGCGCGCCCGGCAGTTCGCCGAGCTGAACGCCGAGGCCGTCGTCGACGCGCCGGTCAACATCGTCGTCACCGCCGACCCGACCCGTGGCGGCCAGCGGCCCGCGGGGCAGGTCGGCCGGCCCGGGCTCGCGCCGTACTCGACCGCGCTGGCCGTCGAGAACCTGTGGCTGGCCGCCCGTGCCGAGGGCCTCGGCGTCGGCCTCGTCGGCTTCCTCGACGACCGCGAGTTGACCCAAGCCCTCGGGCTGCCCGACCACCTCGAGATCATCGCCTACCTCTGCGTCGGCTACGTCGACCCGCTCCCCGCCGAGCAGGATCCGGCCCAGGGCGCCCCCGCCCAGCGCCGCCCGCTCTCCTGGGTGGTGCACGAGGAGAGCTACGGCCGCCGCGCGCTGCCCGGCGCCGAGCCGCACGACCTGCTCAGCGAGACCCTCGCCGAGATCCGCCCGCTCGACGCGCACGCCCTCGGCGAGGCGTGGGAGCGCCAGAAACGCATGACCAAACCGGCCGGCGCGCTGGGCGCGTTGGAGGTCATCTCCGCCCAGCTGTGCGGGCTCTCCCGCAGCTGCCCGCCACCGGTGCCCGAGCCCGCGGCGGTGGCGATCTTCGCCGGCGACCACGGTGTGCACGCCCAGGGCGTCACCCCCTGGCCGCAGGAGGTCACCGGCCAGATGGTGGCCAACTTCCTGGCCGGCGGCGCCGTCAGCAACGCGTTCGCCACCCAGGTCGGCGCCGAGATCTGCGTGATCGACGTCGGCGTCCGGGGCGAGCTGCCGGCCAGGCCCGGGTTGATGCCGCGCAAGGTGCGCGCCGGCACCGCCGACCTCACGACCGGCCCTGCCATGAGTCGCGAGGAGGCACTGCGCGCCATCGAGGTGGGCATCGAGACCGCCCGCGACCTGGTCGCCGCCGGTAACCGCGCCCTGCTCTGCGGCGAGATGGGCATCGCCAACACCACCGTCGCGGCCGCGCTGATCGCCGTCTTCACCGGTGCCCAGCCCGCCGAGGTGACCGGCCGCGGCACCGGCATCGACGACGAGACGCACGCCAGGAAGGTGGACGTGGTGCGCCGCGCGCTCCAGCACCACCAGCCGGACCCGGCCGACCCGATCGGCGTGCTCGCCGCGGTGGGCGGCCTGGAGCACGCCGCCCTCACCGGCCTGATCCTCGGCGGCGCCTCGCTGCGCGTGCCGGTGATCCTGGACGGGGTGAGCGCCGGCGCCGCCGCGCTCGCCGCCCGGGCCATCGCCCCCGAGGCGGTCTCCGTCTGCATCGCGGGCCACCGCAGCGCCGAGCCCGGCCACATGGCCGCGCTCACCGCGCTCGGCCTCCGGCCGCTGGTCGACCTCGACCTGCGGCTCGGCGAGGGCACCGGCGCGCTGCTCGCGCTCCCGGTGGTGCAGAGCGCGGCCCGGGCGATGCGTGAGGTCGCCACCTTCGACGCCGCCGGGGTCACCGAGAAGAACTGAACCCCCCCGGGCCCCGCACCAGGTTCTATGGTGGGCGGGGGCCCGGGACCAGCACGTTCTCAACCGCTCCAGCGCCGCAGCGGTGGTGGCCGGCCTCGCGGCCGGCCCGACCCAGCCCGGGCGGGCCGGACGAGCCCGCCCACCGACGCCCACCGCCCAGCGCCGAGGAGCCGCACCCCGCCATGTCAGAACACCCCGCCTACCCGGTAGGACTGCGCCTCACCGGCCGCCGCGTGCTGGTGCTCGGCGGTGGCACCGTCGTCCAGCGCCGGCTGCCGGCCCTGCTCGCCGCCGGCGCCGACATCGTGCTGGTCGCCCCCGAGGTCACCCCGGCCGTGCAGGCCATGGCCGAGGCCGGCGAACTCGACTGGCGGCGCCGCGGCTACCGGCCCGGCGACCTGGACGGCGCCTGGTACGCGCTGCTCGCCACCGACGACCCGGCGGTCAACACGGCCGCCTCGGCCGAGGCCGAGGAACGCCGCGTCTGGTGCGTCCGCAGCGACGACGCCGAGGCCGCCACCGCCTGGACCCCGGCGACCGGGCGGGTCGACGGGGTCACGGTGGCCGTGCTCACCGGCCGGGACCCGCGGCGCTCGGCCGCCGTCCGGGACGCGGTCGTCGGGGGGCTGCGGGACGGCACGCTGACCGCGCCCCGTCACCGCGGGCGTTCCGCCGGCGTGGCGCTGGTCGGCGGCGGCCCCGGGGACCCCGACCTGATCACCGTGCGCGGCCGCCGACTGCTCGCCGAGGCCGACGTGGTGATCGCCGACCGCCTCGGCCCCCGCGACCTGCTGGACGAGCTCCCGCCGCACGTCGAGGTCGTGGACGCCGCCAAGATCCCCTACGGCCGCGCCATGGCCCAGGAGGCCATCAACGAGGCGCTGGTCGAGCACGCCAGGGCCGGCCGGTTCGTGGTCCGCCTCAAGGGCGGCGACCCCTATGTCTTCGGACGTGGCGGCGAGGAGGTCGCGGCGCTCGCCGCGGCCGGCGTGGCCGTGACCGTGGTGCCCGGCGTCACCAGCGCCATCAGCGTGCCGGGCGCCGCCGGCATCCCGGTCACCCACCGGGGGGTCGCCCACGAGTTCACGGTGGTCAGCGGGCACGTCGCGCCGGACGACCCCGGGTCGCTGGTCGACTGGCCGGCGCTGGCCGCGCTGCGCGGCACCCTGGTGCTCCTGATGGCCGTCGAGCGGGCCGGCGCCATCGCCGACGCCCTGATCCGGCACGGCCGGCCGGCCGGCACCCCGGTCGCCGTCGTCCAGGAGGGCACCATGGCCGGCCAGCGCCGGGTCGACGCCACACTGGAGACGGTCGCCGCGCGGATCGCCGACGAGGGCGTGCGGCCACCCGCCGTCATCGTCGTCGGCGACGTGGTGCGGGTGGCGGGCGCGTGAGCGTGAGCGAACCGATCGCCGTCACCGATCCGGCCGATCCCCGGCTCGCCGACTACACCGACCTCACCGACGTCGCGCTGCGCCGCCGCCGGGAGCCGGCCGAGGGCCTGTTCATGGCCGAGGGCGAGAAGGTCGTCCGCCGCGCGCTCGCCGCCGGCTACCCGATGCGCTCGCTGCTGCTGACCGCCCGCTGGGTCGAGGCGCTGAGGGACGTCATCGACTCCACCGCCGCGCCGGTCTACCTGGTGAGCCCCGAGCTCGCCGAGCGGGTCACCGGCTTCCACGTGCACCGCGGCGCGCTGGCCGCCATGGGGCGGCGTCCGCTGCCGCCGGCCGCCGAGCTGCTGGCCGGCGCCCGCCGGCTCGCCGTGCTGGAGGCCGTCAACGACCACACCAACGTCGGCGCCGTCTTCCGGGGCGCGGCGGCCCTCGGCCTGGACGGCGTGCTGCTCTCGCCCGACTGCGCCGACCCGCTCTACCGGCGCTCCGTCAAGGTCTCGATGGGCGCGGTCTTCTCGCTCCCCTACGCCCGCCTCGACCAGTGGCCGGCCGGCCTGGCCGAGGTGCGCGCCGCCGGCTTCCGCCTGCTGGCCCTGACGCCGGACGCCCGGGCCGTCGACATCGCCGCCGAGCTGCGGGGGAGTGGCGGCGGACGGCTGGCGCTGATGCTGGGCGCCGAGGGCACCGGGCTGACCCACGGGGCGCTGGCCGCCGCCGACGCCTGGGTGCGGATCCCGATGTCGCACGGCGTCGACTCGCTCAACGTGGCGGCCGCCGCCGCGGTCGCCTTCTACGCGGTGACCACCGCCGCTCCCGACCGCCCGCAGCAGCCGGCCTAGACCGGCCCCTGGCAGCCCTGCGCCGCGGCGATCCCCAGCGCGACCAGCAGCGTCACGGTCACGAAGACGACCAGCCGCTGCCGCAGCAGCCGCCGGTCGAGGCCCCGCCGTGCCGGGGGGCGCCGCTCGGCCGGCCTGGTGGGCGCCGGGCGGGCGGGCCGCCGCTCGGGCGCCGAGCGCTGCTGTGGCGCCCGGGTCAGCACCCGCTGCCCCTCGCCCCTGGCCTCCCGGACGGCGATCTCCTTGAGCCGCAACGACAGCTGCACCGTGCTCGGCCGGTCCTGCTGCGACTTCGCCAGGCACGACCGCAGCAGCGGCGCCAACGCGGCCGGAACTCCGACCAGTTGCGGTTCCTCGTGCACCACCCGGTACAGCATCACCTCGGAACTGCCCTGCCCGAACGGCGAGTCGCCGAGCGCGGCGTAGGCCAGGGTGGCGCCGAGCGAGAACACGTCGCTCGCCGGCGACACCGCCTGCCCGCGCACCTGCTCGGGCGCCAGGAACCCGGGGGAGCCCACCGCCGTGCCGACGTGCGTCAGCGTGCTCGCGCCGGTCGACCAGGCGATGCCGAAGTCGATGATCCTGGGGCCCTTGGGCGACAGCAGGATGTTCGACGGCTTGAGGTCCCGGTGCACGACGCCCGCCTCGTGCACCGCCACCAGCCCCTCGGCGAGCGCGGCGCCGATCGCCGCCGTCTCGGCGGCCGACAGCGGCCCGTCCGACATGACCTTGTCGTGCAGCGAGGGCCCCGGCACGTACTGGGTGGCGAACCAGGGCCGCTGGGCGTCGAGGTCGGCGGCCACCAGCCGGGCCGTGCAGCCGCCCCTGATCCGCCGCGCGGCCGACACCTCGCGCGCGAACCGGGAGCGGAACTCCTGGTCCTCCGCCAGGTCCGGCCTGATGACCTTGAGCGCCACCCGCTGCCCGCGCCGGTCGGAGCCCAGGTAGACGACCCCCATCCCGCCGGCACCCAGCCGCCGGTGGAGCCGGAAGGCTCCGACGACTCGCGGGTCCTCGCGTCGGAGCCGCATCATCGTCATGTCCACCTCGCTGCCCCGTGCTTGTGATGTCGCACAGCTTACGGACTGCCTGGCCCGAGCGACGATAAGGCCGCGCGCTCACGTGGACGAGCCGGTCTTTCCGGACCCCCCTGGGGGAAAACCCCGGCATGTCCCGCTCCTTGTCCACCCTGGGGAGTATCCGAGCAGGTCCGGAGTCATCCTGCGGGAGGCCCCCAGGTCAATACGCCGGGTTGACGTCACGCCCGTCGGCGCCAACTAGTGTGGAGATCAAGCGGCGGGCGCAACACTCGTCCCCCGAGGTCACCCGCCCGCCGCCCCAATCCGAAGACGGGAGCCGAGAGATGGCACGAATCGCGGTGCGGCCCAGCGCGCCACCCGCCGGGCGGCGCCATCCACTGGTCGCGGCGGCCATGGTGCTGCCGCTGGCCCTCGTGCTCGCCGTCGTGATCGGCGGCGTGGAGGCCGTCGTCACACAGGCGTCGTCCGTGGCCGGCATGCTGGGGCGCTGAGCGGCGCCCCAGGCCCGGGAGAGCGGCCCGGGTCGGGGACACCGGCACACAAACCCCGTGGGGACGGGGGTGTGCGGACGGCACATGTGCCCGGGCAGCTGGGGAGCTGCCCGGGCACCGCGCTTTTCTCCCCACCCGCCCCGAGCCGGCGAGCCCAACCGACACACACCGAAGGGCCGGAGAGTCACGACTCTCCGGCCCTTGGTGATGACACCCGGTGCGCGATACTGGGATTGAACCAGTGACCTCTTCCGTGTCAGGGAAGCGCTCTCCCGCTGAGCTAATCGCGCGGGTGGATCCTCACGGATCCAGTGGACGATACTGGGATTGAACCAGTGACCTCTTCCGTGTCAGGGAAGCGCTCTCCCGCTGAGCTAATCGTCCGAGGTGGAGACGGGATTTGAACCCGTGTAGACGGCTTTGCAGGCCGTTGCCTCGCCTCTCGGCCACTCCACCGGATGGGGGCGGGCCCCCTTCGAGCGGACGACGAGACTCGAACTCGCGACATCCACCTTGGCAAGGTGGTGCTCTACCAACTGAGCTACGTCCGCATTTGGTGCCTCCGGCCTCACTTCCGTGCTCCCGGCGACGTCACGAACTCTAGCGGATTCGTCAGCCAGCTCAAACTCGGTATCGAGGCACCCCCACCTAGACTCGCGCATGTGTACGACCTTGCTCCGCTCGCCCGCCTCGGCGGATTCCTGGCCACCGGCCTGCGCGACGTCACCCACGACCCGACCGCGCTGGACTCCAGCGGCTGGTGGGCGGTGGTCGCCGGCTACGACGGGGAGCTGGTCTGCGCCCGGTTCGCGGACGTCCGCCAGGCGCCCCCGCCACCCGTCACGC
>NZ_SMKI01000436.1 GCF_004348415.1 Streptomyces hainanensis
GGCTCGGGGGGCGAGGTGCCCATCGGGACGGGGACGACCTCCTCGGTGGCCAGGTCGACGTTGGCGAAGTACTGGCGGTAGGCGCGGTTCCAGCCCGCGTAGTCGGCGGTGTCGGCGCCGGGCGGGGCCATCAGGTAGCACTTCATCGTGACGACGTCCTCGGGGCGCAGGCCGGCCGCCTCCAGGTTGTCCACGATGTTGCGCAGGACGACCAGGGCCTGTGCCTCGGTGACGGTGACGCCCCGCGCGCCTTCGGTGAGGGAAGGGTCGGTGTAGCGCTCGGGCGAGCCGGCGGGCGCCGACGGGTTGAGGGCGGTGGGGCCGAGGCCGCTGGAGGCGTACGTCGCGACCTGGCCGCCGAGGGCGACGCCGTTGGATATGGCCGGGTTGGTGTTGCCCTCGGGCAGCATGACCCGGACCTCGGTGGGGCGGGGCCGCCACCAGCCGTTCGCCTCGGCGAGGGTGGCGCCGCCGACCAGGAGGAGGCTGGTGGTGGCGAGTGCGGTCAACGTCCTGGTGCGCGTGGCGGTCATGCGGACAGCGTCCTCTCGTGGATCTCGGTGACGACCTTGCGGGCCGAGGTGAACGCGCCGTGCTGCCAGGCGATGGCGTGGCTGAGCCAGTCGCCGGCGAAGTAGACGTGCCCGGCCGGCTGGTTGAGCAGCCGGTACTCGGGTCCGGTCTGGGAGGGCCAGCCGACCCAGCCCGCCTCGATGAACGGCGTGCGGTGCCAGGCCACGCTGAACGAACGGTCCACTTCCGAGCGGTACTTCTCGCCGTGTATCCGGACACCCCGGTCGAGGGCCCGCGCGAGCCGCGCCTCGTGGCCGAGGCGGCTGTAGGCGAGCGCGTTGTCGCCGAAGTTGTAGTAGCCGATGACGGTGCCGCGGCGGCCGTGGAAGCCGTAGGACGGGTACCAGATGGTGGAGAGGTCGAGGTCGGTGTTGGTGATGCCGCCGTAGACGTGCTCGTCCAACTCCCACCAGCGGCGGCGGTACTCGAGGCCGATCTTGCCGACCGGCGTGGGCGTGGGGTGGCGGAGCGCCGCGCTGACGTCGTCGCCCAGGTTGTGCCGGACGCGGGCCATGACCATGGGCGGGATGGCGGCGACCACGAAGTCCGCGGTCTCGGTGCGGACCCGGCCGCGGCCGTCCCGCCAGGTGACCTCGGCGCCGTCGTCGCGGTTGGTGACGGCCGTGACCTCGGCGCCGTAGGTGAGGCGGCGGCGGCCTGTCGCCTCGGCGAGGGCGCGCGGTATCGCGTCCATGCCACCCACCGGCTGGAACATGAGCATGGCCTGGTCGTAGCCGAACTCGAACGAGAAGCGGGTGCCGAGGCCGCTGGCGATCACGTCGGACATGGACGGCACGGGTCCGAGGACGGTGCCCGACTCCAGGCCGGCGCCGGGCTCCACGGAGTAGCCGCGGCGGTTGCCGCCCGTGTAGGTCCATCCGTCGGAGCGGCCGTTGATGGCGCCGAAGTTCCGCAGGAAGGAGAGGAGGCGTTCCTTGTCGTCGGCGGTGAGTTCGGCGTCGAGCGAGCCCTGGTCGGTGGCCTTCGCGAGGAGCTCCGAGACGTAGCCGTAGACGTCCGCCTTGGCGGTGCGCCACCGCACGGGCCGGCCGGCCAGGGCGCCGGGGACGTTCTCGTGGTGGAGGTAGGCGTTGGCGTTCTGGTTGGTGAACACCTCCAGCTGGACGCCGAGTTCGCGGCAGTAGTCGAGCGTGACGTGGGACTGGGGGAGCCGCGCGGGGCCGGCGTTCATGTACTGGCCGTCGGAGAACGCGGCGCGCTGGGTGCGGCCGTCGAGGTCGGTCTCGGCGGTGCCGCCGCGGACGGTCCAGTTGCGGCCGCCCGGGCGGTCCTTGGCCTCCAGGACGCGGCAGTCGTAGCCGGCCTTGCCCAACTCGTAGGCGGCGGCCAGGCCGGCGATGCCGGCGCCGAGTATCAGGACCTTCTTCGCGGCCCGGCCGCCGAGGGTGAAGTCGCCGCGCGACGGCGGGCGGTACGCCTCGGCGCGGGCGTCGGGGACGGGGGCGAGTCCGAGGGCGCCCATGGTGGAGTAGAGCACTCCGGCACCACCGGCGACTCCGACGGATCTCAGGAAGTCGCGACGCGACGCTGCCACTGCCATCTTGCCTCCTCTGGGGCGCGACTCGCGGCGGCGGTCGGCCCAGGGGACGCTCGGGCGCCGGAGTCGCGTGGTGCGTGAACGATCCGGTCGTACCGGGTGGTTACGGGTGTGACCGGCGTGCCCCACGAGGGTCCGGCGGCGCTGTTTCCGACGAATACCAGGGCGGTATCCGTGTTGCGCCGGATTGCCTACCGAAGAGTTCCGTGAACCGAACTGTTCACGGGTGGCCGTTGAGCGAGACTGACCGTCGCTGTTCGCCTTCCGACCGGGTGAGGAGGGTGAGGTCGGAGCTGGTCGCGATGGCGAGGGTGTGGCCCGAGGGGGAGAAGCCGGCGGTGCGGAGGGCGGTGCCGGTGATGTGGTGGATGTGCCACCAACAGCCGCCGGCCGGGCCGTGGCAGAGGCCGCCGTCGGTGGAGAGCAGCACGCGCTGGTGGGGCCAGTCGGGGCTGACGACGTCGAGGGTCCAGCCGTCGAGGGTGGTCGCGTGGAGGCCGCCGCCGAAGAGGCCGGCTATGCGGACCTGGATGCCGGCGAGTGGCCCGAGGCCCGGGCAGGTGAGGTAGGGGCCCGTGGGGTCGCAGATGTCGGGGTCGGGAGCGCGGTCCCGGGCCAGGAGGGTGCCGTCGGTGGCGTCCAGCACGCCGTGGCCGTCCTGGGAGACCACCATCACCAGGTCGCGGCCGGTGGCGGGGTCGGCCGTGAAGCCGATGCCGAGCAGGCCGCCGATGGGGATGGTCGGGCCGGGACGGAAGACCGGTCGCCACGGGGACGGTGCCGCACAGACCGACGCGGAGAGAAAACGCTCGCGCAACTGAAGCTGGTAGTCGGTGAACATGGCGCTCCATCCCCAGCAGGGTGTGAGGGAGACGTTACGGTCCGTCCGTCCTCCGCGCCAGGTCCCACCCACCTCGGGATTTCCGCCGACGCTGAAGTCCTCCGCCCGAGCGGCGTGCGGTGGTGGGCCGGCTCGGCCGGCGATGTGCGCTTTGATGGTGGATGGCTACCAGAAAGGCACCGTTCACCTTGGCGCAGCCTTGCGCGGCGACAGTCGGTATATGAAGTTGAGGCTGCGGCCGGGAAGCGTCGCGCGGGCGGAGGATCTGTTGACCGCCTGCGTTCGGGAGTGCGCCGCGTATGTGGCCACCGGGCCCGAGGACAGGAAGCTGGTCGCGGCCGTCGGGTCGCTGGTCGTCGAGCACGCCGCCTACGAGCGGTCGGCCGACCGCGCCTTCGAGGCGCTGCTGGCCGTCGGACGGCAGGCCGTCGAGGCGGGCGAGGTGCGTCTCGCGCGCCGGGTCGCCGACACCACGGTGGCGCTCCGCAGCAGGTCGAAGGACGCCTGGCGGCTGCGTGGCCAGGCGCTGGAGGCGGACGGACGTGACCGCGAGGCGGTGGACGCGCACGAGCGGAGCCGGGCGCTGGCCGGTGAACGCGATCCCGAGCTGGTCACCCGCGGCGCCAGGACCATCGGCGTCAGCGACCTCCGCGGACAGCTGGCCGACCGCAGCGTGTGCGTGGTGGCCAACGGCGAGGGCCTGGCCGGCAGCGCGCTCGGCCCGGTGATAGACGACTACGACCTGGTGGTGCGGCTCGACTCGTTCCAGACGCATCCCGACGCCACCGGCCAGCGGGTCGACCTGCACGCCGTGTCCTGCCGCAGCGGCGGTCCCGGCTGGCGGCGGCCGGCCCGCACCCGGCTGGTCTTCGGTGAGGAGGCGACCGAGTGGCGGGAGGCGATCCGCAGCCGGCTGGTGCCGGGCGCCCAGTCGTACCTCGGCGACCGGTCGCTCAGCCGTCCCGTCAGTGACCCGGCGCTGATCGGCGAGAGCCGTTGGGCCAACGAGGCCAGCACCGGCTTCACCGTCGCCCGGCTGCTCGACCACCTCGACGTCTCCGCCCGGATCGACCTCGTCGGCTTCACCCTGCCGGGCCAGCTGCGGGCCGAGGAGCGTCAGTGGCTGCTGGCGCACGCCCGGGACACCGACGGCCTGCGGATCTCACTCCGGTAGGACCTGTCTGATGATTCCCGGTGGATCAGCGAGCGGCGCATGGCGCCCGTCTGGCAAGGCGCCGGATCGCAGCTCGTACTTGGCCGTACTCGCGCGATTCGGCAACGCCGCCAGGCGGGATGCCAGGCGGGATGCCAGGCGGCGCGAGCCCGCCGGGGATCGTCAGACAGGTCCTAGCCGTCCACCGCGCCTGGTCGAGGCCGCCGCCACCGTCGGCGGCGCCGCCACGGCCCGCTGCCGCCAGAGCCGGCCGAGCAGCGCCCGCTCCCTGGTGTGGAAGTCGGGCCCTGCCACGCCCCGGTCCGCCCGCTCGCGCAGCAGCGCGAGCGTGGTGGCGGCCGCCTGGTAGTCCGCGACCGTCCGCGCGCCCACCGGGCCGTGCCGCTCGCGGGCCAGCCGCCTGGACAGCGCGCGCGAACCGAGCGAGCCGAGCGCCGCCGGCTCCTCGGGCGACAGCCAGCCGGCGGTCGCGTACACCGGCAACGTGCGCCGGACGATGCGGAGTTGACGTTTCCGCGCGGTGTCGGCCAGCCAGCCGAGGCCGAGGAAGATCGGCACCATCAGCAGCCCGTAGACCGCGCCGAAGCCGAGGAACGACAGCGAGGTCGACGCGTTCCACACCGAGTGCAGCAGCATCGCGGCCGCCAGCCCGAGCAGCGGCAGGGAGAACCGCAGCGCGCGCCGGTCCGGCGCCACCACGGCGGCGAGCCCGAAGCCCAGGCCGGTCAGCGCCGTGAACATCGGATGCGCGAAGGGCGCCACCAGGATCCGCACCACGAAGGTGACCACCGTGGCCGAGTCCCACGGGGAGACCGGGCCCCACTCCACGTCCTGGTCGAAGGCGCTGCCCAGGTAGAGGATGTTCTCGGTGAACGCGAAGCCGGCCGCGCTCATCCCCGCCGTGACGAGGCCGGCGAGCACGCCGTTGAACGCCTCGGGCCGGTGCAGGAAGATCAGCAGGATCGCGCCCGCCTTGACCGTCTCCTCCACCACCGGCGCGATCACCGTCATCTCCAGCGTGTCGGCGTGCGACGGCGCGGGCGTGGCGGTGGACCCGCTGAGGGCCCGCACCAGCAGCCCGTTGGCGAACAGCGCGATCAGCGTCGCCACGCAGGCGCCCCAGCCGAACGCGAACGCCAGGGTGCGCGGCGGTTTGGGCAGCACGGCGTCGATCCACCGGAAGGTCAGCACCAGGACGGGCACCGGCAGCAGTGCGAGGCCGAGCCCCACGGCGAACCCCGCCCAGCCGGTCTCGCGCCCCACCAGGATCGCCGCCAACACCCCGCAGACGGCCAGCGGCACCGCGATGCCGGCCAGCGGGCGCAGGCGGGGAGCGCGGTCGCGTGGGGGGAGCGCAGGGGGCACCTCATGACTGTACGGCCTGGCGGTGACACACCAACAGGTCATCGGGCAACGGGAGTCGGCCGAACGGGGAACGACCGGGAGAACGGTCGGTGCCGCGCGACGGGCCGTCCGCTGGGGCCGTCCGCCGGGGCCGGCCGGCCGGGTGGTCAGCCGGGTGGTCAGCCGATCCGGCGGAAGAGCAGGTCACGCACCACGTGCCCCTTGGCCAGGCCCTGCCGTTCGAACCGGGTCACCGGACGCCCCGCCGCGCGGTCGGCGGCGAAGCCACCGGAGGGCGCGACGTTCACGAAGGACCGGCTGGTCGTGAGCACGTCCAGCATCTGCTCGGCGTACGGCTCCCAGTCGGTGGCGCAGTGCAGCACCCCGCCCTCGCGCAGCCGGGAGGCGGCCAGCTCCACGAACTCCGGCTGGACGATGCGCCGTTTGTGGTGCCGCTTCTTGGGCCAGGGGTCGGGGAAGAACACCCGGACGCCCTCCAGCGAGCCGGGGGCCAGCATCTCGCGGAGCAGGATGATGGCGTCGCCGTTGGCCACCCGCACGTTGGTCAGCCCCTCGCGCTCCGCGAGACGCAGCAGGTTGCCCTGCCCCGGGGTGTGCACGTCGATCGCCAGGATGCCGATGCCCGGGTCGGCGGCGGCCATCTCGACGGTGGCCTCCCCCATCCCGAAGCCGATCTCCAACACGACCGGCAGCCCGCCGAACAGCCTGGGCAGATCGAGCGGGGCGGCGCCGTCCACCTCGATGCCCCACCGCCGCCACAGCCGCAGCAGCGCCTGCCGCTGCGCCGGCGTCACGCGACTGCGGCGCGGCTGGAAACTACGGATCCGGCGCTCGTGGCGATCGCCCGCCGGATCGGCGGCAGGGCCGGCGCCGGGGGAGAACATGCTGGTGAGGTGCTTGTCGGTCACAGTGCATCCGATTTTACGGCGTTTTTGCCCGGGAACCGTAGCCCATCCGTGGGACGTCGGATCGGGTGACTCGTGTCGGGGGATCGAGGATCGGGGGGCCGTC
>NZ_SMKI01000437.1 GCF_004348415.1 Streptomyces hainanensis
GACCGGGGCCGGGGCCGGGTGCCCGGTGTCGCGCGCCCAGGTGGGCATGCCCGCCGACGCCCGCGCGCCGTCCGCCTCGGCCGGTGCCGCAGGTGGCGCGTGCGTCAGCGGTGCCGCGTGCGTCAGTGGTGGCGCGTGCGCCGCCGGCGCGGCCGGGCCGGCGGACGCCGTGCCGGCCATCACCGCGGCGGGCTCGGGCTCGGGCTCGGGCCCCTGGCCTCTGGCCCCGGCATCCTGCAGCAGCTCCGTCGGCACCAGCACGATGGCCGAGGTCCCCCCGTAGGGCGAGGGCCGCAGGGTGATCATGACGCGGTGGCGGGCCGCCAGCCGGGCCACGACGAACAGCCCGAGACGGGTGTCCTCCGTGAAGCCCATCACGTTGAACTCGGGCGCCGCGACCAGCAGTCGGTTGGCCTCCGCGCGCACCTCGTCGCTCATGCCGATGCCGCGGTCCTCGATCTCGATGCCGAGCCCCTTGGGCACGACCTCGGCGCGGATCTGCACGCTCGTGTGCGGCGGGGCGAACGTCGTCGCGTTCTCCACCAGTTCGGACAGCAGGTGCATCATGTCGCCGGCCACCGGGCCGGCGAGTGTGACGTCGGGGATCCCGGCCAGCTTGACCCGCGAGTAGTCCTCGGTCTGCGAGGCCGCGGCGCGCAGGATCTCGGTCAACGGCACCGGGCGGCGCCAGCGGCGGGCCGGCATCGCGCCGCCGAGGATGGACAGGTTCTCGGAGTTGCGCCGCATCCGGGTCGCGAGGTGGTCCACCCGGAACAGCTCGGCGAGCAGGTCGGGGTCCTCCTCGCTGTCGCGTTCCAGCGTGTCGAGCAGCGCGAGTTGACGGTGCACGAGACCCTGGCTGCGCTGCGCCAGGTTGAGGAACACCCGGCTGATGCCCTCGCGCGTCTCGGCCTGTTCGATCGCCGCGCGCACCGCGATGCGCTGCGCGGTGGCGAACGCGCCGGCGACCTGGCCGATCTCGTCCGAGCCGTGCCCGGTCTCGGGGACGGCGTCGGCGAGTTCGACCCGCTCGCCGCGCTGGAGCCGGCCGACGACGTCGGGCAGCCGCTCCTCGGCCAGCCGCAGCGTCGCGCCGCGCAGGTCCCGGAGCCTGCGGATCAGCGCCCGGGACACCAGCACGGAGATCAGCACGGCCAGCGCGATGGCCAGCAACGCACCCACGCTGGTCAGGATCACCGAGGTCATCAGGTCGTCGACCCGGTCGTTGGCGAACCCGACGGCGAAGTCCACCTGGTCCAGGGTGAGCTGCTGAAGACTCCCCGCCACCTCCAGCATCGAGGACTGCCACTCCTCGAAACCGGGCGCGATCCGGCCGGTCTCCACCGCCGACTGCTCCGCGTCGACCAGCATCGACCACTCGGGGGCGGCGGTGATCTCCTGGTGGTGCTCCGCCTGCGCGCCGCGCAGCGCCGGCGCCACCACCTCCCACTGCTCCCGCTGCACGCCGACGAGCCCGGCGAGCTGCCGCTGTTCGGCGGCGGACATCCCGGTGGGCGACGACAGCCCCGCGGACAGCACGGCGTTCTGCCGGGCCAGGCTCTCCAGCGCGCGGAACAGGTCCGCGGCGGTCGTCCCCTCGTTGAGCGCCTCGGAGTCGTTGGTGAGCCGGGCCTCGGCCTCGAAGTAGCGCATGCCGGTGCTCACGGCGCCGGTGTAGAACTCGTACGCGGCGCCGTGGTCCAGCTGGCGCGCGTCGATCTGCTGCCGAAGGTCCGGCAGCATCGCGAGGCCCTGGCCGATCTGCTCGTAGATCGCCTTGAGCGCGGGCGGGTTGTTCTCGACGACCGGCGCCGCCGCCTCGTTCATCGCCGCGAGCCGCCGGTCGGTGTCGGCGCGCTGCTCGTCGAGCGCGTCCGGATCCGCCTCCGGGTGGCTCAGGTAGATCATCGACAGCCGGCGTTCCTCCTGCAGCGCCACCATCGCCGTCACCCCGTTGACGCCCACCGCCTCCACGTCGCGGACGGTCTGACGCAGGTCCAGCGCCTCGTTGAACCCGCTGACCGTGTACGTGCCCCAGAGCGCGGTCAGGGCCAGGCTCGGAATCAGCACCAGGACGAGGACGCGGGACCGGATCGACCACGGGCCCCGCCGTCCGCGCGGCCGGAGCGGCGACCGCCGGGCCGTCCGCTGCCTGCCGCGAGCCCGCCGTCCACGTCTGCCGGCGGTCGACCGGGCGTCGCGTCCCGGCTCGGCGGCCTGCGCGGGGGTACTCCCGGCGGTGGTTGTCTCGGCGTCATGCGGTGAATCTGACAGCAAGTCGTGAATTCCCCTGCCTGGTGGACATCCGGAGCATTCACTGCGACACCCCGTACGACAACGGCGCCCACGATGCTGGAGCCCGGGGCGCCGTTGTCGACGATTCGCGAACACGAATTCGTCAATTCACGCACCGGTGTTTCGCGGACACCCGACGATCACGACGCCCCCGCGATCGGTCGTCACGCGGGCCGCTGGCGGTCGTCGCGCGGGCCGGTGGCGGTCGTCGCGCGGGCCGGTGGCGGTCGTCACGACGACCGTGCGGCCGGTCGTCACGCGGGCCGGTCGCCGGCCTGGGACTGCCGGTACGCGCTGGGCGTGAGGTCGTAGAACTGGCGGAACATCCGGGTGAACACGGTCGGATTCTCGATTCCGACGGACCGGGCGATCGCCGCGATGGGGCGCTCCCTCCGCCGCGGGCTCGCCAGGCTTCTGCGCGCCTCCTCCATCCGGCTCCGGCGAATGTACCGGGCCGGTGACGTGCCGCTTTCCCGAAAGACGAGCTCGACGTAGCGCACGGAGACCCCGAACGCCGCCGCCATCGTCCTCGCCGACAGCTCGGGATCGGCGAGCCGCCGCTGAACGAAGTCCCGCATGCGCAGGAGTTGGGCGCGGTGACCGAGAAGGCCGTTCACCGCCGTCTGATCGCCGAACTCGTCGGAGCGCAGCGCGGAGAAGACCAACTCGCGCATCACGTAACCCAGTTCCGGCAACAGGTCCGGATCGAACCGCTCGCCGCCGGCGTGCACCTCGGTGATCGTGGCCAGCAGGACGCGCAGCACCGGGTTCTCGGCCGCGATGCGCCGCCCGATCCGCTCCCGGTCGACCGGCATGACCCGCGCCACGTCCGCGCGTGGCAGCGTCAGCACCAGGTGGTGCGCGAACTCGTCGGCGCTGAGCTGGAAGGGAGCCGTGCTGTCGAGCAGCACGGCGTCGCCGCGGCGCAGCTCCGACCGGGTGTTCCCGCTGAACGACGAGCTGTTCTCCAGGGCGATGGAGAGCAGGTAGAAGTCGTCCTGGTTTCCCAGCAGCATCCTGGGCGTGCGCACCACGCGTACCGGATCCGAACCGACATCCGTCAGGGTGAGGCATCTCAGGTCGAGTTGGCGGAGCCAGCCGTGGTAGCCGGCGTCGTGCCCGGTGCCACCCATCGGGATCGCGTCGAGCTCGATGAGGGAGTCGTGCAGCATGCCCCGCCAGGCGTCGACGTCGGCCGACGGGCCACCGACCAGCCGGGGCCGGTTCGGGGTGCTGTCGGCGCCGGGCGGCATTCCGTGGGGTGAACTCATCGCACGGTCCTGCCTTCGTAGGAGTCGGACGAGCCAGAAAATGTACAGACCGGGTGCGCGGATGGTCGGTTCGGGACCGGATCGGAAGTTCACCATGATCTCCGCCGCCGGCCGCAGCTCCAGGTGCGCGGAAGCGGCCGACAGGAGGTTGCCATGCGGAGGGCCGCCGTACTCGGGGGCAGCATCGCGGGACTGCTGGCCGCCCGGGTCCTCAGTGACCACGCGGACGAGGTGGTGGTCCTCGAACGGGACGACATCGCCCCCGCGGGCGACTTCGGGGACGGTCGGGATCCCCGGCCAGGGGTCCCGCAGGGCACCCAGATGCACGCCCTGCTGGACGCGGGCCGCCGCGGGATCGAGCAGTGGTTCCCCGGCTTCTCCGCCGAGATCGTCGCCGCCGGCGCCGCGCACGCGGACACCGGGGCGGGCGTGCACAGTTACCTCGACGGCCGCCGCAAGGTCCTGGTCGGCGGCGTGGAGATGGTCAGCGCCACCCGGCCCTTCCTGGAGGCGCACCTCCGCCGCCGGGTGTTGGCGCTCGACGCGGTGCGGCTGGTCAACGGCCGGGTGCGGGGGCTGGTCTTCACCGGCGACCGGGTGACCGGGGTGCGGTACGCGAGCGGGGCGGGCGCGTCGGGCGCGGCCGGCACGTCGGGCGCGTCGGGCGCTGCGC
This sequence comes from Streptomyces hainanensis, assembly GCF_004348415.1. Lineage (GTDB taxonomy): Bacteria > Actinomycetota > Actinomycetes > Streptomycetales > Streptomycetaceae > Streptomyces > Streptomyces hainanensis. The sequence continues at coordinate 4,240 of NZ_SMKI01000437.1, forward strand.
GCACGTCGGGCACGTCGGGCACCTCGGGCACCTCGGGCGACGACGTCCTGGACGTCCTGGACGCCGACCTGGTGGTCGACGCGACCGGCCGCGCCAGCCGGATCGGGGCCTGGCTGGGCGAAGCGGGCTGGCCGGAACCGGCGTTGCGGCGCATGCACGTCGACCTCGGCTACGCCACCGCGCTGTTCCGGCGCTCCGGGGGACCGCACGAGGCGACGCTGGCGCAGTCGCTGGCGATGCTGCCGGACGGCCGGCTGCGCCTCGGCACCCTCGGCCGGGTCGAGGGCGACCGGTGGGTCGCCCTGGTGGCCGGCTACGCGGACGACCGCCCGGGCCGGGGCGTGGCGGAGTTCCTGCGCCGCTGCGCGGACGACCCCGCCGAACCGTTTCGCCAACTGGCCGCGGACGGCGAGCCGATGGGCGAGCCGGTGACCTACCGGCATCCGGACAACCGGCGGCGCGACTTCCACCTGCTGAAACGATTCCCCGCAGGACTCGTCGCGGTCGGCGACACCCTCGCCTCGTTCAACCCCATCTACGGCCAGGGCATGTCGTCCGCCACGATGCACGCCGCCTGCCTCGCGGACTACCTCGCGTCCGGGCCGTCCCCGCGCGACCCGGCCTGGTCCTACTTCAAGCGGACCCGCGCCGTCGTGGACGACGCGTGGCAGACGTCCGCCCTCAACGACCTGAAGCTGCCGCACGTCACCGGACCCCGCCCCCGTGGCTTCGGCGTCGCCTCCCGCCTGAGCGACCTCATCGTCCGGGCCTCGGTGACCGACCCGGTGATCCACCGACGCTTCCTTGACGTGATGCACATGCTGTCCCCGGCCAGGACACTGATGCGCCCGGGAACGCTGTTGCGGGCGGCGCGGGCGGTGCGCCGGCAGGACCTTCCGGCGGCGGGCGCGCCGCTCGACACCACCGTGTGACACCTCGTCGGGCGGCCCACCACCGCGTGGGCCGCCCGATCACCCGCCGCTTCCCGCGGCTTCCCGCCGTGTTGCTTTCGTGCGGCGCGGCGTGCGGCGAACCGTACGGTGATCCGTACGACGAGGCCCGGCAAGATCCGCCGCCCCCTTGGCGGCGGCCGCGCGGCAGTGTAAAAATGCCGCGTGCTCACCTTCCTCGTGGCTCGTCGGCACATCGACCTCGGCCGGTCCACCAGCGCCTCCTGTTGCGCCTGACGCCCTGATCCCGAGCGGATCCCCTCCCGCGGCAGCGCGGTCCTGACGACGGACCCTGCCGAGCGCGTCCTTCTCCACGAGACCGGCTTCCCGCCTCGACTTCCGCGTGCCCGCGCCTCGTTCGGGCTGTCGGCTCGTGCCGTCCCCCACGGAGCACCCCATGCCGCCGCTCGTCCACGCGTCCAGGAACACCACCGACTCCGCGCCCACCGACTCCGGGCCCACCGACTCCGCGCCCACCGAGGACGCGGCCCCCTCCGCCACCCGACGCCGCCGCGACGTCTCGGGACCGCTGCGCCGCGTCGGGCTGCGGCTGCTGGCACTCGGAGTGCTGCTGGGCGCCTGGCAGACCGTCGTGGTGCTCGAACTGTGGCCGCCCGTGCTGGTGCCGTCGCCCGCCGACGTCGTCGACGCGCTGGTGCGGACGTCGACCGAGAACGACGGCGTCCGCGGCTACCAGGGGCACTACCTGATCGAGCACCTGGGCGTCAGCCTGCGCCGGATCGCCGTCGGCGCCCTGATCGGCGTGGGCGTCGGCCTGGCGCTCGGGCTCGTCATGGGAACGCTCGGCTGGGTACGGGTGGTGGTCGAACCCTGGGTGGCGTTCCTGCGGACGCTGCCGCCGCTCGCCTACTTCAGCCTCCTCGTCATCTGGTTCGGCATCGACGAGTCCCCCAAGATCTGGCTGCTGGCCATCGCCGCCATGCCGCCGGTCGCGGTGGCCACCGCCGCGGCCACCGCCTCGGCGCCGGTCTCGCTGGTGGAGGCGGCCCAGGCCATCGGCGCCGGGCGCCGTCAGGTGATCCGCTCCGTCGTCCTGCCCGCCGCGCTGCCGGAGATCCTCACCGGCGTGCGGCTCGCGGTCGGCATCGCCTACTCCTCGGTCGTCGCCGCCGAGACCGTCAACGGCCTGCCCGGCATCGGCGGCATGGTCCGTGACGCGCAGCGCTACAACCAGTCGGACGTCGTCATCCTCGGCCTCTTCGCCATCGGCCTCTCCGGGCTGCTCATCGACAGCGGCCTGCGGCTGCTCGAACGCCGGCTGGCGCCCTGGCGCGGCCACATCTGACGCCGATCCCGCCCGTCCC
>NZ_SMKI01000438.1 GCF_004348415.1 Streptomyces hainanensis
CACCGACACCCCACTGCGGTTCCCCGGCCAGTACGCCGACGAGGAGACCGGCTGGCACTACAACTTCCTCCGGCACTACGACCCGGCCACCGCCCGCTACGCCACCCCCGACCCGCTCGGCCTGACCCCGGCGCCGCACCACTACGGCTACGTCCACAACCCGCACACCTGGAGCGACCCCCTCGGCCTGGCCGCCCACCCGCCGACCCGGCTCTCCGACCCGCACCGCATCCCGGGCTCCATCGTCCGCGAGTACGACAACATCCGGATGGGCCGCGGCACGCCGCGCATCGACCCCAACACCGGGCGGCAGACCATCCACCGCGCCGACGACGTGCCGGACCGGCAACGCCCCCAGTGGCGCGACTCGCTCGAATGGGACGTGCCCGGCACCAACCACCGGATCCTGGAACGCCCGGACGGTCGCCTCGGCTTCGTCCTCAACCACGACTACAGCAGCCCGTTCCTCTTCCCCGCCCCCTGGTTCCCGGACGGCGGGGTGCTGCCCAACCGGCTCCGCTGACCATCGCATGCGAGGGTGACACCCATGAGCTTTCTCCTCCGCCACGAGGCGGCCGGCCCGCCGCTGGCCCACGCCCGTGAGCTCACCGGCTTCTTCTCGACCCCGGAGGAGGAGGAGCCCGAGCCGGGCGGCTGGCGCCCCTTCCAACTCCTCGGCTGCGTGCTGGAACCCGAGCTCATCCGGCTCCTCGACCGCCCCCGCCGCCGCGAACTCCCCGACGTCGAAGTCGTCATCAGGACCGACGACGGCCAGCCCATCGGGGCCTACTACGTCGGCGGCCCCACCGTCCTCGCCCAACACCCGGCGGCCGACGGCACGTTGGACCTGCTGCTCAACGGCTTCTTCTTCCGCTACCCGCACCCGGCGGCCGAGGCCGTCTGGGCCGCGTGGCGCCGCGCCTTCCCGCCCGCCCCTGGCGGCTGGGCCACCGACGGTCCCGCACACCGCGCCGGCTGGCTGGAGGCCGCCCGCATCCACGCCTCCACCCCCGGCGTCCCGCCACTCGACGACCAACCGCCCGGCCGCGACTACCAGGTGGCCGGCGGTTCCGTCACCGACCGCGCCGCCTTCTACTGCGCGCTCGGCGAGGCGATCAACGGCCCCGGCGGCTACTTCGGCGCCGGCTCGGACGCCCTCCGTGACTGCCTGGCCGGCGGCTTCGGCGCCCGGCCGCCGTTCCGGCTCGTCTGGCACGACTACGACGTGACGCGCCGTTCGGTGCCCGACCTCGACCGGCTCCTCGAACCGCTCCTCGCGGTCGGCGTCGAGATCGAACCCCGCTGATCCCCGGGAGCCCGCCAGGCTAGAGCGCCTGCTCCTCGATGTCCGGCACCAACTCGGACAGGGGCACCGCGTGGGCCATCGCCGCGAAGCCGGCGTCGCTCGGGTGCAGCCCGTCGCCCGAGTCGTAGGCCGGCAGCAGCGACTGCGGGCGGGCCGGGTCGCGCAGCGCCAGATCGAAGTCCACCACCGCGTCGAAGACGCCGCCGGCCCTGATCTCCGCGTTCACCAACTGGCGCACCCGCTCGCGCTCCGCCGTGAAGTTGCCGTGGCCGGCGAACGGCGTCAGCGTGGCGCCCACCACCCGGAGACCGGCCTCGTGGGCCTCCGCCGTCAGCTCGCGCATCGCGGCCACGACGGCCGCCGGATCCGTCTGCTGCGGCGGCGCGGAGATGTCGTTGATGCCCAACTGGAGCACGACCGTGCGCAGCCCGGCCTGGTGCACCACGTCGAGGCCGAGGCGGCGGAGCCCGCTGGCACCGTTGTACTGCCGGGTGGGGTCGCCGTCGAGCAGCAGCCGGTTGCCGCTAATGCCCTGGTTGAGCACGGCGAGCCGCGGCACCTCGGGCTCGGCGCGCAGCCGCTCCGCCAACAGGTCCGTCCAGCGGCGGTTGGCGCCCGGCGTCGAGGTGATGCCGTCCGTCAGCGAGTCGCCGAGCACCGCGACCGAACCCTCCGCCGTCTGGCTCAGCACCTGCACCGAACTGACGTACCGCCAGGCCCCCGTGACCTCGGTGAACGCCGCGCCCGACTCCTCGCCGGCCGCGTCGCCCGTCGCCAGGAAGCTGTTCTGCTGGGCCATCCGGTGCTGGGTCACGCTGCCGGACGCCTCCGGCGCGTACACCGTCACCAGCAGGTCCGCGTCCGCCGGCACGTCGAGCCGCACCGGATCGCTGAGCACCCGCTCCCCGGGCGGCACGAGCACCGAGGTGCCGTCGCCGAACGTCAGCCGGCGCATGCTGCCCGGCAACGCGTTCGGGCCGCCGTCGGCGGAGAGCGCCACCGTGACGTTGGAGAAGCCGACCGACCGGCCGCCGTACTGGTTGGTCAGCTCCACCCGGACCTCGCCGCCGCCGACCGAGGTGTGCACCACGTTGCGGATCGACCGGTCGGGCAGGCCGCCGTCGGTGCCGGGCTCGGGCCCGGTCGGCGCCGCCGACCAGGTGCCGACCCACTCACCACCGGCCGCCGGTGTCACGCTCCGTGTCGGGGGTGGTTCGGCGATCAGCTTCTCGTGGCGCTCACCGGCGGCCGGTGCCTCCTGCCCCGTGCCCACCGCGACCAGCACCCCGAGAACCACGGCCGTCGCCCCCGCCAGCAGGCCGAATTCCCGCCGTCCCGTCACCACTCCCACCGGCTCATGATCCCACGATCCGACCACGCCGGCTCACCCACCCGGGTGAGGCCTCGGTCACCCTCCGAAATCAGGACCGATGCACGGGACAATGTACGAATGGACCGGATGGACGCGGGATCGAAGGCACGGCCGGGCGACGGCCTCTCGGCGGGTGACCTGGCACGACTGGTCGCCCTGCGCCGGATGAAGACGGTGGCCGCCGGGCTGCTGGTGTTCGTGGCCGTGGCCTACGCGCTGGCCACCTGGGCCGAACACAGCGGCGCCGGCGCCTGGGCCGGCTATGTGGCGGCCGCCGCCGAGGCCGGCATGGTCGGCGCCCTCGCCGACTGGTTCGCGGTCACGGCGCTCTTCAGGCGCCCGCTGGGGCTGCCCATCCCGCACACCGCGATCATCCCCACCAGGAAGGACCAACTCGGTGAGTCCCTCGGCGACTTCGTCGGCGAGAACTTCCTCGCCGAGGACGTGGTGCGGGCCCGGCTCCAGGCCATCGGCCTGGCCCGCCGGCTCGGCGGCTGGCTCGCCAAGCCGGAGAACGCCGACCGGGTCACCGCCGAACTCGCCACCGGCGTGCGCGGCGGCCTCACCGTGCTGCGCGACGCCGACGTCCAGGCGGTGATAGGTGAGGCCATCACCCGCCGCGCCGACGCCATCGAGATCTCCCCGGGGCTCGGCCGGGTGCTGGAGCGGATCGTCACCGACGGCGGCCACCACCGCGCCGTCGACCTGCTCTGCGCCCAGGCACACGACTGGCTGGTCAAGCACCGCGACTCCGTGCTGGCGGCCGTGGAGGACGGCGCCCCCGGCTGGACCCCACGCTTCGTCGACCGCCGCGTCGGCGACCGCGTCTACCGCGAACTGCTGCGGTTCGCCGCCGAGATGCGCGACTCCCCCGACCACCCGGCGCGCGGCGCCCTCGACCGCTTCCTCACCGACTTCGCCCGCCAGCTCCAGGAGGACCCGGAGACCAGGGCCCGGGTGGAGCGGCTCAAGGGCGACCTGCTGCACCGGCCGGAGATCCAGGAGCTCATCGCCTCCGCCTGGGGCACGGTGCGCGCCATGATCCTGGCCGCCGCCGAGGACGAGCGCAGCGCGCTCCGGCTCCGCGCCCGCACCGCGATCCTCACCCTCGGCGCCCGCCTCAGCCGGGACGAACGGCTGCGCGCCAAGCTCGACGGCTGGGTGACGGAGGCGACGATCCACGTGGTCTCGGGCTACCGCAAGGAGATCACGGCGCTGATCACCGACACCGTCTCCTCGTGGGACGCCCGCACCACCTCCCGCAAGATCGAACTCCACATCGGCCGCGACCTCCAGTTCATCCGCCTCAACGGCACGGTCATCGGCGCCCTCGCCGGCCTGGCCATCCACACGGCGACCCGACTCCTGGGCGGGTGAAGCGGTTAGGATGACGGGGCAGGCGAGCGGCCGTGGTGGAACTGGCAGACATGCTGGGTTTAGGTCCCAGTGCGCTCACGCGCGTGAGGGTTCGAATCCCTCCGGCCGCACCGTTCTTGGGGGCCCGCTCCGACGTCCGACGCCCACGACGGCGGGACGCCCCACGCCTCGTTACTCCGCCGGCCGACCTGACGCCTCCGCCGGCGGCGGCGCCGTGCTGTCGCGTCGCACGAGCCAGGTCGGCACGAGGGTGGTGCCGCGTTCCGTCGTGTCGGCCCGCATCTGGCGCAGCACGCCGTCCACGCATCGGCGGCCCACCTCGGCGAAGTCCTGGTGGATGGTGGTGAGCGGCGGCATGAAGGAGCCGGCCTCCGGGATGTCGTCGAAGCCGACCACGCTGACGTCCTCCGGCACCGCGCGGCCCTTCTCGCGCAGCGCGCGGAGCAGGCCGAGCGCCATCTGGTCGTTGGCGGTGAAGACCGCGGTGCAGTCGGGCTGTTCGGCCAGCCGCAGGCCGGCGCGGTAGCCCGACTCGGCTGACCAGTCGCCGCGGACGAGGGGCGGGATCGCGCGGCCGGCCTCGGTCAGGGTGGCGCGCCAGGCGGCGGTCCGGCGTTCGGCCGCGAAGGACTCCTCGGGGCCGGCCAGGTGCCAGACGGTGCGGTGGCCGAGATCGAGCAGGTGGCGCACGGCCTCCCGGGTGCCGCCCGCCTGGTCGGTGTCGACCACGCTGTAGCGGTCGCCGGCGTCCGAGTCGGCCACCACCACCTGCACGTTGGGCGGGAGTGAGACGGTCGCCGCGTCCAGCAGGTGGACCTCCATGATCACGATCACCGCGTCCACCGCCAGCTCGCCGAGGCGGGTGAAGGCGCCGCGCACCCCGTCCTGGGTCGGGACGGCCACCGGCAGCAGCGTGGTCGCGTAGCCCTCCTGCGCGGCGGAGGACGAGATCGCCTCCAGGGTGCGGACGTTGCCGGTGGTGGAGAGGGTGAACAGGATGATGCCGATGGTGCGGAACTCGCCCCGCTTCAGGGCGCGGGCGGCGCTGTTGGGTCGGTAGCCGAGCTCCTTCATGGCGGCCAGCACCTGCTGCCTGGTGGTCTCCACGACGCCCGGATGTCCGTTGGAGACCCGGGAGACGGTCTGCGAGGAGACCCCGGCGAGCCGGGCGACGTCGGCCATGGACACTCGCCGCCTTCTGGTCTGCATCAGCGGTACTTCCCGTCTGCCGTGGTTTCCGTGCCGGTCCATGTGCGGATCTGCGCGTCTCTGTTTGGTTACGTAGGTCTCAGTATCGCGGTCCGGCCCTTGACGCCTACCTGGGGGCAGTGTAAACATCACGCGAAATCGATGTTTACGTAAACATACGGGGCTCGCATATCCGCACACGTCGCGATGTTTACGCACACACCGATCGTGCGGACACCCGGACGAGAGGCGAGGAAAGAACAGATGACAACGTTGTCACCGCCTTCCATGGCGGGACGCGCCGCGCCCCGGCGCCCGAGCCGCCGGGTCAAGCGCGGGCGCTCGTGGACCGGTTGGGGCTTCATCGGCCCCTTCATGGCCGTGTTCGCCCTCGTCTTCCTGGCACCGATCGCCTACTCGATCTACCTCAGCCTCTACCGGGACCAACTGGTCGGCGGCACCAGCTTCGTGGGCCTGGACAACTACCAGCGGGCCCTGCAGGACCCCCAGTTCTGGGACTCGCTCACCCGGGTGAGCCTGTTCCTGGTCGTCCAGGTGCCGATCATGCTGTTCATCGCCCTGTTGGTGGCGCTGGCCCTGGACAGCGGCCGCCTCTACGGCCGGAACTTCTTCCGCATCGCGATCTTCATGCCCTACGCCGTGCCCGCCGTGGTGGCCACGCTGATGTGGAGCTTCATGTACGGCAGCCGCTTCGGGCTGGTCGGCAACATCGAGGACGCCTTCGGCGTCTCGCTGCCCGACCCGCTCTCGCCCGACCTGGTGCTCGCCTCCATCGGCAACATCGTGACGTGGGAGTTCGTCGGCTACAACATGCTGATCTTCTACGCGGCGTTGCGGGTGATCCCGAACTCCCTCTACGAGGCGGCGGAGATCGACGGCGCCGGCCAGCTCCGGGTGATCACCGCGATCAAGCTGCCCGCCATCCGCGGCGCGCTGGTGATCGCGACGATCTTCTCGATCATCGGCACCTTCCAACTGTTCAACGAGCCCAGCATCCTGCAGAACCTGGTGCCCAACGCGATCACCACCGACTTCACGCCCAACCTCTTCACCTACTCGTTGGCCTTCTCCGGGCGGCAGCACAACTACGCGGCGACGGTGGCGATCGTCATGGGCCTGGTGACCATGGTCATCGCCTATGTCGTGCAGCTCCGCGGCATGCGAAAGGAAGCGTGATCCGGCGATGAGCACCCCCAGCGCCCCCACCACCAC
>NZ_SMKI01000439.1 GCF_004348415.1 Streptomyces hainanensis
CCCACCACCCCCACCAGCACCTCGTCTGCTCCGGCTGCGGCGAGATGCGGGACGTGCGGCTCGCCGGCGACCCCATGCGGGCGCTGCCGGAGGGGGAGCGGTTCGGCTTCACGGTCTCGGAGGTCACCGTGACGTACTACGGGCGCTGCCCCGCGTGCGGTGGCGGCGATTTGCGGGAAGCGCCGGCCGCGGACTAAGGTGGAGAACACGACGCGGGGTGGAGCAGCTCGGTAGCTCGCTGGGCTCATAACCCAGAGGTCGCAGGTTCAAATCCTGTCCCCGCTACTGAACACGAAGGCCCGGATCCCTCGGATCCGGGCCTTCGTGCTGCGCGCCCGCGGCGGCGGGGGAGAATCGGTTCATGGACGCTACTCTCCAGTATCTTCTGGATCTGCTGGACCTGGAGCCGATAGAGCGGGACATATTCCGGGGCGCCAGCCATGACTGGGTGGTGCCCCGGGTCTTCGGTGGCCAGGTCGCGGCACAGGCGCTCGTCGCCGCCTGCCGGACCGTGCCGGAGGAGCGACTCCCGCACTCCCTCCACTCCTACTTCCTGCGCCCGGGCGATCCCGGCGCGCCCATCGTCTACACCGTCGACCGGATCAGGGACGGCCAGTCGTTCGCGACCCGCCGGGTCGTCGCGGTCCAGCACGGGCAGGCGATCTTCCATCTCTCGGCCTCCTTCCAGCGTCCGGAGGACGGTCTCGAACACCAGGTGCCGATGCCGCCGGCGCCGGACCCCGAGACGTTGCCCGCGGCCGACGAGCTGCTGCCGCGCCACGCCGACCTCTTCTGGGACGCCGCCGTCGTCGACCTGCTGCTCGAGGCGCGGCGCGCGGTCGACCTGCGGTACGTCACGGATCCGCCGTTCGCCACGGCCGGCCGGCCGCGCGAGCCACGTTCCCAGGTGTGGTTCCGGATCAACGGCAAGCTGGACGGCGACCACGACACCCCGGTGACGCACCTGTGCCTCGGCACGTACGTCTCCGACATGACGCTGCTCGACTCGGTACTGCTCGCACACGGCCGGGGCGGCTGGATGGTGGGCGACGTCGTCGGCGCCAGCCTCGACCACGCCATGTGGTTCCACCGGCCGTTCCGGGCCGACGAGTGGCTGCTCTACGACACGGACTCGCCCACCTCCCAGGGCGGCCGCGGCCTGGCCCACGGCCGGATCTTCACCGCCGACGGGCGACTCGCGGTCACGGTGATGCAGGAGGGTCTGATGCGGGTCCCTCGGGCCGGGCGGGCCTGACCGACGGCCCTGGGCCCCGGGTGGTCGCGGTCCCTTCCGGGGCCTGCGGCCCCGGTCCCCGCGCTTGCTGTGCGGGCCGGCGTCTGCCGTGTCGGGCTTCCCTCCCGGGCTTGCGGCCCGGACCCGCTTCGCCGCGTGTGCCGGGCTGGGTGGGCCGGTGCTCGTGGTGTTCCCCGGGCCTGCGGCGCCAGTCTCCGCGAGGTGTGGTGTGCCGGGGCTCGGGTGACCGGGTTCTGGGCGTCCGCTCGTGCGTGTGTCGGGCATGCGGCCCGGTCAGCGCGGCCCTTCGGGCCGGTTGGCCGGGGCCGTTGCGGGGCCTGCGGATCCGTGCCGGACTCTCGGGCCTATGGCCCTGGGGCCGCTGCGTGTGCCGGCTGTCGCGCCGGGCCGTGCCCCTTCGTGGGGCCTGCGGCTCCGTGCCGTGCTGGGCCTGGCGGCCCGCGCCGCGGCCCGGGCTCTGTGGGCCTGGCCTCCTTCCGGAGCCTGCGGTCCGGGTGCATGTGCCGGGCCGGTGGCTGCGCTGGTCCCCTGGACCCAGCGGCCTTGGCCGCCCGCCGTCTGGTGGGCGCCGGCCCGGTGCCGCCCCGCGCAGCCGGGAGCAGGGCCGCGGGCCCCCGCAGCGGCCCCGGCCCACCGGCCCGAGGGGCCGCACGGCGCGGCGGTCACCGGTCCGCACACCCCGGCAGGGACCGGCGGTCCGAGCCTCGCTACAGCGGGGCAGCCGGGGGCCTCGGGGGCCAGCCCCGCGGCCCCGACCGGTCCGCCGGGCCGGTCGGGTCGGCCCGGCCGGCCAGGCCGGCGTGGAGCGTGCCCAGGAGGGTCAGGTTGTGGGCGCTCGGGCTGCCCTGCGGCGCGTGGTAGACGACGAGTTGTTGGCCGGGGGCCGCGCGGACGTCGAAGGTCTGGTAGCTCAGCGACAGCGCGCCCACCTCGGGGTGGGTGAGCTCCTTGTCGCCCTCGCTCTTGCTGTGCACGACGTGGGTGCGCCACAGCGCGGCGAACTCGTCGCTGCGCGCCAGCAGCGTGTCCACCACCTCCCGCAGCCTGGGCAGGTCAGGGGCCTGGCCGGCGCCGTGTCGGAGGCTCGCCACGGTGGTCGCGGCCACCTCGGGCCAGCGGCGGTGGAACGAGCGGGCGGCCGGGTCGAGGAAGGTCATCAGCGCCAGGTTGTCCACCTGCCGGAACGGCGAGAACAGGGCGCGGGCGAGCGCGTTGGCGGCGAGGAAGTCGAGTGCCGTGTCGACGACGAAGGCCGGCGTGTGGGCGTAGCCGTCGAGCAGTTCCCGCAGCCGGGGCGAGACGCGCCGCTCGGCGGGGGCACCGCCCGGGGCCCGGGGCGTGCCGGCCAGCCGGTGGAGGTGGTCGTGCGCCTCGGCGTCCAGGCGGAACGCGGTGGCGAGCGCCGTCAGCACCTGTGGTGAGGGGTGACGCTCGCGGCCCTGTTCGAGGCGGGCGTAGTAGTCGCCGTTCACGCCGGCGAGGACGGCCACCTCCTCGCGTCGCAGCCCGGGGACCCGGCGGCGCCCGTACGAGGGCAGCCCGACGTCCTCGGGGCTCAGGCGGGCGCGCCTGGCTCGGAGGAATTCGCCGAGGGCGTTGTCGCTCATGGCCTCACGGTAGCCGCGGGGCCCGGCGCGCTGCCTGGGTGCGTCGCGTCCAGGCACGGCTCTGCCTGGTCGTCCCGCCGTGCCCCGCCCAGGATCGACGCCACGAGCCGAGCGGGAACGAGAGGAGACGGTCACGTGATGTCGGAACCGAGTGGGCGGGAAGCGCTGGCGGAACGGGTGCGGGCCCTGGAGGACGACCGCGATCTGCGGGCGTTGCTGGTCCGGGGCTGGCGCGCGTTGGACGCCGGGGACTGGGACACCTGGATCGACTGCTGGACGCCGGACGCCGTCCTGGAGTTCGGGCCCTGGCGGGAGATCCGTGGTCGGGACGCGATCCGCGACACCGTGCGGGAGGCGGAGTCCGGCTACGCCACCATGCAGCACCACATCCTCAACGTGGCGTTCGAGGTGCGCGGCGACCGGGCGAGCGGCATCGGCTACATGTGGTTCGTCGCCGTCCCCGAGCCGGGGATGCGGGCCACGCCGTACGCGATGGGCGGCCCGTACGACTGGGAGTTCGTCCGGACCGCCGCCGGCTGGCGGTTGGCCAGGCAGCGGCTCGGCGTCTGGTGGGAGACGGGTGAGGACCCGACGGGCGCGTTCGACGGCGACGCCGGCTGACCACGGGCCTCGGCTACCGCGGGGCGGCGTCGACGGGGTGGCCCTCCCAGGTGTCCACGCGCCAGCCCTCGGCGGGAGAGCCGTCGAGGGCCACGACCCCCGTGTTCCGCAGCTTGTGGGCGGCGGCGAAGGCCACGTCGACGTTCTCCGCCCGGGCGGCCACCCACATCCGGATGACGGCGCCGTGGCTCACCAGGGCCACGGTCCCCACCCCGGAGCGCGCGGCCTCGTCGACGACGGCGTCGAAACGCCCCAGCGCCTCCACGCCGTTCTCCCCGCCCGGCATCCGGAGCCCGGTGTTCCCCGCCGACCAGGCGAAGGCGGTGTCCTCGTAGGTCTCGATGGCCTCGTCGTCGCCCCGCATCTCCAGGTCTCCGGCGGCCAGCTCCCGGATGCCGTCCCGCACCTCGACCGGCAGTCCGGTGCTGGCGGCCAGCGGTGCCGCGGTGAGCTGTGTGCGGACCAGGGTGGACGCGTAGAGCGCGCCGATCCGCTCCGCCGCGAGGGCCTCGGGGAGGGCGGCGGCCTGCTGCTGTCCCAGGGGGTCAGCGCCGGCCCCGGTTCTCCGGTGTCCAGGAGGTGCTTGAGGTTGGAGGGGGTCTGGCCGTGGCGTATCAGCAGCAAGCGCATGGGAACGGGGTGTCTCCAGAAGTTCGGTCGCGGACCTCCCACTGTGCCATCCCGTCACTCCGCCACGTCCTGCCACGTGCTGCCACGTCCGCGCCGCGGCGTGCGCGCGGCCCGGGCGGGTAGACGCCGGTCAACGAATCCGGTCGTCGACCGAAGGAGTGTGGCGATGTCCAGCAAGCCGATGCCCGCCGGGCCGCCGGCGGTGACCAGGATGCCGGTGTTGCAGCGTGATTCCTGGGCCGCCTCGTTCGCCAGGACGGTCGTGCTGTTCCTCGCCCTGCTGTGCATGGTCGCCTTCGCGGTGGCCCTGGCTCGGGTGACCCTGGTGCCCTCGCCCGCCTCCACCGAGTTGATCCACACCAACCTGGAGCCCGGCTCCTCGATCCGCGCCTACCTCGACCAGCCCGACCGGTTCGCCACGCTCCAACAGATCGGCGGGAACGTCCTGCTCGGGGTGCCGTTCGGGGTGCTGCTGCCGATGCTCTTCCCGCGTATCCGAGGGCTGCTGCGGGTGCCGGCGTTCACCGCCCTGGTGATGGTGATGGTGGAGACCGCGCAGGGGCTGATCGTCGAGGGCCGGGCCTTCGACGTCGACGACGTGATCCTCAACACCTCGGGCGCCCTGGTCGGCTATCTGCTGGTCGGTCGGTGGCTCGGCCGCGCGCTCCACCCGCGCCGCCACCACTGGTGGCACCGCTGGACCCGGGACCGCACGGACGACCTTCCCGAGGCGGCCCCGGCTCCGGCCGCCGAGGACCGGCCGGTTCCGGAGGGCGCGGAGCGGAGCGGGTCCGCGACGGCCACCGCCGCGACGGCCGCCGCAGCGACGGCCGCCGCAGCGAAGGGCGCCGCAGCGAAGGGCGCGGCCGCGAAGGGCGCCGCGTCCAAGGCCGCAGTGCCCAAGGCGGCGGCGGACAAGGCAGCGGCGGACAAGCCCACCGCCGGGAAGCGCACGGCGAAGAAGGCCGCGGGCAAGACCGCGACGAAGCGGTCCGCGGCCAAGAAGACCGCCACGAAGAAGACCGCTGCCAAGAAGGCGGCCACGAAGAAGGCGGCCACGAAGAAGGCCGCCGCCAAGAAGGCTGTCGGCGGGAAGGCGGCCGCCGAGAAGAGTGCTCCGCGCAAGCCGGACGTGCGGCGTGACGGCGCCGACGGCGACGGCGCCGCCCGCCGGGGCTCAGGCGGCGGAGAGTCCTGACGCGTCCAGCAGGTAGGCGACGAGCGGTTCGTAGAAGCGCGGGCTGACGACGTAGTCGTCGAGCGGCACGCACACCGTGAGCGTGCCTTCGGCCTCGCCGAGGAAGAGCGCGGGGTCGTTGCTGTCGGCGTAGCCGATGGTGTCGATGCCGCGCTCGGCGGCGCAGCCGGCCCAGCCGTGGTCGGCGATCACCAGGTCGGGCAGGGGTTCGCCCTCCTGCGGGAGCGCGTCCAGGATCTCGGCCATCGGCCGGGGGGAGTGGGTGTGCCAGAGCGAGGCGCCGCGCTCGTAGACGGCGACCCCGGCGAACTGGGCGATCCGGCCCTCGTCGGCGCTGAGGCCGAGCGGCACCTTGACCAGGTCGCAGCCGGCGGCCGCGAGCGCGGCGGCGGTGCGGGCGTGTACGTCGAGCAGTCCGCCGGGGTGGCCGGTGGCCACCAGCACCCGCTGCCGGTCGGCGACGGCCTTGCGCAGCAGTGGTACGGCCCGGTCCAGGGCGTCCACGGTGAGCTCGGGGTCTATGGTGTCCTGTCCCTGCCGGTGCTGCGGGTCCTCGTCCACGCCGCACCGCTCGGCCATCACCGCCAGCACGTCCTGCTCGTCGGACCAGCGGTCGCCGAGTTCGAGGCCGAGCCAGAAGTAGCGGTTGCCGTTGGCCAACTCCCGGTAGTGGGAGAGGTTGTTCTCCCTGGGGGTGGCGACCTCGCCCGCGATCCGGGTCTGTAGGAGATGTTCGATCAGTTCCGAGCGGGAGGGGGCGGGGGAGGTCGACATACGGCCAGTATCGCCCGCCGGGTGAACTTCCGGTGGCTGCGTCGCCGACCTGTGATCTCTCGGTGCGGGTCCGTCGTTCGATGTAGGCCGGGCGCCGATGATCATCCCGTCGGGCGAGGTGGGAGTGGGGGGTTCGGGCCTAGCGTCGAGGGTGTCGGCTATCGGACGTTCGAAAGGGGGCGAGGGGCGATGGGGTCTGGCACGGCACGGATGGTCGAGGGGGGCGTGCTGCTGGTGGGCGGCGGCCTGCTCCGGTTCCTCGGCGGTGACCTGGAGCTCGGCTGGTTCGAGGGAGCCCCGCTCGGCCTGGCCCTGATGGTGATAGGCGGCCTGCAACTGCTGGAGGGCGGTTGGCGGTTGCGGCGAGGGCGGGGG
>NZ_SMKI01000043.1 GCF_004348415.1 Streptomyces hainanensis
CCCCGCCGCCGACCCCGCAGCCGAACTCGTCGACGCCGAGGAGGCCGACCGATGACCGACGTCCTCCTCAGCATCCAGCACCTCGACGTCAGCTACGGGCACGGCCCCGCCGCCGCCCACGCGCTGCGCGACGTCAGCCTCAACCTCGCCCGCGGGCACACCCTCGGCCTGGTCGGCGAGTCCGGCTCCGGCAAGTCCACCCTGGCCAGGGCGATCGTCGGCGGCCTGCGCCCCAGCGCCGGCTCGATCACCATCGACGGCACCGACGTCGGCAGCGCCCGGGGCCGGGCCCGCACCGCCCTCCGCCGCCGCGTCCAACTCATCCCGCAGGACCCCTACTCCTCGCTCGACCCCCGCCGCACCGTCGGCGAGGCCCTGGCCGAGGCGATCGACCCGCGGCGCGCCGCCGTGCGCAGGCACCGCGCCACCATCGTCGAGTGGCTGGAGCGGGTGCGGATGCCGGCCGACGCCATCGACCGCTACCCGCACGAGTTCTCCGGCGGCCAGCGCCAGCGCATCGCCATCGCCCGCGGCCTGCTGATCCGGCCGAGCCTCGTCGTCGCCGACGAGATCACCTCGGCCCTCGACGTCTCCGTCCAGGCCGAGATCCTGGCGCTGCTCGACGAACTGCGCCACGAACTCCACCTCACGATGGTCTTCATCTCCCACAACCTGGCCGTGGTGCGACGGGTGTCGGACGAGGTGGCCGTCGTCCACCACGGCGGACTCGTCGAACACGGCCCGGCCGCCCGGGTCTACGCGGCGCCGACGGCCGACCACACCCGCGCCCTGCTCGACGCCGACCCGGCGTCCCCCGGCTTCTCCCTCGCCTGAACCCCGATCCCCACCCTTTCCCACCGTCACCGTCACCGTCCGGAAGGAAGCACCTCCCCATGCCCACCGAGCCGCTGCGCCTGACCAACGCCCGCCTCATCACCGGCCGGCCCGGAGCCGCGCCGACAGCCGACGCCGTGCTGATCACCGACGCCGAGGGCCGCGTCGGCTACGCGGGCGAGGCCGCGACCGCCCCGGCGTCGCCCGGCGCGCGCGAGGTCGACCTGGGGGGACGCACCCTGCTCCCCGGCTTCATCGACGCCCACGTGCACGTCAAGCTGAGCCTCCCGCAGGGACCGTTCCACGAACTGACCACCGACCCGACCTATGTCGCCTACGAGACCGCGGAACGGCTCCGCGCCACCCTGGACGCCGGCGTCACCACCGCCCGCGACCTCGCCGGTGCCACCCGCGGCGTGCGCGACGCCCTGGCCCACGGACTCATCGCCGGCCCCCGGCTGAAGATCGCCGTGAACGCCCTCAGCCACACCGGCGGCCACGGCGACTTCCACCACTTCGACGGCGGCCACATCCACCTGCACCAGGGCGGCGCCTACCTCGCCGACACCCCGGACGAGGCGCGTCGCGCCACCCGCGACGCGCTCCGCTCCGGCGCCGACGTGATCAAGATCTGCACCACCGGCGGCATGGGCAGCCCGCACGACACCCCCGACGACGAGGGGCTGCGGGTGGACGAGGTGCGCGCCGTCGTCGACGAGGTCCAGCGCCACGGCGGCCGCCCCGTCGCCGCCCACGCGCAGGGCCTGGCCGGCATCCACGCCGCGATCCTCGGTGGCGTCACCAGCGTGGAGCACGGCTACGGCATCGACGACCGGGCCCTCGACCTGGCCGCCGAGCGGGGAGTCTTCCTGGTGCCGACGCTCTCGACCGTCTTCGTCGGCATCGACAAGGCCGCGATGCAGCCCTACCACTACGAGAAGAAGGTGCGCTGGTCCGGCATCACCAGGACCAACATCGCCCACGCCATCGAGCGCGGCACCAGGATCGCCATGGGCACCGACGCGGGCGTCGTCCCGCACGGCCGCAACCTGCTGGAGCTCGGCTTCCTCGTCGAACTCGGCATGTCACCGGCCGACGCGATCGTCGCCGGCACCCGGTCGGCGGCCGAACTCCTGGGCGTGGCCGACGATCTGGGCACCCTGGAGGCCGGCAAGCTCGCCGACTTCGTCGTCAGCGCGGTCGACCCCCTCACCGACATCGTCGGCCTCGGCGACCCCGCCAACGTCCTGGTCGTCGCGCAGTCCGGCGTGATCCGCAAGGACCTCCTCGGCCTCGCCGCGACCACCGCGCCGACCACGGCCGAGGCGCGGCCGGCCTCCTGACCGGTCGAGGCGCGGGCGACGCCCCGGCCCGACGCGCCGTAGGGCCCGCCGGCGCCGCACCGTCCCGATCACGGCCTCCCTCCCGTCACTCGCCCGGCTCCGCCGGGCAGGCGAGGTCACGCGCGGGGCGGTGCCCGGTGGTCAGGAAGGCCGTCACCGTGTCGTTGGCGCAGGTGTTGGCGCCGAACGGGTAGACGCCGTGCCCGCCCTGGTCGGCCGTCACCATCCTGGCCCGGTCGCCCAGCGCCCGCCGCATTTCCCGGGCGCCGGCCAACGGCGTTCCCGGGTCGCGCTCGTTCTGCGCCATCAGCACGTTCGACGGGCCCCGGTCGCCGATCTCCAGCGGCGGTTCGATCCCCTCGGTCGGCCAGAACGCGCACGGTCCGATGTTGGCCGTGGACCCGCCCAGCATCGGGTACCTCAGCCGGTCGTGCGCGACGTTCCGTTGGTACTCCCGGACGGTGTCCGGCCAGCGCGCGTCGGCGCAGATCACGTGGAGCCGGGCGGACATGGCGTTCTCCATGTCCGGGAACGGCGGCGGGGTCGGCGGGGCCTGGCCCGCGTCCAGCGCCTGCCAGGCCTCGGCCAGCTCGGGCATCAGCGCGTCGCCGTAGAGGCGTTCGAAGGTGAGCCCGCGGAACCACGTCCCGTCGAGGCCCTGGACCGGCGCCTCGTCCAACCGTTCCGCGAGCTCGTGGAACGTCGCGGTCACCTGCTCGGGTGTGCTGCCCAGACCGTACTCGGGGCGTTCGGCCGCGAACGCCGCGAAGTCCGGGAACCGTTCCTGGAGACCGGGGGCGAACCTCCGCATGGCCGTCGCGTCGTAGCCGCCGGGGCCGAGGTTGCTGTCGAGCACGATCCGGTCGCCGCGCTCGGGGAACATCGTCGCGTACGCCGCGCCGAGGTAGGAGCCGTAGGAGCCGCCGAGGAACGACACCCTCGGCTCGCCCAGCGCCGCCCTGATCCGGTCCATGTCGCGCGCGTTGTTCGCGGTGGTGGTGTGCGGCAGCATCCAGGCCGTCGACGAGGTGGCGCACTGCTCGGCGACGGTCCGCGCGTACGCCGCCTCCCGCGTGACGTCGGCGGCGGTGTGCGCGTAGGTCGGGAAGGCCCCGCGCCGCTGCTGCTCCGGCGTCAGGTCGCAGGTCACCGGCGTGCTGCGGCCGACGCCCCGGGTGTCGAAGCCGATCAGGTCGTAGGAGTCGAGCACCTCCCGCGGCAGTCCGGCGGCGGCGAGCAGGGCCGGGTAGCCCAGGCCGGTGATGCCGGGGCCGCCCGGGTTGGTCAGCAGCACGCCCCGGCGCCGGGACGGGTTCTCGCTCGCCAGCCGGGAGACGGCGATCTCTATCCGCCGGCCGGCCGGGTCCCGGTAGTCCAGCGGGACTTCGAGCGTTCCGCACTCCAGGCGGGACGCGGTCGCCGCCTCGGGGCACGGCCCCCACCGCACGGTCTCCGGCGTCACCGTCACCGTCGCCGGGTCGGGGGGCGCCGGGTCGGGGGTCGCCGGGGTCGCCGCGGCGGCTCCCGGGACCGCGGTCGCCAGCACCGCCGTGGCGGCGAGGGCGAGGGCGAGACTTCTGCGCATCCGATGTTCTCCTCACGGGGCGAGGGCGAAGGCGTGGGGGAGGGGATGTGCCCTCCCGCCGGACGCCGCTCTCGGTTGGGGAACCGAGTCTGTTCGTCGGGCGTCCCCGGCACATCGGCCCGGCGGCTCGAACCGCCCTCGCCCCGGGTCGAGGTGGCGGTTCGACTTCGGTCGAAGGCGTCTCGGCCTCTGGTCTGATGCACCGGCCGGGCGCGGTCGCGATACTGACCGGGTGAACGCGGAGGTGGCACCACGGCTCGGCGGGTGGCAGCAGACGGGTCGGCTGGCGGCGGCGGCCGCCGCCGGCGTCCCCTTCTGGTTCTCCACCGGCGTGGTGCTCTCCCGGGAGCAGCCGGCCGGGCCGGGCGTCTGGTGGGAGATCGGCGATCCGCTGGTGGCCCTGGGGTGTCTGACGGTCCTTCTCCTCCGGCGGCGCTTCCCGCTCGCCGTCGCCGTGACGGTCGCGAGCGCCGCCACCGTGTCGTCCCTCGCCACCGGTGCGGCGCTTCTGGCGCTCGGCTCGATCTCCACCCGGCGCCGTCCGGTGGAGATCGGGATCGTGGTGCTGACCTACGTGCTCTCGACCCAGTTCGCCGTCGGGGTCTATCCGGTAGAGGGTCCGACCGGCCCGCTGTGGCTCCTGCTCGCGCTCCCGACGCTGACCGCGGGGATCGCGGTGGCCGTGGGCGCGGCCGTCGGCGCGCGGCGCGTCGAGGTGCGCTCCCTGCGGGAACGGGCGGAGAGCGCGGAGCGCGAACAGCTCGCCCGAGCCGCGCAGGCCCGGGCCCTGGAGCGGAACCGGATCGCCCGCGAGATGCACGACGTGCTCGCCCACCGGATCTCCCTGGTCGCTATGCAGGCCGGGGTGCTCGACCACCGCGGCGACCTCACGGTCGAGCAGAACCGCACGCTGATCCGCGGCATCGCCGACAGCTCCCACCAGGCGCTGGAGGAACTGCGGGACGTCCTCGGCGTGCTCCGCGCCGACCCGGGCCGCCCGGAACCCCCGCAACCGTCCTTCGCCCACATACCGGAGCTGGTGACCGACGCCCGCGCGTCCGGGATGGACGTCACGCTCGGCACCACCGTGACGGGACGGCCGTCCGACGCCGTCGGCCGAACCTGCTACCGGATCGTCCAGGAAGGGCTGACCAACGCCGCCAAACACGCCCCGGGCGCGGCCGTGGACATCACCGTCGAAGGAGAGGCCGGCGGAGAACTCCGTGTCGTCGTCCGCAACTCCCCGGCCACCGCGGGAACCGCGCGGCCGCCGTCGTCGGGATTCGGCCTGCTCGGCGTCGCCGAGCGGATCGCCCTCGCCGGCGGGGAGCTCGACCACCACCCGACGCCGGACGACGGGTACGTCCTCACCGCGTGCCTGCCCTGGCCGTAGCACACCGACGAAGGAGAGCGTGAGTGGACAGCGAGCGGGAGCCGGTGCGCGTCGTCGTCGTCGACGACGACCAGTTGGTGCGCATGGCGCTGCGACTCGTCATCGAGGGCGAACCCGACCTGACCGTCGTCGCGGAGGCGGCCGACGGAGACGCCGCGATCAGCGTGGTGGACGAGTGGCGTCCGGACGTCGTGCTGATGGACGTGCGGATGTCCGGCCGCGACGGTCTCAGCGCGACCCGGGAGATCCTCACCCGGCCGTCGCCGCCGCGCGTGCTCGTGCTGACCACGTTCGACTCCGACGATCTGGTACTCGGCGCGCTGCGCGCCGGAGCGCTCGGGTTCGTCCTCAAGGACACCCCGCCGGCGCGGTTCCTCGACGCGGTGCGGACGGTCGCGGAGGGGAATCCCGCGCTGTCCCCGGCGGCCACGGCGCGGGTGATCGCCGCGGCCACCGGGCCCGCGTCCCGGGACGCCCGCGACGCGTCCCGCCGGGCCGCGCGGAAGCGGCTGGCCCCGCTGAGCGAACGGGAACGGGAAACCGCTCGGGCCATCGCGGACGGGCTGGGCAACCCGGAGATCGCCGGGCGGCTGAACATCAGCGTCGCGACCGTCAAGGCCCACACCGGCAGCCTGTTCGCCAAGCTGGCGGTCGAGAACCGGGTGCAGATCGCGCTCCTGGTCCGCGACGCGGAGGAGTGACGTCCGGACCGGCCCCCGGTCCCGGCGGGGCCGACGGATGGTGGTCAGCCGGCGGTGTCGGGTCAGCCGGCGGTGTCGGGTCCGACGGCGCGCAGGGTCAGCGCGAACCGGAGGGCGCGAGCGTGGAGTTGGTGGACCGGGAGGACGCCGGGACCGCAGGACTGGCTGCCGATGCCGTGGTGGGCGGCGTCCAGGTTGACCCAGACGTGCCGGTCGGGCACGAGGTCCGTGGGGTGGCGCGCGGCGTCCAGGCTCTCACTCGTCCACGGGCGCGCCGTGAGGTGGAAGGTGGGCAGGCCGGTGACTTCGAGGCCGGCGCCCGAGGCGTCGGTGAGCCGGGCGTACCGCACGTCGCGGCGGGCGCCGTTCTCCTGCGGCGTCACGTACGGCGTCTGGAGGTCCGGCACGGTCGCGGTGAACTCGCCGACCCGGGCGGCCCGCCGGGTGTCCGGGTAGGCCTCGCCGGGGCCGAGGCCGAACCAGGTGACGTCGGTGACGTCCGCCGGCAGCCCCAGCCGCAACCCGATCCGGGGGAGCGGTACGGGGGTGCCGGACGACGCCGGGGAGCCGTGGCGGACGAACCACCCCTCCGGTACGACCTCGACGTCGAGCCGCAGGGTCCCGGGAGCGAGTGCCGTCCAGGTGAGGGTGGTGAGCAGGCCGGCGTCGGTGGCCGCCGAGCCGGTGCGGACCGCCACCACCAGCGCGTCGTCGTGGGGCGTCGCCTCGACCAGGCGGTCGTGCGTGCGGTCCAGACCGAGCGCCCGCCAGGCGCGGTTCGCGTCGTCGCCGTGCGTGGCCCGGTCGTTGTCGGTCGGGGCCCGCCAGACGTCGAGGCGGGGGCCGACGACCGGCAGCGCCCCGAGGGAGCGGAGGGCGCCGCTCCGGTCGAAGTGGGCCGTGCCGAGCGAGAAGCCGGTGGGCGTCGCGGCGACGGCCGGGGGCGGGTCGGGTACGAGCGTGGGCGGTGCCGGCCGCTCCAGGGCGGCGAGTCGGTGCTGTGTCCAGGCCACCTCGTGTCCGGCCGGGGCCCACGACCGGTCCTCCGCCAGCCGGGCGCTGACGGTGAGCCAGACCTCCTCGCCCCGGGGCGCGTCCCGCGGAACGTGGGCCAGGAGCGGCAGCAGGTCGGCGGTCGCCGTCCCGCCGGGGGCCAGGACGGGCAGGTCGACCGCGCCCGCGGCCAGCGCCCTGCCGTTCGCCGCCAGTTCCCACCGGTAGGCGAGGTGCGCGGTCGTGGCGTGGTCGTAGCGGCTGCGGGCGGCCAGCGACAACGCGTCCCGCCCCTCGCCGGAGATCCGCAGCCGCAGGGGCTCGATCACCTTCCCGTACTCGACGAGACCGGGCGACGGGGTCCGGTCGGGGAACAGCAGCCCGTCCGCGACGAAGTTGCCGTCGTGGACCTCCTCGTCGAAGTCGCCGCCGTAGGCGAAGTACTCCTCGCCGGGGCGGGGGCCGGTACTGGCGCGGCGCCTGATGCCGTGGTCGATCCACTCCCAGACGAACCCGCCGTGCAGCCGGGGGTGGCGGTCGAAGAGCTCCTCGTACTCGGCGAGCCCGCCGGGACCGTTGCCCATGGCGTGGGCGTACTCGCACAGCAGGTGGGGCAGGGAGCGGCGGCGCGCGTCCAGGGCGGGGTCCCGGGTGCGGTCCTCGGCGTGCCGGCCGACGCGGTCGACCGTCTCGGGGTGCGAGTACATCTGGCTGTAGACGTCGGCGTGGCCGTGGTCAGGGTCGCCCTCGTAGTGGATGAGCCGTTCCGGGTCGCGCGAGCGCGTCCAGGCGGCCATGGCGCGCAGGTTCTCGCCCTCGCCGCTCTCGTTGCCCAGCGACCAGATGATCACGCTGGGGTGGTTCTTGTCCCGCTCCACGGTCCGGCGCATCCGGTCGAGCAGGGCGTCGGCCCACCGGGGGTCGTCGCTCGGGTTGCCGCGCCAGTCGGCGAGCAGGAAGCCGTGGGTCTCCAGGTCGCACTCGTCGACGACCCACAGGCCGTACTCGTCGCACAGGTCGAGGAAGCGGGGGTCGGGCGGATAGTGGCTGGTGCGGACCGCGTTGATGTGGTGCCGCTTCATCAGCAGCACGTCCTCGCGCATGGTCTCCGGATCGAGGGCGCGGCCGGTGTCCGGGTGCCACTCGTGGCGGTTGACCCCCCGGAAGCGGATGTTCCGCCCGTTGACGAGGATGCGGCCGTCCTCGACGGTGACGGTGCGGAAGCCGATCCTGACCGTCACGCGTTCGGCGTCGGTGGACACCGTGGCCTCGTACAGGCGCGGCTCCTCCGCGCTCCAGGGCTCCACGTCGGGCACCGTCAGCCGCTCGTTGGTGCCGGCCTCGACGCCCAGTTCCGGGATGCGCACGCGGGCCGGGCCCGGGGTGTCGACCCGGAGCGTGCCGTGCCCCGTGACGTGGTCGAAGCCGGCGTGGACGAACAGGTCCTCGACGCCGGACGTGGGACGGGCCAGCAGCCCGACGGAGCGGAAGATGCCCGACAGCCACCACATGTCCTGGTCCTCCAGGTAGCTGCCGGCCGACCACTGGTGCACCCGCACCGCGATCACGTTGTCCCCCGGCACCAGCGCGTCGGTGACGTCGAACTCGCTCGGCAGGCGGCTGCCGGTGGCGTGGCCGAGCGGAATGCCGTTGCACCACACCGCGAAGGCGGAGTCCACCCCTTCGAAGCGCAGGACCACCCGCCCCGCCACCCCCCGCAGGGCGGACGGCAGCGCGAAGCTCCTGCGGTACTCGCCCGTCGGGTTGTCGTCCGGAACGTGCGGCGGGTCGAGCGGGAAGGGGTACTGCTGGTTGGTGTAGGCGGGCAGGCCGTAGCGGGCCTCGGCCGTCTCCAGGAGTTCGCCGTCGGGCGCCCGGAGACCGGCGAGCTGCCAGTGGGACGGCACGGCCAGCCGGTCCCAGGCGGAGTCGTCGAACCTCGGGTCCTCGAAGCCGGCCGTGAGGTCCCGCAACCCGGGCACCAGGCGGAACGCCCACTCGCCCGACAGGTCCAGGGCGGGCGCGTCGCTGTGGGGCCTGGCCCGCGGGGGCAGCGTGCCGGAGCCGGGGGAGAAGGACGTCACATAGGAGGCCGTCTCCAGCTCCGCGGCGGGCCTGGAGTGGACGGCGGGGGTCGTCATCAGGGGGATCTCTCCTGGAGCGGGCGGCATCGTGGCCGCGGTGCGAACGCGTGCGGGCGGGCTGACGCCGGGTGACGCCGGGTCAGCCCTTGATGGCGCCGGTCAGGACGCCGGAGGTGAAGTACCGCTGGACGAACGGGTACACGAGCAGAATGGGCAGCGTGGCCGCGACGATGATCGCCATCTGCAGGGTGATCGCCGGCGGCGGCGGCACGTCCGGGTTCGGCGTCATCCCGGGAATCGGGGAGGCGGCGATGACGTACTGCTGGAGCACGACCTGGATGGGCCACTTGTCGGGGTCGTTGATGTAGATGAGGGCGTTGAAGTACGAGTTCCAGAAGCCGACGGCGTAGAACAGGCCCATCACGGCGAGGATGGGACGGGACAGCGGCAGGACGATCCGCAGGAAGATGCGCCACTCGCCCGCGCCGTCGATGCGGGCGGACTCCATCAGCTCCCTGGGCAGTTCCATGAAGAAGTTGCGCATCACCACCAGGTTGAAGGCGGTGATCAGGCCCGGCAGGATCAGTGCCCACAGCGAGTCCAGCAGCCCGAGCTGCTTGACCAGCAGGTAGTTGGGGATGATGCCGGCCCCGAAGAACATGCTCGCGAGGACGAGCACGAGCACGGCGCGCGCGCCGGGCACGTCCCTGGTCCTGCTGAGTCCCCACGCCAGGGTCGAGGTCATCGCCAGCGCGAGCACCGTCCCGGTGGCGGTGACCACGAACGACACCCACAGGCCCTGGGTGACCACGCCGCCGGAGAAGATCGCCCGGTAGGCGTCGAGGGAGAACTCGGTGGGGAACAGCACCCCCTGGCGTGCCTGCCGGGGCGAGGCCAGGCTCATGACGACGACGTAGACGACGGGGTACAGCATCACCAGGCAGATGCCGGTGACGACCACGCCCTTGAGCGCGGAGACGGGTTTCGACGTCTTGCGCATCCAGGGCGCGAGGTCGTCCCGGCCGGCGGGGCGGCGCCGACGGCGGTCGAACACGGACGGTGCGGTGGTGTCGGCCATCAGAAGATGCCACTCCCTCCGAGGCGCTTGGCCACACGGTTGGCCGAGACGATCAGGACGGTGGCGATGACGCCCTTGAGGAGGCCGGCCGCCGCCGAGACGCCCCACTGGCCGCCGGCCACGCCGCGGTAGTAGACGAAGGTGTCCAGGACCTGCGCCGCGTCCGCCCCCACGGCGGGCTGCTGGAGCAACAACTGCTCGAAGCCCACGGTCAGTACGTTGCCGATCTGGAGGATCAGCAGCAGCGTGGTGACGGGCAGCAGCGCCGGCAACGTGATGTGCCAGGTGCGCCGCCAGGAGTTCGCGCCGTCCACCGCCGCGGCCTCGTACCGGTCACGGGGCACGGCGGCGATGGCCGCGAAGAAGATGATCGTGCCCCATCCGACGTCCTTCCAGATCGACTGGGACACCACCAGCGCGTAGAAGGTGTCCGGGTCGGTCATGGCGTTGAACGGCTCGCCGCCGAGGTCCTGCACGAGCGTCGAGACGAATCCGTTGCCCCCCAGCAGTTGCTGGCACAACGAGATGACGATCACCCAGGACAGGAAGTGCGGCAGGTAGACCACGGTCTGCACGATCCGCTTGACCCGGTCCGACAGCAGGCTGTTCAGCAGGAGCGCCAAGGCGAGCGGGGCCGGGAAGGCGAAGACGACCAGCAGCAGCGAGATGGTCAGCGTGTTGACGAGCGCGTCGCGCAGTTCGGGATCGTCCAGCAGGGCACGGAAGTTGTCGAACCCCACCCACGGGGAGTCCTCCAGGCCGAGGAACGGCGAGAAGTCCATGAACGCCACGACGTTGCCCAACAGGGGCACGTAGACGAACAGGACGAAGAACGCCAGGCCGGGGACGATGAAGGTGTAGGCGACGCGCTCCCGCTTGATCCGGGTCCACAGGGAGGTCCCGCGGACCTCGACGGGGGGCGCTGCCGGCGCCTCCTCCTCGGAGGTCCCGGGCGCGGCGGGGACGGTCCGCTGTCGGGTCGTCATCTCAGCCCCGCGCTTCCCTGGCCTCGTCGTACTCGCGGCGGATCTGCTCGCCCCCCTGGTCGAGCCAGGTGCGGACGAAGTCGTCGAAGTCCGACAGCGAGGCGCGTCCGGAGACGACGGCGTTCTGCTGGTCGAGCAGGGACGCGTTCAGCTGGACGCCTCTGCTGGCGAGGGTCTCCGAGGTCAGGCCCAGGGTGTCCTTGGGCACGGACTGCTCGGCCTGGCGGGAGGCGACCGCGTGGAAGCCCTCGGCCCACGGCTCGGAGAGCGCGGCGAGGTTGTAGACGGCGTCGCCCGACGCGACCCAGGTGTACTGCGTGCTGGGCGGGTTGGTCGGGGTGACCACCCCGTCCCGCATCTCCCAGTGCTCGCCCTCGATGCCGGAGTCGATGAACAGCCGCTCCTCGCTGCCCCAGGGCGCGCTGAGGTAGTCCAGGACGTTGAGGATCTCCCGCAGCCGGTCGGTGTCCTCCGCCGCCCGGGAGGAGACGGCGATGGACCGGCCGTGCGGCAGGTTCCGCTCCCACACGCAGTCCCCGCCGTCGAAGCCCCTCAGCTCCAGGAAGCCGAGCCTGATCCCCTCCGTGTCGCGCTCGGCCGTGTGGATGCCGGGGCCGCCGACCGAGTTGGACCAGGCCGACGGCGCGAACACCGCGTTGCCGAACGGCCCTTCCGGCACGGTGCCGCTCAACGCGTCCGGGTTGAAGACGCCGGCCTCCCAGCACCGCGCGAGGAACGCCAGCGACTCGCGGTACGCCTCGGTCTCGATCTTGTGGACGAAGCCTCCCGAGCCGTCCAACTGCCAGTCGCAGCCCACGCGGTACATCGCCTCGACGACGGTCTGGAGCGGGTCGTCGTAGAGGGCTATGCCGTGCACCGGGAGCCCGTGCGCGTCGCGCACCGCGGCCACCTGGGCCAGCAGCTCGAACAGCTCGTCGGCGTCGGCGGGTTCCGCGTTGCCGCCCACCTGCTCGACGATGTCCAGCCGCAGGAGCGGGAAGAACGACAGGGGATGCACCGGGCTGGGGATCGTCACGATCCGGCCGTCGCGCAGCGACGAGCGCCACACGTCCTCGCGCCTCGCCGCGAGGTGGGGCCACTCCAGCACGTTGTCGCCCGACAGGGTCTCGCTCAGGTCGGCGAACGCCCCGTCGCGGATTCCCTGGAGGGCCACCGGGCTGTTGTCGTCGACGAACACCAGGTCGGGAACGCTGCCCGAGGCCAGGGTGGTGGCGAGCTTGTCCCCGTACTGGGCGGCGGGCACGAACGTGGTGTCGATGGTTCCGCCCAGCCGGCGGTTGAGCTCCTGCCAGTAGGGGTCGCCCGAGACGTCGCTCGGGGGATTCCCCCAGGTGAGCTGGAACGTGGAGATCTCGCCGCCCGACAGGGGCGTCCCGTCGTAGCCGCGGAAGTACTCGGCCGGCTGGCCGACGTAGACGTCGCGCATCGCCTCGTGGGAGGCGGTGAACGCCGGGTCGAGAGCCGGCGGGCGCGGCTCTCCGAACGTGGGGATGTCGAACGCCGCGGTGCCGCGCGAGGCGCCTCCGCCACCGCCGCACGCGGTGAGCGGGCCGGCGAGCGCGACCGCGCCGAGGGTCGTGCCGAGTCCACCGAGGAAGGTGCGGCGCGAGAGCTGGGTCATGGCGTGGGATCTCCGATCATCCTCGATCAGTCGCGGACCGCCGCGTGCCGGCGTGCGTGAACGTGCACGACGCCGCGTACGGAAGCCGTCAGCCCGTCGAGAGGTGCCGTGAATGCCGAGGAATGGCAGGGAATACGGCTCGATGCCAGCCGCAGACTAGGGACGGAACGAGAGCCGGGTCAAGAGGCGTGCGTGAGCGTTCACGGCGATCTGTTCGGCGGAACCGGTGCGTGCTCGTGAACGATCACGGTTCTGCCCGGAAGGCGACGGTGACGGGCGACGGGCGGCGTCGTGGTGCGGGGAGTGGCCGGTGCGTGAGGGGGCGTCAGCCGGACTGGCGCACGAGCAGCGCGTGCCGCCGCTGCCACTGGGCGCCCCGGCCCCTCCGGGGCGCGTCGCCGGCCAGCACGTCCCCGACCGCCGCGACGGCCGCGTGGCCCAGGCCCCGCGGGTCCAGGTCGACGGTGGTCAACGGCGGGGAGCTGTAGGCGCCCAGCCGGATGCCGTCCATCGCGATCACGGCGACGTCGTCGGGGATCGTCAGGCCGTGACGGGTGAGTTCGTGCATCACGCCCAGGGCCATGACGTCGTTGAAGACGAACAGGCCGTCCACGTCGGGCGAACGGTCGAGCATCTCGCGCACCGCGGCGCTCGCGCCCTCGGGGGACTCGTCGGTCAGCGTGACGCCCACCCGGTCGTCCAGCACGCCGGCCTCGCGGGCGAGTTCGGTGAAGATCGGCGCGCGGACGCTGGGGCCGCCGTGCACGCTGCCGTCGATCATCGCGACCCCGCGCCGTCCGCTGTCGGCGAAGCGCTGGACGACGAGGCCCAGGTCGTGGGTCAGGTCGAAGCGGAACCCGGCGTCCTGGCCGGTGGTCCCGGAGATGTCGAGCTGGATGAGCGGGCCCGTGAAGGAGGGCAACTCGCGCGAGATGTCGGGCGGGAGATAGCCGACGATCGCGTCCACCTCGGGAGCCATGTCCCGCACCACCGACAGCGCGTCGCGGCCGTTCGACCCGACGTAGCTCAGGTGGAGGTTCCACTGGCGGGCGTGGACCGCGTCGATCACGCTCTCCGCGATCTCGGCGAAGAACGGGTTCCACAGGGAGCGGATCACCAGGCCGAGCGTGGTGCCGGGACCGCGGACCATGGCCCTGGCCGCCCGGTTGGGCCGGTACTCCAGGCGGGCCGCGGCGCGCAGCACCCGGGCCTTCGTCTCGGCGCTGATCCCGGACATGTCGTTCATGGCCCGCGTCACGGTCTGCCGCGAGACGCCGGCGAGCCGCGCCACGTCGTTGATTGTGACCCGGTCCTCCGGAACCGCCGGCTGCCTCTCACCTGTGGGCACGGCGCTCATCGTAACGGCCTCCGGCGTGCGCGCCGTCGGCGTCCTCCCGTGCCCGCCTCAAGACGCCGGGTGTTGACCGTCCCGCCGTCCGACCGTAGCGTAGAGAACGATTTCTATCGCAGCTGGAGGGACCTTCCCCATGTCAGAGCGTCCCTCGGTGCTGTTCGCCCTGAACCCGCGACACCTGCCGCTCCTCTTCCCACCCGACCTGATGCGCCGCCTCACCGCCGTCGCCGACATCGATCCGGTCGTCCTGGCGAACCCGCGTGACCCGGAGGCCCGCTCCCGGCTCGCGACCGCCGAGGTGCTGATCAGCGGCTGGGGCTGCCCCCCGCTCACCCCCGAACTGCTGGAGGCCGCTCCGCGGCTCCGCACCGTCCTGCACACCGGCGGCTCCGTCAAGTACCTGATCCCGGGCCAGGGATGGGACCGTGGCCTGGCCGTCTCCTCGGCGGCCGACGCCAACGCCCTCCCCGTCGCCGAGTACGCCCTGGGCATGATCCTGCTGGCCGGCAAGGGAGTCTTCGACCTGCGGGAGCGGTACCGCGCGGCCCGCGGCTTCGTCCTCGGGGAGGTCCATCCGCACGTCGGCAACGTCGGGCGCCGGGTGGGGCTGATCGGCGCCTCCCGGGTGGGGCGACGGCTGATCGAGCTGCTGCGCCCGTTCGACTTCGACGCCGTGCTCCACGACCCGTACGTGGACGAGGCCGAGGCCGCACGACTCGGGGTGCGCAGGGCCGGCCTGGCGGAGCTGTTCCGGGACAGCGACATCGTCAGCGTGCACGCCCCCGCGGTGCCCGGGACGCACCACATGGTCGACCGGGCCGCGCTGGCGTCCATGCGGGACGGCGCGGTACTGCTCAACACCTCGCGGGGAAGTCTGGTCGACCAGGACGCGCTCACCGAGGAACTGGTCAGCGGCAGGCTGCGCGCGATCCTCGACGTCACCGAGCCCGAACCGCTGCCGCCGTCGTCGCCGCTCTACGACCTGCCCAACGTCCTGCTGACGCCGCACATCGCCGGTTCGCAGGGCAACGAGCTGCGTCGACTCGGCCGCACGGCCGTCGAGGAACTGGAACTGCTGGTCGCGGGGCGCCCCCTCCGGTACCGCGTCGAGCGGGCCGAACTCGACCGCGCCGCGTAGCCCCGCGGGTCCCGTCCCCGACGCCGGCCACGCCCGGGGCGGCGCCCGCCCCAGGGGCGGCCCGGGGGCGCGGGCGGAAAACTAGACTGGGCACGTGACGACAGACACCGGCCGAGGGCGGCAGGCGGGCAACGGGCGTGCCACGCTCAAGGACGTCGCCGAGCGGGCGGGCGTCTCGGTACCCACCGTCTCGCGGGTCATCGCCGGGAACTACCCGGTGGCGACCGGCACCAGGCGCCGGGTCGAAAGGGCCCTGCGCGAGCTCGACTACGTGGCCAACACGCACGCCAGGGCGCTGCGCGGGCACGCGATCAACGCGGTCGCCTTCATCCTCAACGACGTCCGTGGCCCCTCGTTCGCCGAGGTCGCCCACGGGATCGAACAGGAGGCGGCGCGGCAGGGCCGCCTGTCCCTGATCTGCACCACGGGCGGTCACCCGGATCGCGAGTTGGAGGCCGTGCGGCTGATGCGGGAGCAGGGCGCCGAAGCCATCATCCTGATCGGCGGTGTGCGCGACGACGAGGGGTACCGCGTCCGGATGCGCGCCCTCGCCGAGTCCCTGGACCAGGCCGGATCCCGGCTCGTGCTGTGTGGCCGTCCGTCCCTGGGGGAGGACGTGCCCGCCACCGTGGTGGAGTACGAGAACGAGGCCGGCGCGTACGCCATGACCAGCCGTCTCCTCGGCTTCGGGCACCGGCGCGTCCTCTTCTTCGGCGGCGACCCCGAGACCACCACCGCCGCGGGGCGGCTGGCGGGCTACCGCAGGGCACTCGCGGACTTCGCCGTCGAGGCCGCACCGGAGCTGGTGGCGCCCGCGCCGTTCGACCGCGCGGCGGCGCGTGCCGTGCTGCGCGAGCGCCTGGCCGCCGGGCTCGACTTCACCGCCGTGTTCGCCGTCACCGACGCGGTCGCCGCCGGCGCGTTGCAGGCGCTCACCGAGTTCGGCCTCGCCGTTCCCGAGGACGTCTCCCTGGCCGGGTACGACGACGTGTCTCCCGCCGCGGACCTGCGGCCGCAGCTGACCACGGTGCACGTGCCCTACGAGGAGTTGGGCCGGGTGGCCGTCCGGCTCGCCCTCGACCGTCGCAACCGCCCGGAGCGGGGCCAGCAGCACGCCCTGCTCGGCACGCATGTCGTGGTCAGGGAGTCCGTCGGACCGCGATGAGCCCGTGGTGCGGGGGGCGGTCGCTCAACTCGCCGTCGGGCGGCGGGCGGCCGCCGTCGCGTCGCGGACGTCGGCGAGCGGCCGCAGCCGGTAGGTGTGGGCGTACTCCCGGTCGGCGAACAGCTTGAACTCGTCGTGCGTGTGCGTGGACCAGCTGTCGTCGCCGCCGACGCCCATCTGGCGGTGACTCACCCGCAGTACCACCTCCTCCCGTGGGACGAGCTGGTAGTCGTGGCGTACCCCGACGGAGAGGTCCTCGGGTGTGTGGTGGGAGGCGTTGAACTCCAGCAGCGGTTCGCCGGAGACGAGGAGGCCGGCGCCGGCGTCGTCGGTGAGCGCGACCCACCGCACGTCCGTCTTGTTGCCGTTCTCCTGGGGGCGGAGGTAGGGGGTCCACTGGTCGGCGACGGTGCCGGCGTAGCGGCCGACGTCGGTTCCGGTGTTGCGGTCCCAGTGGTTCTCCTCGGGGCCGCGGCCGTAGTAGTGCAGGTGCGTGAGTCGGCCGGGGAGCAGGAACAGCGTGCCGACTTCGGGGAGGTAGGGGAGGTCGGGGGCGCCGGGGCGCAGGGTGTTGTCGATCCGGATCTCGGCGTTGCCGAAGACGGTGTAGGTGGTGGTGTAGGCGGATTCCACCGTGGTGGGCAGGGTGCCGGTGACGGTGATCTCCACGGCGCGGTCGCGCAGCGCGCGGACCCGGACGTCCGTCACCGTCCGGCGGGTGCCCGCGCCGCGCCAGGTGGCGTTCCGGCTGGGCTGGCCGTTGCCCCGGTCGTTGTCGGTGGGCGCCCGCCAGAAGTTCGGCGCCGGTCCCGAGACCACGAGCTGGGCGCCGCCGGCCTGGTAGGAGGTGATGACGCCGGTGGCCTTGTCGACGGTGACGGAGAAGTCCTCGCCAGCCACCGTCACGGCCGCCTCGCCCTCCTCGTGGCGCAGCGCGGGGACGGCCTCCAGCGGCCGTGGTGCCACGGCCCGGGCGCGGGGTGTGACGGGGAGTTGTTGTGCGGCCACCTCGAAGCCGGCGTCCGCCCACGCCGTGGCCGCCCTGGTGGTGAAGGACAGTTGGAGGAAGTACTCGGTGCCGGGCGCCGGGTCGGCCGGCAGGGGGCGGGGGACGGTGATCTCCCTGGTGGACAGCGGGGCGATGTCGAGGTCGGCGGCGGTCAGTTGTCCGCTCCGCACCTTCTGCCCGTCGGCGACCAGGGTCCAGGTGCCGTGGAACTCCTGGAGGTTGGTGAACAGGTACTCGTTGGTGACGGTGAGCCGCCCGGTGGCGGCGTCGCCGTCGGCCGCCGTCACCTGGATCGCCTGGTAGACGCGTTTGACCTCGGCGGCCTTGCCGGTGTGGCCACGGTCGGCGGTCACGACACCGTTGCCGGAGCCGTTGCCGTCGTGCGGAATGTCGCCCCAGTCGCCGCCGTAGGCGAGGAACGTCCGGTCGGCCGCCTCCTCCTCGGCGTAGCCGGCGGTGGCCGCGTCGAACCAGAGCCGCACGCCGTCGTCGCCCGGGCCGCGACCGGCGGAGGCGAGTTCCCCGGGCGACAGGGCGCGGGCGTGCACGGCGGCCCGCCGGATGGTGCCGCTGTAGTCGTGGAGGGGGTTGTCGGCGTTGGTACCGAACGTCAGGGGGGTGGTGTTGCTGGTGGGGCGTTCGGTGGTGGTCCGGGTCGCGGCGACGCGGCCGTCCAGGTGCAGCGTCAGTGTGCCGGCGGCCGCGTCGAAGACGCCCGCCACGTGGTGCTCGGCGCCGGTCCAGCCCTCGGGCAGCGGGGTGGCGGCGGCGATCGACCGGCCGCCCGCGTGGATGAGGAACTCCAGGCTCCGGTCCGCGAGTCCGAGCGCGTACTGGGTGTCGCCCTTCGCGAGGATGCGCTGGTACCCGAAGGGCGGGCCCGGGGTGATCCAGGCCTCCAGGGTCAGTGAGCCGGTGATGTCGAGGGAGGAGTCGTGGGGGAAGAAGACGCCGCCGCTGAGGCCCTTCCCGGCCGTGACGCCGGCCGCGGTGGCCAGTTCGCCGGTCAGGGCGCCGGGGCCGGTCTCCGTGAGCCGCTTGCGGGAGGGGGTTGGCCAGCGCAGCGCCTGATCGGCGAAGTCCCAGATCCAGCCGCCCTGGAGCACGTCGTGGCGGCGGATGACGTCCCAGTACTTCCTGAGGTTGCCGCTGGAGTTGCCCATCGCGTGGGAGTACTCGATGAGGACGAAGGGCCGGCGGTCGGCGGTGTCCAGGGCCCGCTCCTCGACCTCCCAGGGGCGGGCGTACATCTGTGACCTGATGTCGCTGACCTCGGGGCGGTTGTCCCACTCGTACTGGATGACGCGGGTGGGGTCGGTGGCGTGGATCCAGTCGTGCATGGCGTCGAAGGTGGAGCCGACCCCGGACTCGTTGCCCAAGGACCAGATGACGACGGAGGCGTGGTTCCTGTCGCGGTGGACCATGTTGCGGGCGCGGAACAGGCACGCCTCGGTCCACTCCGGATGGTCGCCGGGGTACTGGTCGTTGACGCCGTGGGTCTCCAGGTTCGCCTCGTCGACCACGTACAGGCCGTACTCGTCCGCCAGCTCCAGCCACCGCGGGTTGTTCGGGTAGTGCGAGGTGCGCACGGAGTTGATGTTCATCCGCTTGATCACCCGGATGTCCCGCTCCATGTCGGCGCGGGTCAGCGACATGCCGCGCTCGGGGTGCATCTCGTGCCGGTTGACGCCGCGGAGGGAGACGGGCCGGCCGTTGATCCGCATCAGCCCGTCCCTGAGCGCGAACTCGCGCAGGCCGACCCGGTGCGACAGCGTCTCGGTCACCCGGCCGGCGGGGTCGCGGAGCTGGAGCACGGCGGTGTAGAGGTAGGGCTGTTCGGCGGACCAGAGCCGGGGCCGGGGCACGGCCCCGGCGGCCTGGACGGTGACGTCCTCGCCGGCCGGGGCGGCGGCCAGGTCGGCGGTCGCGCTGAGGGGGCGCGGCCAGACGGGGCGGCCGTCGGCGTCGTACAGCTGGGTCTCGACGGTGTGGTGGCCGGTGGCGGCGTCCTGGGTGTAGGCGCGGACGGCGGCGGTGACGGACAGTTCGGCGGTGGTGTGGTCGTCGCTCAGCGGGGTGTCCAGCTTGAAGTCCCGCAGGTGGACGACGGGGGTGGCGAAGAGGTGGACCGAGCGGAAGATGCCGCTCAGCCGGATCATGTCCTGGTCCTCCAGCCAGTCGCCGGTGGAGTAGCGGTAGACCTCGACGGCGAGGTGGTTGGCGCCCTCGGTGAGGTGGGGGGTGATGTCGTACTCGGCGGGGGTGTAGGAGTCCTCGCGGTAGCCCACGCGCACGCCGTTGATCCACACGTAGTGGGCGGACTTGACGCCCTCGAAGTGTAGGAAGACCCGCCGGTCGGCCCAGTTCGCCGGCACGGTGAAGGTGCGGCGGTACTGGCCGACGGGGTTGTGGCGAGTGGGGGCGAACGGCGGCTGGGCCTCCTCGCCGAGGCCGTTGGGGCCCCACCAGGGATAGGGCTTGTTGAGGTGGATCGGGCGGTCGTAGCCGTGCATCTGCCAGCAGGACGGCACCGGGAGGGTGTCCCAGGAGCTGTCGTCGAGGTCGGTGCGGTGGAACTCGGGGTCGCGGTCCTCCGGGCGGTCGGCGTAGGCGAACCGCCAGGCGCCGTCGAGGTCGAGCCGCCACGGCGAACGGGTGCGGTCGGCGGCCAGTGCCTGCTCGACGTCCGCGTACGGCATCAGCGT
The DNA here is from genome assembly GCF_004348415.1 of Streptomyces hainanensis. Lineage (GTDB taxonomy): Bacteria > Actinomycetota > Actinomycetes > Streptomycetales > Streptomycetaceae > Streptomyces > Streptomyces hainanensis. The sequence goes on from NZ_SMKI01000043.1 coordinate 20,011, forward strand.
GCTGTGCGGCGGCTCCGAACCGACCTCGGAGATCGCGATGTTGTTGTTCCACTCGGGACTGCCGTTGGCCGGCGGCTCCCAGGCGGTGCTCGGGGCGGCGGAGGACGGGGACTCGGGCATGAGACGAACCTCTTGGACTCGATGGCTTGAGGCGACGGAGGGGCAGGGGCAGCGGCCGGATGGATATCGTTATCTATCCGGACGTGGGACCGCCGTCGGTTCGGCGGTGTCGGGGCGGGGACTGGACCGTGGACCGGTCTCAGCCGTCCGTCGACTCCCGGATCACCACGGAGAAGCTGCCGACGAACTCGGCATGACGCGTCGAGGGCTCCGGTTGCTCGATGCGCTGGATCAGGAGATCGACGGCCCGCGCGGCCATGCCGTCGTGGTCCGGGTCGATGGAGGAGAGCGAGGGCACCAGGAACTCGCTGCTCGCGACGTTGTCGAACCCGATCACCTTCACCTGGTCGGGAACCCGTATCCCGACGTCGGCCAGCCCGCGCAGCACCCCCATGGCCAGCGCGTCGGTCACGCAGAACACGCCGTCGAACGCGAGCCCGCTCTCCGCCATCTCCCGGGCGCGGCGCGCGCCCTCGCGCATGCCCAACCTGCCCACCTGCTGGACGAGGGCGGGGTCGACCGGCACGCCCGCGTCCTCCAGCGCCAGGCGGTAGCCCGCGAGGCGGAGCCGGGAGGTGTCGATCTCCTCCACCGCCCCGCACATGATCGCGATGCGACGACAGCCACGCGAGAGCAGGTGGCGGGTGGCCGCCCGGGAGGCGTCGAGGTTGGGCATGGCGACGTGGTCCACGGGGCCGCCGAAGATCCGGTCGCCGAGGATGACCACCGGATGGTCGACCCTGAGCCGCTCGGCGTCCGCCTGGCCCAGGCCCGCCGCGCTGAGGATGAGCCCGTCGTACAGCCGGTTGCGGGACAGGGACAGGGCGTCCAGTTCGCTCTCCGGCGAGGCACCGGTCTGCTCGATGCTCACCCGCAGGTCACGCCGCTCGGCCGCGGCGATGATGGCGGCGGCCAACTGCCCGTAGTAGGCGCTGTCCACCTCGGGGATGGCGAGGCCGATGGTTCCGGTGCGCCCCTTGCGCAGGTTGCGGGCCGCGACGTTGACGCGGTAGCCGAGCCGGGTCATCGCCTCCAGGACCCTCGCCCGCGTCTCCCTGCGCACGTTCGGATGGTCGTTGATGACGTTCGAGACGGTCATCGACGAGACCCCGGCCGCCTTCGCGACTTCCTGGATCGTTACCACGCTCACCCCTGCCCTGTGGCTTCGGAACCCGGTCTCGCGCCCCGCTCGCATGCTATTCCCCGCGTCCGCGGTCGTGCCCTGCCCCGCCTGCCAGGGTGGGGGCGGCCGGGCCGGGTCATCGGGGACCGCGTCCACGGGTGCGCAGCACGGTGAACGAGTGGGGTGGGATGTCGCAGACCGTCCCGGTCAGCCGGTCCTCGACGGGGGTGGCGGGGGCCGGCCCGAACCGGCTCGCGGCGTCCGGCGGAACCGTCAGGACGGTGCGTGCGAAGTCGGCGCCGTCGTCCGTGCCGGCCAGCCGCACGCGGACGACGACGGACGCGGGCGTGGCGTTCGCGATCTTGACGATCACCTCGTCGGTCGAACCGGCGCGGACGGCCGAGACGGCGAAGACCTCCGGCTCCGGCCGGACGTCCTCGACCTCGTGGACCAACTCTCCGTCGCGGTAGCAGCGGATGTGCCGACCGGCCACCTCGATCCGCAGGTCGTACCAGCGGCCGGTCTCGACGGACTCGGCCACGCGGTCGCCGAGATCGTCCTCCACGCCGTCGTCCACGCGGACGAGCCACGTCGACTGGTTGAGCCAGCCGCCGAGCTTCCAGCGGTAGCGGTGATCGGGCGACGCTCCGGTGAAGCCGAGGACGAACCCCTCGTCGCCGGCCGTCTTTCTGGCCCGCACCGAGAAGGCGTATCCCGATCCCTCCACCGCGTCCGCCAGCAGTAGTTCGGCCCGCGCCCCGCTCCTCGTCTGACGGACGCCGCCGCTGCCGTCCGTCACCCACGTACCGGACTCGGCGTGCCAGGTGCCGAACTCCGGTACCGGCACGGGTGCGCCGCCCGGGGAGTCGATGGTGACGTCGGTGAACTCGGCCCGGGTGTCGGCGCCGGTGCCGATCAGGACGGTGGCCCGGGCGTCGTTTCTGACGGGCACCGGCTCGGGGGCCCCGGTGACGGTGAAGGGCAGGGCCGTGTCGCCGGAGCCGACCGAGTGCATCCGCTGCACGTGGTAGTTGAGGGTGGGCCACACGTCGGTGTTGTCGAAGTAGATCAGGTCGGGCAGCCACTGGATGCTGCCGCGTCTGGCGAGGAGCGGAGCGTAGGAGGCCAGCCGGACGACGTCCCCGTTGCGCTCCATGGCGATCATGTACGCCGCCTCGGCGACGGCGCTGCGCCCGTTGTTGCGGCCGCTGCCGTACTCGCCGACGTAGAGGTGCGGGCCCTCGCGGTCCATGGCGTCGAAGCGGCGGGTGTTCTCCAGGAGCCAGCGCGGCGACTTGTAGGAGTGCTCGTCGACGACCGGGATCCGTCGCTCGCGGGCGAACGCCCAGCCCCGTTCCCAGTCCTGGCCGGCGGTGGACGGGCCGAGGGTGCCGATGACGGTGATCTCGGGGTGGTGTTCCCGCAGCGCGTCGTGGATGCGGGCGAAGCGGTCGCGGAAGGTGTCGGTGATGGTGTCCTCGTTGCCGACCCCCAGGTACTCGAGGCCGAACGGCTCCGGGTGCCCGGCGGCGGCGCGCACCGCGCCCCAGGTGGAGTCGGCGGGGCCGTTGGCCCACTCGACCAGCGCCAGCACCTCGGCCACGTAGGCGGGCATCTCCTCCTGGGGGATGCCGGCCTGCCCGGTGACCTCGCTGTTCTGGCAGCAGACGCCGGCCGGCACCACGGGCAGCGGCTTGGCGCCGATGTCCTCGCAGAACTGGAAGTACTCGAAGTAGCCCAGGCCCATCGACTGGTGGTAGTGCCAGATGTTGGGCTGCTGGCGGCGCTGGTGCAGCGGCCCGACGGTGTCCGGCCAGCGGTACATGTTGCCGAGCCCCTGCCCGTGGGCGAGGCAGCCGCCCGGGAACCGCATGAACTTCGGCTTCAGGTCCGCGATGGCCTGCGCCAGGTCGGCGCGCAGGCCGCCGGGCCGGCCGCGGAAGGTGGCCTGTGGGAAGAGCGAGACCAGGTCGAGGTGGACGGTGCCGACCCCGGACGTCGTGAGGGTGAGCCTGGCGTCGGGGTCGGTCGTCTCGCACGTGATGACGGCCGACAGCCGCTCCCAGTGCCCGGGCACGGGTCCCAGCTCCGCCCGGCCGTGCACCAGGCCGCCGTCCCTACTCTCGATCCGTGCCACCAGCCGGTTCCCGGCGCCGTCGGGCAGGCGGGCGAAGAGGCTGACGTCGTAGGACTCGCCCGCCCGGACGGCGATGCCGTCGAAGCCCTCGTTGCGCAGCCCGGCCCCCGAACCCGTGGTGCCGGTGGCGACGGTGCGCAGCACCGCGTGGTGCGGATTGGCCGGGTGCAACGGCGCCGCGGTGGAGACGGTGAGCGATCCGGCGGCGCCGTCCCGCTCCAGCAGCTCCCACGCGGTGAGGGCGTGCCAGCCGCTCCGGTCGGCGGAGCGGTACTCGAAGGACCGGTTCTGCACCAGTTCGGCGTAGAGACCGCCGTCCGCCGCGTAGTTGAGGTCCTCGAAGAACACCCCGAACAGGTCGGGGGAGATGGCGGTGCCCGCGGCCCTGGCGTCCACCTCGACGATCGTCTCGCCGCGGGGGCGGGATTCACCCATGGTCGTTCGTCTCCTTCGGCCGGCGAAGGCCCACGTTCGGGTTGGTATGCGTACTGTGGGATGAAAATTTGTAGCGATACAAAAGCTGTCATCCTCGCGCCCGGGGAGTCAAGGGGTCGTGTCGGACGGCCTCGCCCTCGCCCCCGGCGGAACCGCACGGGCGCACTCGAAGTGCGCCCGTGCGGCCGGTCCTTCGCGCCACCACCGGCTCGCGTCACTTGGCGTACATGAGCGTGCCGAAGCCGAGTTGGTCGAAGCCGCCACTGGTGGAGCCGTAGTCGCCGCCGCCGCCCTCCGTCCCGACGAAGTCGTCGTACATGGTCGAGAGGTACTCGTCACGCCAGCCCAGGCGCCCGTGGTAGTGGAAGTGCAGCATCGCCCAGATCGGGCGGATGTGCCCGCGGCCGCCGGAGGCGATCGCGGTGTGCTCGTTGTGGGCGCAGTTCGTGCCGCTGCCCCAGCTGTAGGTGGTGAAGGGCACGTCGAGGCCGATGTTGTACTTCGCGACGTACTGGGCCCCCTGGAAGAACCTCCGGTTGTCGTGGGCGTACAGGTCGACGCCCTGGTTCCACGCCATCTCGCACAGCGCGCCCATTTGGCCGACCCCCATGACGCAGTGGCCCTGGTCGCGGCCCGACTCCTGCCACTGGCCGAGCCCGTAGCCCGCGGCGTCGGTGTGCAGGAAGGGGACGGCGTGGGCGAGGGAGCCGTTGCCCGCGCCGCTCTGGAAGTAGGTCACGGCCTCGTCGAACTTGGCGCCGTCCTCGCACAGGATGGCGATGGCCATGATGGACGCCATGTTGCAGAGGTCCCAGTTCGCCCAGTAGTGGCTGATGCAGGTGAAGTTGTGGTCCCGCAGGAAGCCGTGGTTGATCGGGTAGAAGACGTTCAGCAGCATCTGCCGGAAGGCGTCGAGGTCGAAGCCGGGGTAGCCGCGCAGCAGCTCGCCCACGTTGGCGAACTGCCAGCCCTGCAGGCCGGCGACGAGGATCGCGTCGGTGCTGCCCTGGATGGAGGTCAGGGTGTTCGACCAGGCGTTGCAGATGGCGGCGGCGCGGTCGGCGTTGGCCGTCGTGCCGCCGACCTGCCAGCGCAGCGCGTTCTGGTAGGCGGCGGCGATGTCGTTGTAGAGGATCGGGTAGTTGTTCGAGGTCCCCGTGCCGCGATAGATCACGGACTGCGGGTTGGGCGTCCAGGTGGACGAGGAGTGCGGGTTGTCGACCAGGCGCTGCCAGCCCGCCCGCCAGGGGTCGGTACCCGCGGCCACCCTGACCCTGGCGCGGTTGATGTCGCCGGCGTTGTGCAGGGCGCCGGGATGGTTCCAGGTGGTCGGGGCGGCGCCGGCGGACCGTGCCGAGGCGGCGCCCAGCGCCCCGGCGAGGGCCAGCCCGCCGACGGCGCGCAGCGTGCCCCGTCGGCTCGGCCCGGTCGGACGCGGGTGCCCCGTGGCGTGGGGGGCGTGCGGGGTGTGTGGGACGTGTG